>JAHFCU010000017.1 GCA_023249305.1 Gemmatimonadota bacterium
GCGTCGCTCGCCGTAGCCGCGATGATCGAAGGACGCGATCGCGAGCTGGAACGGTCGTTGCTCGAGACGCTGCATTCGCTCGAGCGGCGCTTGGCGCGCCTTGAGGCACACCTCGAGCTGCCGCCGAGCGCCCCGGCGACGCCTGCGGTGCCGGCGGAGTCCGCGGCTCCTGACGCGGACGTCGCGTCTGCGCCTGTCCTTGCCGCACGCGACCTCGAGTTCGAAGTCGGGCAGAACTGGATGGCGAGCGTGGGCATCCTCGTGCTCACGTGCGGCGTCGGCTTCGCGTTGCTGCTGCCGCTCGGCGGCCTGCCGCCGTGGCTCCCCTCGCTGGCGGGCGGCGTGGTCGCGCTCGCGTTGGCTGCGCTCGGATTCCGCTGGCACCGCACGTTCGCGTTGGTCGCGGGCTATTTCCGCGGCGCAGGAATGGCGCTCTTCTTCTTCTCGGTGCTGCGGTTGTTCTTCATTGGCGACGAGCACGTGCTGTCCATTGACGGCCTCGCGGGCCGCGCGCTGCTCATCGCCGTCGTCGCGGCAAACATTGGCGGCGCGATGTATCGGCGGTCGGCGTGGCTCGTGGTGATCGCGCTCTTCACCGGCTTCGTGAGCGTCGTGGCCATCGGAGCGCCGTGGGTCGTCTTCGTTGGCGTCACGCTCCTACTTGGCGTGGGCGCGTGGGCTGTCGTGACGCAAGGCTGGCCGTGGCTGGAGTTGTTCCTCATTCCCGCGGCTTACTTGTCGCACGCGCTGTGGCTCATCAACCGGCCGTGGCAGGGCCGGCCGCTCGAGATTCAGGCGCGTCCCTCGGCGGGCGCATTCTTCGTGCTCGCGTATGCGCTGGTGATCGCGGTGGCGTCGTTCCTGCGGCGCGACACGAGTGACGAGGATTCCGCCACGATCATCGCGGTGCTGCTCAACTGCGGCGCCGGCTATGCGCTCTTCGTCGTCGCGACAGTCGGTGCCACGCCCGCCTTGTTCGGCCCGGCCCATTTTGCGGCTACGGTCGTCTTCCTCGGCTTGGCGATCGCGTTCTGGCGGCATGAGCACAGCCAGATCGCGACGTTCTTCTACGCGATGACGGCCTATCTCGCCCTCAGCGTCGCGCTGGCGAAGCTGATCCCCGTGCCGACCCTGTTCATCTGGCTCTCGGCGGAGAGCTTGCTCGTCGTCGCGACGGCGCTGTATTTCCGCTCGAAGCTGATCGTCGTTGGCAACTTCTTCATCTACCTTGGCATTGTCTTCGCGTACGCGATGACCGCAAAGAGCGAGAGCGGCATCAGCATCGGCTTCGGCATCGTGGCGCTGCTCACGGCGCGCATCCTGCGCTGGCAGCAGGAGCGGCTCGCGCTGCAGACGGAGATGATGCGCAACGCGTATCTGGCGAGTGCGTTCATCATCTTTCCGTGGGCGCTGTTCCACCTGGTGGCGCGCGCGTATGTGCCGGTGTCGTGGGTCGCTATCGCCGTGTCGTACTACGTGATGAACCTCGTGGTACGCAGCCCGAAGTACCGTTGGATGGGCCACCTCACGCTGCTGCTGACAGCGCTCTACATGATCGTGGTGGGCATTTTCCAGCTGGCGCCAGCGTACCGGATTGCATCGTTCCTGGTGCTCGGCACCGTGCTGCTCGTCGTTTCGCTGATCTTCACGATGGTGCGTGCGCGTCGGCGTGACGTCGCCGAGGAGCAACGGTAGTTTTCCGTTTGAAGACGCACCCTTTTACATTCAGCGCAGGGCGCGCTGGACCGCCCGTGACCATTTCAGGAGTGCATTGCATGCGAAGTGTCCTTCCCCTGCTGCTCGCGAGCGTGGTTGCGGGCTGCGGTTACAAATCAGATAGTGCCGAACAACAGAAAGTGCCGCTGAGCGAGGCGCCCGCCGCGGCTCCTGGCGCTGGCGCTGCCACGACTTCCGCGCCGGCGGGTGCGCTGGCCGGTCCCGTGCTCCAGAAGCTCGATGCCCCGCCCTACAGCTACCTGCAGATCAAAACCACGCAGGGCGAGACGTGGGCGGCCGTGCCCCAGACGAACGTCGCGAAGGGCGCGATGGTGCGCGTGCACAATCCGATGCTGATGACGAAGTTCGAGTCGAAGTCGCTGAAGCGGACGTTTGACGAGGTGTACTTCGGCACGCTGACACCCGACGGCAGCGATGCGTCGGTGAACGGCGCGGGCGCCGCCCCGCCGATGGGTGCCGCTGGGGGACCCGGCGCGATGCCGCCCGGTACCAACCCGCACACGGGCGTCGCCCTGCCGCCCAGCGAACCCGTGAAGGTGGGCAAGGTGGAGAAGGCCACCGGTCCGGACGCCTACACGATCGCCGAGGCGTGGGCCAAGAAGGACGCGCTTGCGGGCAAGACCGTCACGATCCGCGGCATCGTGGTGAAGTACAACGCGCAGGTGATGGGCAAGAACTGGCTGCATCTGCAGGATGGCAGCGGCGATGAGGCCAAGCGCGACAACGACATCACCGTCACCACGATGGACAACGTCACGAAGGGACAGACGGTCACCGTGCGCGGCACGGTGAAGACGAGCAAGGATTTTGGCGCCGGCTACAAGTACGCGATCATCGTCGAGGAGGCGAAGGTCGTGAAGCCGTAGCCGGTGCTCTACGGCGCCAGGCGCTCGATGCGCCAGGCGCCGTCGCCCTGCCGCTCGTACTGGAACCGGTCGTGCAGCCGGTTCGCGCGCCCCTGCCAGAACTCGAAGACGCGCGGGACCACGCGATACCCGCCCCAGAACGACGGCAGCGGGATCTTGCCATCGGCGAACTTCCGCTTCATCTCCTCCCACTTCATCTCGAGCAACTGGCGCGACGTGATGACTGTGCTCTGCGGCGACGCCCACGCGGCCAGTTGGCTCCCGACGGGGCGCGTGATGAAGTACGCGGTGGCGTCGGCGAGCGAGACGCGCTCCACGACGCCAGTGATCATCACCTGCCGTTCGAGCGAGACCCACGGGAATAGAAGGGCCGCCTGCGGATTCTCGGCGAGCTGCAGTGCCTTGCGGCTCTCGAGGTTGGTGAAGAAGACGAAGCCCCGGTGGTCGTACTGCTTGAGCAGCACGGTGCGCAGCAGCGGGCGTCCGTCGCGCCACGCGGTGGCGAGCGACATCGCGTTGGGCTCGGTGATGCCGGCC
The DNA here is from genome assembly GCA_023249305.1 of Gemmatimonadota bacterium. Lineage (GTDB taxonomy): Bacteria > Gemmatimonadota > Gemmatimonadetes > Gemmatimonadales > Gemmatimonadaceae > PNKL01. Next base: position 3,141 of record JAHFCU010000017.1, read on the forward strand.
TCGCACGCCTGGTCGAACCAGGCGCGGAACTGCTTCACCGGATCATCACGCAAGTCTTCGCGTGAGATGCCGGTGGTGGAGTACTCCTTGCGCAGGTCGGCGATGTCCATGACGTCTCGTGGTCGGCGTGGCCGCCTGCAAGTTAACGCGCGTCGTGGCCGGAGGGACGGCCCGCGGTCCTCATGATCACAGGCACTTGAAGACGTGCGGCGAACGTCCGTGCCAGAGGTCAAACGTGCCGACGGTCACGGCCGAATCGGTCATGACGACGGTGAGCGTCAGGTGATCGCCATCCACAAGGCCGGTGTAGCGCGCCGGCCGCTTGGGAAGCACCTCGTCAATCCGAATAGGGCCGCCGTGACCCGGCGTGTGCGTGCCGATGGCGGTGAAGCTCCCGTCGCTTCGTGGGCGCAGCGGTTCGGTGATGCGGCCGGCTGCGCAGTCGTACTCGAGCGTGCCGCTGTCGGGCGTCGCCACAAGGCCGGCGTGGTCACCGCCCCAGTCGCCCGTGATCACCGTCGGCGGCGCGGTGCGCGGCTCCGCGCATGCGAATAACGCAAGCACCGCCGCGATCAGCACGACGTCAGGATGACGATGGGCTCTGGTCACGTCTCAAGCCAAACACACGCTGACCTGGCGCGTCAAGCCGTGCCGGCCGCCGCGTGACGAGGTTACACCGCGCGCGCGGCGCGGCGGACGTCGGCCGCGTCGACGATGGCACACCCATCCGGCGCGTCGAGCGCGAGCCGCACCATTCCTGCCGCGAGTGCGTCGCCCGTGAGCGTGGCCCAGCGGTCGTGCAACGCGCGCGCGCCGGTTAGCGCGGCGACACCGAGCAGCGCGTCGAGGGCGATGCTGCCCATGCGCTCCACCACGCGCCGCTCGTCGCGGTCACTGCCAGAGATGAACGACGGCTGCACGATGAGATACGGCAGGCCGCTTTCCTGCAACTCGCGCTCGAAGCGTCCGCGCACGGCAAGATATGGATTGGCGCTCTGCTCGCGCGCACCGATGGACGAGAGATAGACGACGCGCGGACGGATGGCCGCAGCACGCACCGCATGCAGCAAGAGCGCGGTGAGACCGTAGTCGACGGCCTCGTAGCCTGCCGCTTTGCCCGTGGCGCGCTCGTCGCGCGCCGCGCGCGCGCGCGTCGTGCCGAGCAGGGCGAAGACGAAGTCCGGTCGCAGGCGTGCCATCGTGCGCGCCATCTCGTCAGTCCACGGCGTCGCGTCCACGCTGGCACCAGCCGCGGTGAAGCGCGCGGTCCACGCGCCGAGCGCCGCTGAGTCGGGCCGCACGTGCGCCACGGCGCGCACGCCCTCTCGCGCGAGCCGGTCGGTGACGTGGCGCCCCGTGTATCCGGTGGCGCCGGCAATGAAGGCGGTGGTCATTCGGCGAATCTACGATCCGCTCGGGACAGCGGTCAGGGCGGTGCGCAGCGCCTCACGAGCGGACGCTGGCTTACGCCGGTGGCGGTGGTCCGTCCTCGGCCGCCGCAACGTCCGGCACGGATGACTGTTCGTTCGCCTTGGGTGCGGCATGCGACGGCTCGTGCCACGTGAGAATGGCGAGGATCACCGCACCCACCGACACGCCCGAGTCGGCCACGTTGAAGGTCCAGAAGCGTGCCGTCCCGATGCCGACGTCGATGAAGTCCACTACGCCGTGCGCGCTGCGCACGCGGTCAAGGAGGTTGCCCGTCGCGCCGGCGACGATCATACCAAGGGACGCGGCAAGCCACGTTGAGGTCGGCGGCAGCCCGCGCCACATGCGCAGAATCACCGCAATCATCACGACCGCGAGCACCGAGAAGATGACCCGTGACGAAGTGCCCAGCGACATGTTCATCGCCGCGCCGGTGTTGTACGTCAGCGTCCACCGCAGGTACTCGCCGATGACCTGCCGCGGCTGGTGCAGCGGGAGGCTCGACTCGGCGATGCGCTTGGTGATGAGGTCGCCAGCCAACACGCCGAGGGCGATGGAGACGAAGAGTCGGTCGCGGAGCGTGGAGAACATGCGGGGCGGAGAAGGGAGCGTCGTGGACTGTTCCGTGCGTGCCACCTAAGTTACCGCCGCGATGCCCGTGGCGGGAACCCGCCCGGGCGATTCCCTCCCCAGCCGTGAGCGCGCCCCGACTTCCCATCGACGACGTCCTGCCCGCGCTGCGCGACGCGCTGCGCACGGCGGGGCATGCGGTGCTGGTGGCGCCGCCCGGCGCGGGCAAGACGACGCGCGTGCCGCTCGCGATGCGCGGCGAGCCGTGGTGCACGGGACGCATCATCGTACTCGAGCCACGCCGGCTCGCCGCGCGCGCCGCCGCGCATCACATGGCGCGCCTGATCGGCGAGGAGGTTGGCGGCACAGTCGGCTACCGGGTGCGCCTCGAGACGCGCGCGACGGCGCGCACGCGCGTCGAGGTCGTGACCGAGGGTGTGCTAACGCGCATGTTGCGCGACGACCCGACCCTCGACGGCGTGTCGGCGGTGCTCTTCGACGAATTCCACGAGCGCAGCGTGCACGCCGACCTCGGACTCGCGCTCACGTTGCACGCGCGCGCGCTCGTCCGCAACGACCTGCGCGTGGTCGTGATGTCGGCCACGCTGGACGCGGCACCGGTCGCGGCGCTGCTCGGCCGTGCGCCGGTCATCGAGAGTCACGGACGCCTGCATCCGGTACAGACGCGCTATCGTCCGCCGCGCGAGGGCCAGCGCGTGGAGGCCGCCGCGGCCACCGCAGTGCGCGCCGCCATCGCCGGCGACGAGGGCGACGTGCTCGTCTTTCTCCCCGGCCAGGGCGAAATCGCGCGCGCTGCCGCCCTCCTCGAGGATGTTGATCCGGCCGTTGACGTGATCGCACTCTACGGCGCGATGCCCCTCGACGCACAGGATCGCGCGATTCGCCCGAGTCCGGCCGGCCGCCGCAAGGTCGTGCTCGCGACCGCGATCGCCGAGACGAGCCTCACCATAGAGGGCGTGCGCGTCGTGATTGACGGCGGACTCGCGCGCGTGCCGCGGTTCGACGCGCGCAGCGGCATGACGCGGCTCGCCACCATGCGCGTGCCGCACGCGTCCGCCGACCAGCGCCGCGGCCGCGCGGGTCGCCTCGCGCCCGGCGTGTGCTATCGCCTCTGGGCGGAAGGCGACGACGCGCAGCTGCTCGCCCACCGCACGCCGGAGATCCTCGAGGCCGACCTCGCGCCGCTGGCGCTTGAGCTCGCCGCCGCAGGCATTGACGACGCGCGCTCGTTGCGATGGCTCGATGCGCCTCCCGACGGCGCACTCCGTCAGGCACAAGGGCTGCTGCGCGAACTCGATGCGCTCGACGCGAGCGGCCGCATCACCGCGCACGGCCGACACGTGGCCGCACTCGGCGCGCACCCACGCCTCGCGCATCTGGTCGCGCGTGGCCGCGACCTGGGTCACGGCGCGCTCGCGTGCGACGTCGCCGCGTTGCTTGGCGAACGCGATCTCTTCGATCGCGAGTCAGCCGAGGGCGACGCCGACCTCGCCGACCGTGTGCACGCGCTGCGCGACCCCGCGTTCGCCCGCGCGCGCCGCGCCGACCGGGCGCGACTCCAGCGGGTGCGGCGAGAGGCCGATGCGCTGCGGCGCGGACTCGGCGTGTCGCACGACGACCTCGGAGACGGCGGGCGTGATTCCGCGCGTGACGACGCGCGCGACGGCGCGCGAGGCACAGCCGAACGGGGCAACGTGAGCACCAATGCCATGGGACTCCTCGTCGCGCTTGCGTATCCCGATCGACTGGCACGCCAGCGCCCAGGTGAGCCGGGCCGCTACCTGCTGCGCAATGGGCGCGGCGCGACCTTCGCGGTGCCGCAGCCGCTTGGCGCATCGGAATGGCTGGCGATCGCCGACGTGGACGGCGATCCGCGCGAAAGCCGCATCTGGATGGCGGCCGCGATCGAGGCCGACGACGTGATGGTGCACTTCGCGGCCCAGGCGACGGAAGCGATCGAACGCCACTGGGATGCTTCGAAGCGCACGCTTCGCCTCACGCGCGTGTCGCGACTGGGCGCCATCGTGATGCGTGAACGGCGCCTCGACGCCCCGAGCGCGGAAGAGGCCGCGACCGCGCTCCTCGGCGTGGTGCACGACGAAGGACTCTCGGTGTTGCGCTGGGATGAGCGCGCGACAAATTTGCGCGAGCGACTTGCCTTTGCACATGCGTGCGACGCGGCATTTGCTGACGTCGGTGACGACGCCCTGTGCGGGACGATCGAGGAGTGGCTCCTCCCCGCCCTGCTGTCGTACGGCACGCTCGATGGGCTTGCGCGCGTGGACGTGGCCGATGTCCTGCTCGCGCGGCTCTCGTGGAAGCAGCGCGAGCGGCTCGAAACGCTCGCGCCCACTCACTGCGTGGTGCCGAGCGGATCCCGCATACCGATTGATTACGCCGCTCCCGCGGCGCCCGCGCTCGCCGTGCGTCTGCAGGAACTCTTCGGCTTGGCCGAGACGCCGCGCGTCGGTGAAGGGCGTGTGCCACTGACGCTGCACCTGTTGTCGCCGGCGCATCGGCCGGTGCAAGTGACGCGCGATCTCGCCGGATTCTGGGCGCGCTCGTATTTCGACGTGCGCAAGGATCTGCGCGGGCGTTACCCCAAGCACCACTGGCCGGAGAATCCGCTCGAGGCCACACCGACCGCGCGCGCGAGACGGCGCGGCGAGTAGCCGGCCCTAGAAGAACCAGCGCCGAGTGCTGTCGAGCAGTTGCTGGTACGATTCTCCGAACCGCTTGAGCAAGTAGCGCTCCTCACGCAGCACGACGAATTGGTGCAGGACGAACCACGCCGGGAGCAGCATGACGAGGCACCACGCGTTCGAGCGCATGAGGCCAACTCCGGCCTGTACGATCAGCAGCGACACGTACATCGGATTGCGTGTCAGTCGGTACGGCCCTTCGAGCACCAGGGCGCGCGAGGCGTTCCACGGCGCGGCCGGTGTTCGCGCCTTCACAAATTGCTCGTGCGCCCACCAGACGAGCGCCAAGCTCGCCAGCGCCACCGGGACGCCGAGCCATTGCGGCAACGGCATAGGCCACGGACGCACAAGGCGCAATGCCTCCGCTACGAGTATCGCGGCGATCGTGATCAGCGGCGGCGGCGCAACGACACCGGCGGTTTCCTCGGAGCGCGCGAGAATCGCCGCCTGCCCCGAGTGATATGCGAGGTGCTGTACGACGCCGTCCACCATCCGGAGGTAGGTGTATCCGCGTTCGCCAACTGGCGCTTCAAGCGCCGTGTCCGTCATCGCGGCCACGCGCTGTGCCAGCCGTTCCACCGCGTCGCCGAGTGCGGCCACATCCTGCTGCCACTGCGCATCCGTGATGGAAGTCGGCGCGGGGAAGTCCGCCGCCTCGCTGGGATTGTGCGCGGCGTCGTCGAATCGCTGCAGCGGCGTCTCCACCCACGTAGTCAGGTGCCGTACCAGTTCCCATGACGTGTGCGAGCCGCGGGCGCGCCGGTGCGCGGCTTGTCGCGCTGTGAGGCGCGACAGCACATGCGCCACCGACGGCCCGTGCCACAGCTCGCCATTCCACGCGCGTCGCAGCTCCGCGGCTAGCCGATCGCCGTTTGTCACGAGAGGTGAGGCCAGTTGCTACTTCTTGGAGACTGTCTCTTCCTTCAGGATCTTCTTGGCCATCCAGAACACGAGGAAGGCGACGATGATGAAGTCGATGCCTGACCCGAGCACCTTTCCCATTTCGAACTTGATGCCGAGCAGCTCCGGCTTCCAATCGCGCCATTCGCCTCCTGGTGAGACGCGGCCAACGATGGGCATGAGCAAGCCACCGACGACGGCGGTCACGAGCTCATTGAGCTTGCCGCCGATGATGACGGCGATGGCGAGGCCGATGACGCCGTACTGCTTCAGGAACGCGATGAACTCCTTCAGCATGGATCACTCCGGATGTGGAACTGCTTCAGACGCCGAACTGCGTGAGGTGATGGCTGACGTGACGATGAATGAGCGCGCCCCATTCCCGCGCGGACAGCGCGCCGAACGCGGGGTGCGTGTGCCACGCGTCGGGAGACGACGTGGCGGCAGCACGCTCGATCACAGCCTTAAGCGCGGAGATGTCCGACGTCCACGACTCGGGGGCGCGCGCGAGCATCTCGGGTGCGGTCTTGACACCCTTGGGCCACGGGATCACGTAAATCACGAGCGAGCGAAGTAGCTTGCTGCTCAGCGGGCCTGGACGGAACTTCGCTGGCTCGTCACCGAGGGCTATGCGAATCGCCGCGATCAGATGCGACACCATGCGCGGCGCCGTGAAATTCCCCCAGCGCGCAGGAGCCTTGGCGTTGAGCCGGTCAATGCGCGCCAGCAGCGCCGCGCGTGCGGTCGGATCGAAGATCGTGTTGACCATGGCGTAAACTTGGTGGATGAAGGCGCAGCGTCCAGTCGCTGACGCTCAGCGCTCCGTCGGAAAGCCGCTCGCGCTCCACTCGCGCCAGCCGCCCATCATTGAGCTGACGTTCGTGTAGCCCAAGCGCTGCAGCGAATCGGCCGCGATGACTGACCGATAGCCGCCGCCGCAATAGAGGATGATCTCGGCGTCCTTGTCCGGGATCGTGCCCTCGATGTCGCGCTCGATCACGCCCTTGCCGATGTACGTCGCACCGGCGGCGTGCCCCGCGGCCCATTCGCTTTGCTCGCGAACGTCCACCAGGTGGGCGCCAGCGACCTGACGCGCGCGGGCCTGCGCCAGCGTCACTTCTTTCACCTTGGTGCGCAGGGACTCGACGAGGGCCAAGAAGCCCGGTGCATGCGACACAGATCCTCCGATCACGCGTTGCCGGGGAAGCTGGTCACCGGACCCTCGGCGCTCAAGCCCCGTCTACCGTCCACCGTCTACCGTCCACCGTCCGCCGTTAGCAGATCCGCGGCAGCTGATCGCCCGGGAGCAAGTCCACCACGCGCGTCCCACCGAGCGCCGTGCGCAGCGCCACGATACGCGCGTGCGCCGCAACTACGTTGCCGATGCGCGTCGCTTCAGCACCAAGTGGATGTGACCGAAGCGCGCGAAGCGCCGCCTCGGCCTGCGACGCGGCGACGAACGCCACCAACACTCCTTCATTCGCCACATAGAGCGGATCGAGGCCGAGCAGTTCGCACGCCGCGTGCACGTCACTGGGCACGGGCAGCGCACCGTCTATGATTTCGACGCCCACGCCTGACGCGACGGCGATCTCGTTGAGCGCGCTGGCGACGCCGCCTCGCGTGGGATCGCGCAGGACGTGCACATCCATTCCGAGCGGACGCAGCGTATCCACCAACGGCGCGAGACACGCGCTGTCGCTCGTGATCGCGCTCTCGAACGACAGCCCTTCGCGCGCGGCCATGATGGCCATGCCGTGGCGTGCAATCGGCCCGCTCACGAGGATCGCGTCGCCCGCCTGGGCACGCGCGGGCGCCGGCCGGAACCCGGCATCCATCGCCCCGAGGCCCGTGGTATTGATGTACACACCGTCGGCCTTGCCCCGCTCGACGACCTTGGTGTCGCCCGCGACGATCGGCACGCCGGCTTCATGTGCGGCGCTTGCCATGGCAGCGATCACGCGGTCGAGCACGACGAGTGGCAGCCCTTCCTCGAGCACGAAACCCGCCGTGAGGCAGACGGCGCGCGCTCCCATCATCGCCACATCGTTCAGCGTCCCGTGCACCGACAGCGACCCGATGTTCCCGCCGGGGAACTCGATGGGATGCACGACGAACGTGTCGGTGGAGACGGCCAACTCACCGGACTCGATCGCAACCACGGACGCGTCGCCGAGCTGGGCGAGCGCCGCGTTCTCGAAGTACGGCAGGAAGTGCCGCGACACGAGCTGCGCGCTCAGCTTACCGCCCGAGCCGTGGCCGAGCTGCACGCGATCGGTGGCTTCGAGCGGCACCGGGCAGCTCAGCGCCACCGGGTTCACCTTCTTCTTCACGAGGCGGCCTCGGCGCTTTCCGATGTGCGGTACTTCGCGAGGTTGTAGTAGGCGGAGCAGGCGCCTTCCGTCGAGACCATCGGCGCGCCGAGTGGCCGTTCGGGCGTGCAGAGCGTGCCGAAGGCCGGGCATTGCGGCGGCTTGATGCGCCCCGTGAGCACGGCGCCCGCCTTGCACGCCTCGGGTTCGGTGACCTTCAGGCCGCCGACGCCGAACTTGCGCTCGGCGTCGTACGCCGCGAACTCATCGCGCAAACGCAGGCCGCTCATGGGAATCTCGCCGATGCCGCGCCACTGCCGGTTGGCCAGTTCGAAGACCTGCGCTACAAGCGCGCGCGCCGGCTCGGTGCCGGTGCGCCGCACGGAACGCACATACTGGTTCTCCACCTCGTGGCGTCCCTCCTCGAGCTGATTCACGGCCATCGCCATGCCTTCGAGGATGTCCACGGGTTCGAAGCCGGTGACGATGATCGGCACCTTGTACTTCGCCGCGATCGGCTCGTACTCGGTGTAGCCCATCACCGCGCACACGTGGCCAGCGGCGAGAAAACCCTGCACGCGATTGTCGGGCGCCTCGAGTATGGCGGTGATGGCCGGCGGCACGGTGACGTGCGAGACGAGCACGCTGAAGTTGCTGACCCCCAGCTCGCGAGCGCGCCAGACCGACATCGCGTTGGCCGGCGCCGTGGTCTCGAAGCCGACGGCGAAGAAGACGACTTCCTTCTCTGGATGCCGCTGGGCAAGTGCCAGTGCGTCGAGCGGCGAATACACGACCTTCACGTCGCCGCCGCGCGCGCGCACCTGCTGCAGGTCGCATTCGCTGCCCGGGACCCGCAGCATGTCGCCGAACGACGTGAAGATCACGTTCGGACGCGCGGCGATTGCCAGCGCTTTGTCAATCTGCTCTAGCGGCGTGACGCAGACCGGGCAGCCGGGGCCGTGGATCATCTCCACCGCGCCCTCGAGCAGTTCATCGAGCCCCTGACGCACGATCGTGTGCGTCTGGCCGCCGCACACTTCCATTAGTGTCCAGCGTCGCGTCACCCGCGCCTTGATGCGCGCAATCAGCGTCCTGGCGATGTCGGTGTCGCGGTATTCCGCCAGATACTTCACGCGGGCTTCTCCGTCCCCTTCAGCGAGGCATCCGCGACTTCAGCCATCCATTGAAGCTCGTCGAGCTGGCTCATTTCCTTGAGCACCTCGAACGTCCGGCGCGCCTCGTCCTCGTCCACCTTCGTGATCGCAAAGCCGACGTGCACAATCACGTAGTCGCCGACCGCCACCTCGTCGGCGACGTACTGCAGGCAGACGTCACGGCGAACGCCGCCGAAATCCACAATGCCCATCGCGAGTCCGGCATCGTCGCGAATGGACTGGATCTTACCTGGGATGCCGAGGCACATGGGGAACGGTTGACGGGGAGGAGTGCGGAGGCTTGGGAGGGAGGACGAGTGGGGCGAGGAGGGACGTCGAACGAATCACGTGGAACGACAGCATACGGCCTCGTCATTCCCGCGACAACTGCCACGCGGCGACCGCGGCCTGCCCGTAGCTGATCGCACCGTCGTTTGGACCAAGCGACTGGGCGACGAGCACGTGCAGCCGTCCCTCGGCGAGCCGGCGCGCGATGCGCGTGAGTAGCCGCGCGTTTTGAAATGAGCCACCGCCCAGCGCGACCGTGTCGAGGCCATAGCTGCCAGCGACGAGTCGCGCGACGTCCACCGATGCCTCCACCACGCTCTCATGGAAGCGCGCGGCGAGTGTCGACACATCCACGCCGTGCCGGCGCCCCTCGCCAAGCGCGGTGAGCAGCGGCACGGGGTCGAGCTGGAGGCGGCCATCCACTTCGGAAACCGGGAACGGCAGCGGCGTGGCATGCTGGTCGCCGGCGAGCGCTTCGAGTTCCATCGCCGCCTGGCCCTCGAAGCTCGCGTGGCGCCGCACACCGAGCACGGCCGCGGCCGCGTCGAACAGCCGGCCCATGGATGACGCCAACGGTGCGTTGACGCCGCGGGCGACTTGCGTCTGCACGCCCGACCGGAGCGACAACGGCACGCCGTAGTACGCGAGCGAGAACGCCTCGGAGTGCCAGCCCGCCAACGACTCGTAGCCCACCGCCACGCGCCACGGCTCGCGCGCGGCGAGGTCGCCGCCCGGAAGCGGCACGTAGCGCATCTGCCCGACCCGGCGATAGCCCGCGAGATCGCAGACAAGAAACTCGGAGCCCCACACGTTACCGTCGTCACCGTATCCCGTGCCGTCGAAGGCGAGCCCCACCACGGGCGTCGTGACGCCGTGTTCAGCGGCCACGGCCGCGATGTGCGCGTGGTGATGCTGCACCGCAATGATGCGCGCGAGACCGAGCTCCTCTGCGAGGCGCGTGGAGAGATACCCCGGATGCAGGTCGCGCACCGCGACGGTCGGCTCTACGCGGAACAGGTCGCGATACCGGTCGTATGCTTGCCGCCAGTGCTCGAGCGCCTCGAGCCCTTCGAGGTCACCGATGTGCGGGCTCACGAACGCGCGGTTGCCGCGCACCAGCGTGAATGTGTTCTTGAGATGCGGTCCCACCGCGACCAGCGGTTGCACCGACGCCACGGGGAGCGGCAATGGTACCGGCGCGTATCCGCGCGCGCGGCGCAGCAGGATGTCGTGTGCGCCGGCGACGCGCACGACGGAGTCGTCGCAGCGTGACAGGATCTCGCGATCGTGCAGCAGGAAGGCGTCCACCAGCGGTCGCAGGCGCGTGCGCCCCTCGTCGAGTCCGATGGCGATCGGTTCTTCGCTCAGGTTCCCGCTCGTCATCACGAGCGGCCGGTCCGCGGCCTTGAGCAGGAGATGGTGCAGCGGCGTGTACGCAAGCATCACGCCCACGCGGTCGAGTCCGGGCGCGAGGGCGGCGGCAAGGTGTGCGCCGGCGCGCGGGGTGAGCAGCACGATGGGACGCGCGCTCGACTGCAGCGCCGCCGCCTCGTGTTCGCTGACGTGCGCCACGGCCCGGGCAGCATCGAGCGTGCGCACCATCATGGCAAACGGCTTGGCATCGCGGTTCTTTCGCTTGCGCAGTTGGCGAATCGCCGCGTCGTTGGTAGCATCTACCGCGAGGTGAAAACCGCCGAGCCCCCGCACACCAACCACCGCGCCCATGTGGAGCGCGGTCGCGGCAAGCAGTATCGCCGGATCGCCCTCGGCGCGCCCCTCGCCGTTGACGCCCTCAAACCACACGCGCGGCCCGCAGTCGGGGCAGGCCACAGTCTCGGCGTGAAATCGGCGGTCGTTCGGATCGCCATACTCCTTCGCGCAGCGCGGACAGGTCGCGAACGTCTTCATGGACGTGCGCTCGCGGTCGTACGGAAGCCGATCAATGATGGTGTAGCGCGGGCCGCAGTCGGTGCACGTGATGAACGGATGCCGGTAGCGCCGATCGGCGTGATCGAGCAGCTCACGCTCGCACTGTGCGCATGTGCCGATGTCCGGCGGCACCGGGCGCAGGGTGTCGGCGTCCTCACTCTCGATGATGGCGAAGCCGCTCGCGCCGTTCGCCTCGGCCTTCGTGGTTTCCACCGTGTCAATGCGCGCCACGGGCGGCGCTTCGCCCCGCAGCGAGCGTTCAAACGCATCGAGCTGCGGCGGTGAGCCTTCGAGGTGAATCTCGACGGTGCCAGCCACGTTGCGCACCCAGCCGGTCAGGTTGAGTCGCCCCGCGAGGCGATGCACAAAGGGACGAAACCCGACGCCCTGCACCACGCCGGTGACTTTCAGATGCCGCGCCGCCGCGGGCGGGGCGGAAGCCATCACACGCCCGCCAGTGGGCCGACCGCGTGGCGCAGAAAGTCGAACCACTCGTTCATGCCGTGTCCCGTCATCGCCGAAACATGAATGAACCGCAGCTTCGGATTCACGCGCAGGCAGTTCTGCACCGCGCGCTCCGCGTCGAACGGTACGTACGGCAGCAGGTCTGTCTTTGTGAGCACAACCCAGTCGGCCTTCTCGAACATCTTGGGATACTTGAGCGGCTTGTCTTCGCCCTCTGTGACCGTGAACAACACCACGCGCGCCTTCTCGCCGAGGTCCCAACTCGCCGGACAGACCAGGTTGCCGACGTTCTCGATGATGAGCAGGCGCGTCTTGACGAGGTCCATGTGGTCGAGCGCGTCGTTCACCTGCAGTGCGTCGAGGTGGCAGGCGCCGCCGGTGACGATGGCCTGCACGAGCCGGCCGGTATAGACCGCGAGGCGGTCCGCGTCGTTCTGGGTCTGCACGTCGCCGGCCACGACCGCGATGTCGAGGGGCTCGCCGAGCACGGCCAAGGTACGCTCGAGCAGCGTTGTCTTCCCCGCCCCGGGCGACGACATGAGGTTGATCGCCGTGACGCCGTGCACCGCGAGCCGCGCGCGCACCTGCGCGGCGAACTCGTCGTTGCGCGCCATCACGCGCTCGCGGACTTCAATCTTGCGGACTGTCATCGTCCTCGACCTCACGCCTTGCGCTGCTTCGCGCCCCCCGCGGTATCACCGTCGGCGCGCGCAGGCTGCGACGCCTCAACCCGATTGCTGTTGCGGAGATAGAAGCAGTTGCGCTTAACCAACTGGCGCACGAGACAGCGGTTGCGGAAGTAGATGCCGCACTGCAGGCACACCTCCTCGGGCTTGGCCGAATGATCCACCAATGCGGCGGAGAGCCGATCCAACAGTTCGGATGTACGCTGCAAGTCGGCTGCCGAAACCTGACGGAAGATCTTCGCCAGCTTACGCCGCTTCCGCACATCATAGCGGGCGAGTAAGCGCCTGCCGGCCTCCGTGAGGGAGAGCCGAATCTTGCGCCGATCCGGATGCCCTTCCTGACGGCGCAGCAACGTGCGGCGCACCAGCTTGTCCACCGCCTTGCTGGCCGCAGCATTGCTGACGCCGAGGAAGAGCGCCACGTCCGTGATCGTCTGCGCCTTGGTGAGCGACACCATCTTCAGCAGCTTGAACTGGGAGTGCGTGAGCGTCAGGCCCGCAACTTCGTCCAGCAGACCCATTTCCACGACGTCGTTCACCGCAGACGAGAAGACGTGCGCACTGCCCAAGAACTCGTGGATGGTGTGTGCATCCTTCGTCGGTCGGGCCATGGTTGCCCATTCACTTTCATTGAGAAATGATTTCTGAACTCAAGTAATGCGGTCGAGCTCGCCTGTCAACCGCGGTTTCGCGCCCCTTGGGCCGAGCAGTGGGCCCGCCGATTCCGCGAAGGGCAGGTAGTTGCATACCAGCCACTCTGCGGCGCCGGCGACAGCTGCCTGCACTGGCGGCGAGAGCCCGGGATTCACCTCTTCCGGCAGCGGCCCCGTCTGGCAGGCGAGCACGCGCACCTCGAGACCGCAAGACTCCTGCAACTCGCGCAGCAGGTTGGACGTCGGCAGCTGGTGCATGGAGAAGTCATCCAGCTTCACGGACGGAATGTCGGCCGGGTCCAGTTCGAACAGCGTGCCAGGTGCACGCCCGGCGTCAACAGCGTCCACGATGAGCAGTCGGCGTGGCCGTATGGGACTCAGGCAGAGGGTGAACAGCAGCTTGCGCACCCCGGTGCCCACGTCCAGCACGCAGACGTCCTCGGACACGCGATGGTGCGACGTGACATAGTCCACCAGCGCGCACCCGAAGCCGTCGTCCCCGAACAAGATGTTGCCGCAGCCCAGCACCAGCGTGGGCGTCCGGCAAAACTCGGGGAGGTCGGAACTCCGGATGGCGGTCACGCTCCTACCTCCCCTGATTGCTAGTTGCTGAGCGAGCCGACCTGATTGCCCTCCGAATCCAGGATGTCCAGCTTCACGGCGAACCTGCCGTCCAGTCGGTGCGTGGCACAGGACAGGCAGGGATCGTAGGCGCGGATTGCCATCTCGACCATGTTCAGCACGCCCTGATCGTACTTCCCGTCGTGAATCAGGCTCTTCGCGGCCTGGGTGACCGACATGTTGATGGGCGCGTTGTTGTGCGTCGTGCCGACGATCAGGTTGACGTTGGTCAGCATGCCGTTGGCGTCGGTCTCATAGTCGTGGATCAGCGTGCCCCGCGGCGCCTCTACGCAGCCCACACCGCGCGCCGCGCGCGGCGTCACAGGCACCCGCGTCTTCGTGCCGATGATCTCCGGGTCATCCAGCAGGCGGATGGCGTTCTCTGCGTTATGCAGCAGTTCGATGAGGCGCGCCCAGTGGTACAGCAGCGTGAGTTGCGCGGGCCGGCCGAACTTCTGCCGGAACTCCTCGAGTTCGGCCTGCGCGAGCGGCGTATTGATGCGATCGCAAACGTTGAGGCGCGCCAGTGTGTTCGCCCGATACACGCCCGAGGGCTTGTTCTCATCCATCGAGAACGCGCCCCATTTCTTGGCATACGGGAACTTCAGGTATGTCCAAGGCTCGACGTGCTCGGCGATGAAGTCCGTGTAGCGGTCGTACGCGAATTCCTCGAACGATCCTTCGGGCGTCATCAGGCGGAGTTTGCCGTCGTAGAGATTGAGGGCGCCGTCATCCGTCACCGTGCCGATGAAGCCGGTCGTGATGACACCCAGCGATTTCACGACCTCGAGGTACTTGGGAAACACTTGCTCCTTGGCGAAGGCGATGGAGAACTTGGCGAGCTCCAGCGTCTCGTCTGCCATCGCGCAGAGCTTGTCGCGCTCCTCCGCGCGCAGGGGCTTGCTGAACCCGCCGGGCACGGCGGCCTGTGGGTGGATGGCCTTGCCCGCAAGGATCTCCAGCATGCGAGCGCACATGTGCCGCACCCTCACCACGCGCTGCGCAATGTCCGGCGCCGCCTGCAGAATACCGATCACGTTACGTACCGAGTGGTCGGCGTCCGGTCCCAGCAGGAAGTCTGCACCCGCCAGGAAGTAGAAGTGCAGGATGTGCTCTTCCATGTAGGCGATGCTGTTGCACAGCTCGCGCAGCTTCCTTCCTGTCGGAGGAGGTTCCACGCCAAAGACCGCGTCACACGCCTTGGCGGCCGCCAGATGGTGCGACCACGGGCAGACACCGCAGATGCGCGGCGTGATGCGTGGCATGTCCTCGACCGGACGGCCTATGCAGAACTTCTCGAAACCGCGCAGCTCGATGACGTTCACGCGCGCGGTATCCACATTGCCGGCGTCGTTGAGCTGGATCGTCACTTTGGCGTGCCCTTCGATGCGCGTGACCGGCTGAATGACTAGGGTCTTGGTCATGATTCACCTCTTGGGGAGGGGCCGCAGGCGGCCGGCGCCAGCGAAGCGGTTGAACGTGGCGGCACGGTCGGGGATCTGCTTCGGATCGAGCCCGATGGACGAGAGTGCTCCCATCATGTCGACCATGGGATTGGACTTGTCCGTGAGCGGCCCGAAGCACCCCTCGCAAGGCATGTAGGCTCGGATGCAACGGGGGACGCCATCACTGCCGCCACAGCCACCGCGCGTCGCCGGCCCGAGGCACAGGTACCCCTGCTCCATCAGGCAGCGCATCTCGCTGAGGGGCGCGCCCGCGGTGAACTCCGGCGCGTCGAGCCGGCGTTTGAGCGTCGCCACCGATTTCTTTTCGCGCTTCGTCGGGCACTCGTCACACACGCTCTTGTTCGACATCGTGAACGGCGTGCCTTGCAGCAGCGATGTCAGCGCCCCGGCCACCATCTCTGGCGTCGTCGGGCAACCCGGCAGGGAGAGGTCCACCGGCACGACCTCGTGTACGGCATACACCCGGTCGGTGAGCGCGGGGACATCCTTCCCGGGCAGTCCATTGCCGTCCGTACTCTTGCTTCCGTGGTACACTTTCTCCAGCAACTCCTCAGCCAGGTACTGATTGGCCAGCGCCGGAATGCCGCCGAAGCAGGCGCACGACCCCAGCGCAATCAGGGTCTTGCACTTCTTCCGCATCTCCTTCGCCAACTCCTTGTTCTCCTCCGTGCGAATGCCGCCGGTGATGATCCCAACCTCTGCTTCCGGGATCTCCATGGAGGTACCCTCACCGGTTTGGCCGTAGACCTTGTGGTCCATCAGCACCGGCATGTGCACGATCTGCACTTGCTTCAGTACGTCGAGGAGCGGTTCGCCGATGTCCAGGATGGTGACTTCACAACCCGCGCATACGGAGAACCACTCTTCGGCTAGCCGGACTGCCATCGAGCACCCCCTTCCAGGACGACGCCTGGGTTCTCGGGTTCGCCGAGGTTGGCCTGGGAGAGCCGGGGCGGCCGCAGGAAGCCGGAGCGGGCCAAAGGGGGTCCGACGGGATCGAAGGCCGCCGCGGTATCCGCGGGGCGAATCCTGTGCGAGACGACCGTACCCGCGCCGCGCCAATCAGTCAATCAGGTTAATGATTAGTCTGATTAGGGGTCTTCCCGCATTGCGCTCCCTTTGGCGCAGGCTATTTTGGCTCCGGCAGCAGGGCCCGGCGCTCGCGACGGCCGGAGTAGAGGGTAGAGACCATGGATGCGCATCCCGCCATCATCGTTGATGGCAAGAAGTTCTTCTGGGACGGCTGCTCCTACGACCGCGCCGAAGACGCAAGCTGCGCGGCGGCCTCCTATCGAGCAGACAACTTCGAGGTGCACGTCGTAGCTGAGGGCGGAAAATCCCTCGTGTACACACGCCGGGTGGTGCAGCACACCGGCGTCGCCGCGTCGCAATGAGTTCGTCGAGCCAGGTGAGGTCACAATGAGCCTGCCGGCAACCTTGGTTCCGACGCGTTCCGACGCGGCAGGCCAGGACCGTGCGGCGCCAGAAGTCGCAACGCGCCCAAACCGACCGACGCTCCCGCCTGAGCGGGTCCACCCCGACTTGCTTTCTGAAGTGCGGCAACACGGCAAGTTCGATGCGAGTTGTCTCAATTGCGGTGGCTGTTCTGTTGTGTGCGATCTGGCCGCCGGCGACGTGACGTTCCCGCGGCGATCCATTCACCTCGTCGTCCTCGGCCTCAAGGGCGCGCTGCTCGACGGCATGGAGCCCTGGCTCTGCCACGACTGCGGTGACTGCACGGTGACCTGTCCGCGCCAGGCCGATCCCGCGGCGTCCATGCGGACGCTGCGTCGCTACCTCACGGGGCAGTACGACTGGACGGGACTCGGCTCGAGGGTGCTCCGCTCGCGCGCCTGGCACTTCGGCCTGCTCGGGGCCGTGGCCGCAGTGGTGTTCGCCCTCCTCGTGCTCTACCACATCTACTGGGCCGAACTGTCCCTCGGCGATTTCGCGACGACTCCCATGGGCATGGAGCACATGTTCCCGAAGATCCTCTACTTCACGTGGATCGTCTACGCGCTCGCGGCTTTCGTGCTCCTCGTTCACGGCTGGCGCATGTACCGGTTCGCGATCGCCAGATCGCGCCCGCCGCTGCGCCATTTCATTGCGGAGGCAAGGACCCTATTCGTCCACGCTGCCACGCAGGCGCAGATGCGCAATTGCCCGACCGAGGCGCGCGGGGCGCCGGTCGTCGGGTGGTGGCTGTATGCGGGGAGCGCCGAAGCGGTGCCACGGCGGTGGCTCAAGCACTGGCTGATGGCACTCGGCACAGTGGTGATGCTCGTCGTAACCGCCTTCTTTTTGCGGTGGTTCCAGACGGACGCCGTGCACCCGTTCTATCACCCCCAGCGGCTGCTCGGGTACGTCGCGTCCGCGTTCATCCTTTGGGGCACCACGGACCACCTCGTGCGCAGAATGCGCCGCCCGAAGGATAGCGCGACTCGTGAACGGGGCGCGCTTACGCTTCCCCTGCTCCTTTGGCTTACCGCCGTCAGCGGGA
The DNA here is from genome assembly GCA_023249305.1 of Gemmatimonadota bacterium. Classification (GTDB taxonomy): domain Bacteria; phylum Gemmatimonadota; class Gemmatimonadetes; order Gemmatimonadales; family Gemmatimonadaceae; genus PNKL01. Next base: position 20,836 of record JAHFCU010000017.1, read on the forward strand.
TTGTGCTGCATGCACTCCGCTTGCTGGGCCTCGAACTCGGCGCGCACTACGCGTATGCCGTGCATCTGGCGATCTGCGTCCCGATGGTCGCCGTGGAGGTGCCCTTCGGCGAGTGGGCCCACATGATCGACCGACCCCTGGCTCTCTACTTCGAGGCGGTGCGGGAGCGGGCGCGCGCGGAGCTTCCCGTGGAGGCGGGCCTCGAGCCCGCTCAAACATGAGCGACGACACACGGACGGACCGGATTGGTGCCGCTCTCGTGGTGGGTGGGGGCATTGGCGGGATGCAGGCGGCCCTCGACCTGGCGGGCGCGGGGATCAAGGTGTATCTGGTCGAGCAGAAAGCGGGGGTCGGCGGCGTCATGGCCCAGCTCGACAAGACGTTCCCGACTAACGACTGCGCGATGTGCACAATGGCACCGCGCCTGGCTGACCTGAGCCGGCACAAGGACATTGAGCTGCTCACGCTCGCTGAGGTCGATCACATCGAAGGACACGCCGGGAATTTCAGCGTGACGGTCAGAAAGCGACCGCGGTACGTCGACGAGGCGAAGTGCACCGGTTGTGGAACGTGTGTGGCGAACTGCCCCGTCCGCTATCGCGTCCAGCCAATTCCCGATGAGCGCCGCGAGCCGATCGAGCTCGCTCCCGATGTTCGGACGGCCGTGACGGAAATCCTCGGCAGGTGGAAGGGGAAGGCAGGCCCGTTGATGCCCATCCTCCAAGAGGTGAACGCCCGCTTCAACTACTTCCCGGAGGAGGTGCTGCGGTTCATCGCCCGCGAGACGGGCCACCCGCTGACCCACCTGTACCGGATCGCGACGTTTTACAGTGCGTTCAGCATCACGCCGAGGGGCAAGTTCACGATCAACGTGTGCATGGGCACGACCTGCTACGTCCGCGGGTCGGAGCGGCTCATGGAAAAGTTCACGAACGTCCTCGGCGTCGGCGTGGACGAGACGACGCCTGACCGCCTGTTCACGCTGAAGTCCGTGCGCTGTCTCGGGTGTTGCGGACTGGCGCCCGCAGTGGCGATGGCGAACGAGGTGCACGGAAAGCTTGCCGTGAACGACGTCGCGAGGATCGTCGAGCAGTGCGGCAAGGGCGAGGCGGCGTGAAATGCCCGCGTTCACGGAACAGGTACTGCGACGGACTCGAGAGGCGGTAGAGCAGAGTATCGCGGCGCGGGGCCGTACCTATCGGGTGCGAATCGTCGTCCACATGGGGACCTGCGGGGTCGCCGCCGGCGCGCAGAAGGTTCTCGACGCTCTGCGCAGTGAGGTCGGAAAGAGGAAGCTCGCGGACGTGCTGGTCGCGACCACCGGCTGCGCGGGTCTGTGCTCCGCTGAGCCGATGGCCAGCGTTGAGGTGCGCGGATCACGCAAGGTACTCTACGCGTGGCTCACACCGGAGAACGCGGCCGAGATCCTCGAGGCGCATGTGCTTGGCGGCCAGGTTGTGCCGCGGCTTGTCGTGGATCCCGAACTTCCGTTCTTCACCAAGCAGACGCGCAACGTGCTGCGCAACGTCGGGACGATCGACCCCGAGGAGCTGGACGACTATGTCGTGCGCGACGGCTATGCGGCGCTGGAGAAGGCGCTTGGCTCGCTGACGCCGGCGCAGATCGTCAACGAAATCACGAAGTCGGGACTGCGCGGGCGAGGCGGCGCCGGATTCCCGACCGGTCGGAAGTGGCTGGCGTGCGCAACCGAGAAGCGGACGCCGAAGCACATCGTGGGAAACTGCGATGAGGGGGACCCGGGCGCATACATGGACCGGAGCCTGCTCGAGTCCGATCCGCATTCGGTGGTTGAGGGCATCACGATCGCGGCCTACGCCGTCGGCGCGGAGCGGGGATACATTTACGTGCGCACAGAGTATCCGCTGGCGATCCGGCGGATGCAGATCGCGATCGAGCAGGCACGCTCGCACAGGCTGCTCGGGCCGCGGATTCTCGGGTCGGACTTCGACTTCGACATCGAGATTCGTGAAGGCTCCGGTGCCTTCGTTTGCGGCGAGGAGACGTCGTTGCTGCGCTCCATCGAGGGCTCGATTCCCGAGCCTCGGCAGCGGCCGCCGTTCCCGGTTCAGTCCGGCCTCTGGGGCTGCCCAACGGTCATCAACAACGTCGAAACCCTGGCCAACGTGCCCGCCATCGTCCGGCAAGGCGCGGAGTGGTACGCGAGCATCGGGACCGAGACGAGCAAGGGCACGAAGATCTTCTCGCTGGTTGGGAAGATCAACAATACCGGACTGATCGAGGTCCCGATGGGCCTCACGCTCCGGGAGATCATCTACGGCATTGGTGGCGGCATTCCGCACAACAAGAAGCTGAAGGCCGTCCAGACCGGCGGACCGTCAGGTGGCTGCATCCCGGCAAGCCTGATGGACCTCCCTATCGACTACGAGAGCCTGGCGGAGGTGGGCTCGATCATGGGCTCCGGCGGGATGATCGTGATGGACGAGGACACGTGCGTCGTGGACGTTGCGAAGTACTTCCTGCAATTCACCAACGACGAATCCTGCGGGAAATGCTCCGCGTGCCGAGACGGAAGCGCGGCGCTGCTCGAGGTGCTGAACCGGATCTCCGATGGCGAGGGGCGCGAGGGAGACCTTGAACTGCTCGAGGAGTTGGGCGAGGCAGTGAAGGACGCCTCGATGTGCGGCCTGGGTCAGTCGCTGCCCAATCCGGTGCTGTCCACGCTACGCCACTTCCGCGACGAGTACGAGGCGCACATCAAGCAGCGGCGCTGCCCCGCGGTCGTCTGCCGGCAGATCATCTCTTCGCCGTGCCAGTATCTCTGTCCTCTTGGCACGGACGTGCCCGCCTACATCGCCCTCGTCGCGCGCAAGCAGTATCGCGAGGCCCTGGACGTGGTACGGAAGACAAACCCGCTTCCCCTCATCTGCGGACGCATCTGCGTCGCCCACTGCGAGTTGAAATGCCGGGCCTGCGATTCAGGTGGCGCGCTCTCGGCGCGGATGTTGAAGCGGTTCCTGAGCGACTGGGAGCTGGCGCAGGGTGAGATGGCGCCCATTGTGCCGTTCCCGAGGACGCACGATGAGCGGATCGCGATTATGGGGGCCGGTCCGGCGGGACTCACTGCCGCACACACGCTCGCCCGTGAAGGCTACGCGGTCACCGTGTTCGAGGCGCTCCCCGTGGCGGGCGGCATGCTCGCGGTGGGAGTCCCGGCGTATCGGCTACCGAGAAAGCTCCTTGAATTCGAGATCAATGCCATCATACAGGCCGGCGTGGAGATCCGGACTGGTGAACGCGTCACGGATGTGGACGGGCTCCTCCGCGACGGATTCGGTGCGGTGTTGATCGCCGTCGGGGCCCACAAGAACCGCCGGCTGGGGATCCCCGGCGATGACGTGCCAGGTGTCGTTGATCCCATCGAGCTCCTCCGGCGCGTGAGCTTGAACGAACCGGTTCAGCTCGGAGATCGAGTTGGAATCATCGGCGGCGGGAACACCGCGATTGACGCCGCCCGAACAGCGCTGCGGCTCGGGGCCAAGCAGGTCACGGTCTTCTACCGCAGGAGCCGCGTCGAGATGCCTGCGGCGGAGGAGGAAATCGAGGCCGGGCTCGAGGAAGGCATGAAGATCGAGTTCCTCGTCAGCCCGACGCGCGTCGTTGCCGACAATGGACGACTCAGCGCGGTCGAGTTCACTCGCGCGCGACTCGGCGATCCGGATGCAAGCGGAAGGCGACGTTTCATCCCCATCGAACGATCGGAGTTCATGGTGGAGCTGGATACGCTGATGCCTGCCGTCTCGCAGGATGCCGATCTCTCGTTCATCTCCGATACGTGCGGCGTCGCGGTCGCCAAGGGCGTTGTCACGGTCAACCCCGAGACGTTCGCGACGACAAAGCCGGGCGTTTTTGCTTGCGGCGATGCGGCGACCGGCCCGGGGGACGTCGCGACCGCCATGGCCACGGGACGCATTGCGGCCGAGTTCATTCTCAAGCACTTGCGCGGTGAGAAGGCGACACCAGAGTACACGACAGTGCAGCCGTCGGTGGTCGTCGAGCCGCTGGAACTGGGGGAACCTCCGTCGGGGCCGCGGCCAAGCATGCCGCGGCTGTCGGTCGAGCAGCGAAGGCTCTGCTTCGACGAGGTTGAACTCGGCCTCGGCGAAGAGGCGGCCGTCGGTGAGGCGCAGCGGTGTCTGCGCTGCGACTGGGAAGCCCGGAAGGTGCGATTGAAGAAGGCGGAGGCTGAGGAGGGGAGGAAGCACGCCTCATCCCCGACCGGAGCTGGCGTATGATCGACCTCAATGTCAACGCGCAGAAACATGAGGCCCACGAACGCCCCCGGATGATCGGCCTCACCATCAACGGACAACAGCTCGAGGTCCCCGACGGTGCGACAGTGCTCGAGGCAGCTGAGCGGCTTGGGATCAAGATCCCGACGCTCTGCCACCACAAGGCGCTCCTCCCCTATGGCGCGTGCCGTCTCTGCCTCGTGGAAGTAGAGACACCGGGACGGTCAGCGTCAGTCCAGGCCTCTTGTCAGTACCCGGCGCTCGAGGGACTCATCGTCCGGACGGACACGCCGCGGATCGCGCGTGCTCGCAAGATCGTGGCTGAGCTCCTCCTCGCGCGCTGCCCTGATGCTCCCGCGGTACAGCAGGCAGCCGCCGCCGTTGGTGTCACCGAGACGCGGATCACCAAGCAGTACGACGACTGCATCTACTGCGGCCTCTGCGTCCGGATGTGCGAGGAGCGGATGGGTCGGGCTGCCGTCGGCTTCTCGGGTCGCGGCCCACGCCGTGCGGTGGAACCGCCTTATGGGAAGCACAACGAAGCCTGCTGGACGTGTCGCGCCTGCGACTTCGTCTGCCCGACGGGACGGCTCGTGTCGCCCACCACGAGCGCGACGCCGCCCGTGCCGATTCCATCTGACTTCGATCGAGGCCTCACCAATCGGCCCGCCATTTCGATCATGTATCCGCAGATGGTGCCGAACCGGCCGGCCATTGACGCGGCAAGTTGCGTTCACCTCCAGACTGGCGCGTGCGGCGTCTGCCAGGACGTCTGCGGCGTCAGGGCGATCAAGTTCGACGATACGGAACAAGCCGTCGAGTTGCAGGTCGGAGCGATCGTCCTGGCCCCTGGCTACGAGCTGTTCGACCCCCGGGCGAAGGGGAACCTTGGCTATCGGCGTTTCCAGAACGTCGTATCCGCGGCGGACTTCGAGAGGATTCTCTCGGCCTCGGGACCGTTTGGAGGACATGTCGTGCGCCCCTCGGACCACACGTCACCGAAGCGCATTGCGTTCATCCAGTGTGTGGGCTCGCGCGACGCCGAGCACGACTGGTGTTCGTCGATCTGCTGCATGTACGCAACGAAGGAGTGCCTGATTGCCAAGGAACACTGCGGCGCTGAGCTCCAGACCGACATTTTCTTCATGGACGCGCGCGCGTTCGGCAAGGGCTTTGAAGCGTACTATCAGCGCGCCGCGGCGCAGGGCGTGAACTACATCCGGTGCCGGCCGCCGATGGTCGAGGAAGTGCCAGGCACGGGGAATCTCGTCGTCAAGTACCTGACCGAGAACGACACCAAGGCGGAGCGCGAGTACGATCTGGTCGTTCTCTCCACAGGGATGCTCCCACCGCGCAACGTCCGGGAGTTCGCCAAGACCTTTGACATCCAGCTGAACGAGTTCGATTTCTGCAAGACGACGACCTTCGATCCTGTCGCGTCGTCACGCGAGGGGATTTTCGTGTGCGGTCCCTTTACGGAGCCGAAGGACATCCCCGAGACGGTGATGCAGGCCTCCGGCGCGTCCTCGAAGGTCCTCGGCATGCTGCGCGACGTCCGCGGAACGCTCATCGCGCCGCAGATCTACCCGCCCGAGAGGGACGTCGCAGGCCAGGAACCGCGGGTCGGTGTCTTCGTCTGCCACTGCGGGACGAACATTGCGGGCGTTGTAGACGTCACGAGCGTCGCGGAGTACGCCCGCAACCTCCCGAATGTCGTCTACGCCGAGACGAACCTCTACACCTGTTCGACTGACACGCAGGAACGGATCAAGGAGAAGATCCGCGAGCACCAGCTGAACCGCGTCGTGGTAGCGTCCTGTTCGCCGCGAACCCACGAGCCGCTGTTCCGGAACACATGCCGTGAGGTTGGGCTGAATCCATACCTGTTCGAGATGGCCAACATCCGCGACCAGTGCTCGTGGGTCCACATGCGTGAACCCGCGCGGGCAACGCTGAAGTCGAAGGACCTCGTGCGCATGGCCGTTGCCAAGGCGCGGTTGCTGGAGCCCCTCCAAAAGGGCGCTGCTCCGGTGCAGAAGGCCGCGCTCGTGATCGGTGGCGGACTTGCCGGGATGACTTCGGCACTCGACCTCGCGGAACAGGGCTACGAGGTCTCCCTTGTCGAGCGGGACACGGCGCTCGGGGGGAACCTCCGTCGCGTGCATTATCTGGGAAACGGCGAAGATCCGCAGGCTGCACTGCGTGCGCTCGTGGCGAAGGTGGTGGCGCACGCACGGATCCGCGTGTTCAGCGGCGCGACGATTCAAGCAGTGGAGGGATCGGTCGGCAGTTTCAAGACCAGCATTGCCCGCAACGGTTCCGTGGAGCGCGTCGAGCACGGCGTCGTCATCGTTGCGACGGGAGCGACGAAGTACCAGCCGACGATGCACCTCTACGGCGAGGACGCACGAGTCCTGACGCAGCTCGAGCTCGAGGAGCGCCTGGCGACTCGCGGCGGAGAGGGACTGCCGTCGACGGTCGTGATGATCCAGTGTGTCGGCTCCCGCGACGAGGAGCGGCCGTACTGCTCGCGGGTCTGCTGCTCCGAGGCGGTGAAGAATGCCCTCAAGATCAAGGAGCTGAGTCCCCGAACGCACGTCTACGTGTTGTACCGGGACATCCGGACCTACGGATTCCGCGAAAGCGCATACACGCAGGCGCGGCAACGAGGGGTCGTATTTCTTCGCCATGAGGACAACCGCAAGCCGGTCGTGGCCCGCGGCGCAGGGGACGAACTCGTCGTCTCGGTTTACGATCCTCAGTGCGAGCATGAGGTGACGATCGACGCGGGATTAGTGGTGCTCTCTGTGGCGACGGTTCCGCACGAGGAAACCAAGGCCATCGCCCAGCTCCTGAAGATCCCCCTGAACCAGGACGGCTACCTTCTCGAGGCGCACATGAAGCTTCGTCCGGTGGACTTCGCTACCGACGGCATCTTCGTCGCGGGCCTTGCCCACTCGCCGAAGTCGATCGAGGAGACGATCATCCAAGCGTCAGCGGCCGCCGCCCGGGCGGGCGCGTTGTTGTCGCACGATGCCATCGAACTGGAAGCCACTCTTTCCAGTGTCGTCGAGGAGACGTGCGACGGGTGTGCCTACTGCGTGGATCCGTGTCCCTTCAACGCCATCAGGCTCATCGAGTACGTCCGCGCTGGCGCCGTCAAGAAGATCATCGAGGTCAACGAAGCACTCTGCAAGGGGTGCGGCACCTGCCAGGCGACGTGCCCGAAGCGGGGCGTTTTCATCCGCGGCTTTACGCTCGATCAGATTGCCGCGCAGGTGACGGCAGCCCTGGAGGCATCGTGACGCTCGAACTACATGAGGAGTTCGAACCCCTCATCGTCACGTTCGCCTGCAACTGGTGTTCGTATACGGGGGCGGACCTCGCCGGTGTGTCGCGCCTTCAGTATCCGCCCAACGCCCGGATCATCCGGGTGATGTGCTCCGGGATGATCCACCCGAACCTCGTCGTTGACGCCCTGACGAAGGGTGCCGATGGCGTCCTCATCTGCGGCTGCCATCCGGGTGACTGCCATTACATCGACGGCAATCTCAAGGCGGAGATGCGAGCTGATGCCATCAAGCTCATGCTCGAGGACTTCGGCATCGAGGAAGAACGCTTCCGCCTGGAATGGGTGTCGGCGTCCGAAGGGCCGAGGTTTGCGCAGGTGATGCGGGACTTCACCGAGCAGGTGCGCCAGTTGGGGGTGAACCCCTTCCGTTCCTAGAAGGAGAGCGACCTTCACGTCGCGTGTTAGCCGATGCGCTCCGATCGTCCGCGCAACCGACACTACCTCCGCGCGCACGTCAATCCGGCGGGCGGTCATCGTCCTCGATTTCCAGCCACGTGACGTGAATGTCGTCGCCGGGTGGAGTCGAGAGCACGGGTCTGGCGCCGCTCCACGGCGGCTGACTCAAGACGGCACCCAAGCAGAACTCCAACGCCGAGGGCTCCACGCCACTCTCGGCGCCAACGTCCACGCCGACGGCCACGCACCGTGCCACCGAGGGGCCTAGCTTTTCCTCGGCGATACGCCCGATCTCCATGGCGAGGCTCAGTTCATGCATTAGGTGGCGCGTCGGCGTGGCGTTCGTGCGGGGGGCCGGTGTGCCTCCCGAAGGCAGTTTGCTCGCTTGCCTTCAAGATGCACACGCCCACGCTGGCCTGCGCAACGGGTGGAACCCTGCGGGCTCCGACGCCCGCCTTATCACCGTCTTCGCCGACGCTCGATGAACAGCGCGTTGGCCACCGGTCGCTCCCCCTGGGGATCACTGGGCACGTTCACGACGCGGCCGTCAATCAGCAGGGCCGTGGAACCGCCGCCGTCGAGGTTGAGCGCGTGCGCCACCCCTTCGCCGCGCAGGAACTCGGCCGCCTCGGCGAGCGTCATGCCGACGCTGGCCTGGCTCCGTCCGTCAATCGCGACGAGGAAGAGGTGACTGGTATCGGCGTCGAACCCAATCAGGCTGCGCGGATGACGGACATTGGCATTCGACGGTGCGGTGAACTCGCGCTTGGCTGATTCGTCCACCATCGGCACGCCGTCACGGAGAATGACCGGCCATCCACCGACCAACTCGTCCACCGGCCCCGCGGAGGGAACCCACAACGCGTGGACGTCGAACGGACGCCTCAGCGCGGCGATGGAGTCGAGGCGCGAGCGTGTCGTGCCATACGCGACCAAGACCGCCTCGCCGAGCGCCAGCGGCGTGGAGTCGGCGACGGTGAGCTTGCCGTGCGGGCGCAGCGTCAGCGAGTCGCGCCAACTGCCTCGACCGATGGTTACGTGCAGTTCGCGGGCGGTGCGCGCAGAGTCAGCCCGCGAACGTCCGTTCGCTTCGGGAAACCAGAGGGTGAGCCCCTGACCGTTCGCGGGCGCGACGTTTACGCCGTCGAGCGCCCACGATGTGCGCCCCGCGTGCACATTGCCGGCGAAGACGAAGCGATCAATCAGCGGCTTGCCGTCACGCGTCATGCCGAACTGGCCGCGTGCGCTCTTCATCGCCCCCCGGGGAAGGCCGCTCCACGCGAGCGCGCGCCAGATGTGGCCGTCGCTCACCTGGTTGTTGACGCTCTCCCCCGTCTTGAGATCGAAGAAGTCGGCGTTCAGCGCAACAAGAACCTCACGCCCTGTGCGCCGAGCGCGCTCGACCATCGCGCTCACCGTCTCACGGCCGCGCAGCGAGTCCAGCGCACGAGCCGTGCGCACGACGTACTGGCCGCCGCGCAGCTCCACGCTGACTAGGTGGACGCGCCACGGGCCTTGTTGCCGCACGTAGTACGTGTGCACGAGTCCCGGCGCGATGGTGTCCACCACGGTGGAGTCGGCCCGTGGCTGCTGGGCAATCAGCGGTGCGGCAAGCGCGATCAACAGCGGCAGCGGACGGAGCATCGGCCTCTCAACTCGGGGTCGCGCGAAATCTAGCCGTGGTGCGCGTGCCGGTGCGCGGCGTGCCGCGACTCCTCGGGCAGATGTGCCGCGGCCTGCTCGAGCAGCGCGCGCACCTCCGCGTCCTCGAGCTGCATGAAATCGCGATACCAGGCGCCGACGGCGATGAACTGTCTTGGCGTGCGCACCACGACCACCTCGTCGGCGACGCGCGCGACTTCCCGCTCGCTGTCCATCGCGGCCACCGGGCTCGCGACGACGACGTGCTGCGCTCCCTGAGCGCGCAGCGCGAGCACCGCGGCGCGCATCGTCGCGCCAGTCGCGATGCCATCGTCCACGAGAATTACGGTGCTGCCGTGGACGTCCACCGGCGGTCGATCGCCGCGGAAGCGCAGTTCGCCGTCGCGCACCTCGGCCTCCGCGGCGCACATGCGACGGTCCAGTTCGGGCGCCGTGATGCCGAACGCGCTCACGATCTTTTCGTTCGCCACGCGTACGCCACCGCTCGCCACCGCCCCCATGGCGAGCTCTTCGTGGCCGGGGACGCCCACCTTGCGCGCCGTGAACACGTCGAGCGGAAGGCCGAGCGCAACGGCCACCTCGAACGCCACAGGCACGCCGCCGCGCGGCAGGCCGAGCACGAGCACGCCCGGCTGTCCCTCGTACGCCGAGAGTCGTTCCGCCAGTTGGCGACCCGCATCGGCACGGTTTGCGAAGACCTCGTGCATGGCGCCTCCTCCCGCGCGAAGCGGGCCGACGCGTCGCGCACGCGGCGCGTCCCGAGGTCTTCTACGCTACGGTCGGCCGCACGGGGGAGTAAGAGGCGTTCCCCTCACTTCTCTCCTCGTTCCGCCTAAGGAAAGAGCTTCCGGAATGCACCGTATCCTGCCGCTTCGAGCTGGTCCACCGGAATGAAGCGCAGCGCCGCAGAGTTGATGCAGTAGCGCGCGCCGGTTGGTCCCGGTCCGTCCGGAAAGACGTGACCTAGGTGCGAGTTTCCTTCGGCGGAGCGCACTTCAACGCGTTGTTTGCCTTCGCTGCGGTCTTCATGCTCGCTCACCGTGTCCGGCTCTATAGGGCGCGTGAACGACGGCCAGCCCGTGCCCGAGTCGAACTTGTCGATGGAGGCGAAGAGCGGCTCACCCGAGACGACATCCACATAAATGCCGGGCTCGTGGTGGTTCCAGAACTCGTTACGAAAGGGCGGTTCGGTGGCGCTGCACTGCGTGACCTCGTACTGCAGCGGCGTCAGCTTGGCACGCAGGGCCGGCTCGTCGGAATTCGAGTCTGACATCGGGGGGGGCCTCCTTGTAACGACGGATTAACGTGTATTCACACAATACTCGGTGCGAAGCCGGGGGTTCCTGCTACACTTGCAAGGGACTTACCGCGACGGTCGCCACGACAGCTCGAGCGTGGACCAGACATGCGGTGCGCCACGCGCAGCGTACTCGGCGCTCGTTTGGTGGGCCATCCACGACGCCTCAAGGTCGCGCCATCGCACGCGCGTGCCGCCAGCGAGCTCGGTCACGAAGGGGCGCAGCGTCATCCGCGCGCTGGGCCGGAAGAACGTGCCGCTCAGCACTTCGTTGCGCACGACGGCCCGCAGCGTGGCATCGCCGCTGAATTCGACCGTGAACGCCCCGACGCGCGACGATGATCGCCATGCCCGCGGTCCGTCACGCCCCACGCGCGCCCCGATGCCGGCGCGGGCTTCGGTGAGCAGCGTGCCCAGCGACGCGCCCGCGTGCGGTTGCAGCTCCATGGCGCCTGCGGTCAGCCGGCGGCGGCGATCAAACTGCACCGAGAAGACTGGTTCGGCGGGAAGCTCCCGGCCCCAGACGATGGGCCGATTGTACGATGGGGCGAGCGTGTGGAAGAAGTGCTGCGTGGGCTCGGCGAGGCTTGGCTCACCCGTAACGCCGATGGTCCAACCGGCTTCGCTGAAGTCCTTCTCTCGCGTCACGCGCGTCGTCGCGCTGAACCAGAGCACGCCGGCATCTGGGCGCGCGCCCGGCGGTGCCGTGGGGATGTCGCGGGGCCGCGCCGCCGTGAAGATGTCCTGCCCCACCGTGTACTCCTGTGAGGCGCACGGCGCCGCGGCGTCGTGGCATGCGCCAAGCCACATCTCAATCCGGCGCGCCCACGGTGCGGCGCCGTCGAGCGCGACCGTCAGGCGCACGCCGCTCGTGTACTCCTCGTCCGGCCGGCTCCACGGATACTGCCAGAAGTTGAATGCGTCGTTATCGGCGCGCACCGTGACGGCGCGCTGCGCGCGCGCCTCCGCTGAGTGCAGGAGTGCGCACGCGCCGACGAGCAGAGCGAACCGGCGCATCACGGCGCGCGCTTGGGTTTGAGGAGCAAATCCTGGAAGTCGAACGAGAAGTCCGTGGCGGGATCGGCGGCGCGGAGCTTCACTTGGTCAATCGTGCCGTCGGCGTTCAACTGGAACGTCACAAGGGCGTCGGCCCGCATCTCGCGATCATCCCACCGCGCGAGAAACGTGTCGTGCTGCCAATGCACGAGTTCACCCTGCAACTGCGGCGTGTGCCCAAACGCGATGCGCATCTTGCCGTTGGCGTGCGTGACGGTGATGTCGCCGTACCAGGCGTCTTCGTACGTGCCGGCATATTTCGCAAGCGCCAGTGACGGCTTGCTGAGGGAGTCGCGGGCCGCCGCGCCTGCCGTGCGCTGCGCGGCCAGCGTCGCCTTCTGCCGCTGGGTCACTGCCGCCTGTCCTCCCACAAAATCCCACGGCGGCGTCGTGCCGAGCGCATAGTCGAGCAGCGACCAGCCAAGCGCGGAGTACATCGGCGTCTCGGTGTTGGTAAGCACCGCCACGCCGACACGCGACTCGGGAATGAAGCCGAGCCACGAGAGGTAGCCCGGCAAGCCACCGGTGTGCGTCAGGAGCTTCCGCCCGCGGAAGTCTCCCGTGTTGAAGCCAAGCGCGTAGAGGCTGAACTGCCTTCGCAACGGCGCCAACTCCGGGGCTGGCTGCGCAAGAGCCATGGGAGTGACGCCGGTCCAGATCTCACGCGCGGTGCGTGCGCTGACCAAATGCGAGCCGTCCGCCAGTTTGCCGCTGTCGAGCTGCACGAGCAACCACCTGGCGATGTCGCGCGCGCCGGCGTTGATGCCGCCCGCGGGATTCGTGTTGTCGCTCGTCATCGGCCCGATCACGCGCATGACACCGTCAACCTCGGCGTGCGTCGTCGCCACGTCACCGCTCGCCGAGGCGTCGCTGTGCCGCACCGTGCTCGCGGTCATTCCGACGCGCGCGAGGATGCGCTCCTGCACAAACTGCTCCCACGTGCGGCCGCTGACGCGTTCGATCACCTCGCCGGCGACGAGGTAAAGGACGTTGTCGTACGCGTACGCGCTGCGGAACGACGTGGCCGGCTTGATGAACCGCAGCCGGCGCATGATTTCCTTCCGGTCGTACGTGGACGCCGGCCACCACAGGAGGTCACCCGCGCCGAGGCCGAGTCCCGATCGGTGCACGAGAAGATCGCGAACGGTGAGCTCGCGCGTGACGAACGGATCGTACATCGCGAACTCGGGGAGATACCGGATGACGGGCGCATCCCACTGCAGCTTCCCTTCCTCGACGAGGATGCCGAGGGCCGTGGCGGTGAACGCCTTGGTGTTCGACGCGATGCCGAACCGCGTGTCCGGTCCCACCGGATCGGGAGAGCCGAGTTTCTTGATGCCGTAGCCTTTGGCAACGATGACCTTGCCGTCCTTCACGACCGCGACGGCGGCGCCCTGGGTGCCGAAGGTCTTGAGGGCGCGCCCGACGATGCTGTCAATCGCGGCAGCCGATTGCGCCGCGCTTGCTGCCGGCAGCAGCAGGAGAGTGAGAAGGAGTCGGCGCATGGGTACGGGCGAATTGTGAAGTCTGGAAAATGTGTCGCGCGCCGTGTGCGCGTCCAGTGATCGCGGTCACCGCGTGAGCGGCGGCAACATGCGCGCCGCGTTACGAGTCTGCGGCTTCGAAGATTCCGAGTTCGCGGTTCTTCCGCACGTTGTTCCAGGCGAAGACGCGGCCGTTCATCGCGACGTACACGCCGCTCGCCAGCGCTTGCGCGAACGAAAGTGCGCTGCCGAGGTTGAACAGGCCGTCGGAGCTGCCGAACGCGTAGGGGACCATCGCCCCCGTGAGCACGATCGTCTTGTTGGGCACGCCGGCGGCGAGCGCCTGTGCCGTTTCGACCATCGTGTCGGTGCCGTGCGTGATCACCACGCGCGTCTCGTCGCAGTGCCGGCATTCCAGGACGATGCGTTCGCGGTCGGCGTCGGTCATCTCGAGCGAGTCTTTCATCATCAGCACCTCGACCGTGACGTCGAGGCGGCAGCGCCCACGCTCGAGCATCTGCTCGACGTACGTGTCGTGGAACGACAACGTGCCGTTGAGCTCGTTGTATTCCTTGTCGAAGGTCCCGCCGGTGACGAGGATGCGGATCTTCATGGTGCGGAGAATTCTACGCCCCGCCCCGCCCGCGCGCGACGGCGCACTCCGCGGCGCGGCGCGTCAGCGCATCAATCGCGCCCACAGCCCCGGACGCTTGGTCAGCAGGTAGCCGCCGGCGCACAGCGTCGCGAGACCATTGGCGAGCGCGATGGACCAGATGGGCAGCAGGCCGCGCATCGGCGCCGTGAGCACACTCATCGCCGCAATCGTTACGACGAAACCCGAGATGATCGCGCCGACAATAAGCCGCGCGCGGCCGGGAGAGCGCTCGGCTTCGCCGACGAGCCCGACCACGATCAACCCGATGGCGAGCGAAGCGACGACGTGCAACGCGCTGTACAGGACGACGGCCGTGTAATCGGGGGCCATTGGGAATTGCAGCACCGACGGATCGCGAAGCCCTTGAAATAGCGCGCGGCCGAGCAGGCTCACCGTGAAGAAGATCCCGCGCGACGCCAGTACGTCGAAGGTGCCGTAGAAGACCGCCACGGTCACCGAGGCCACCAGCCCGACGACCACGCCATCACGCTGCCATTGAGATTCGCCCCGCATAGCACCCTCTCCGTGATTGGTCACAACGTACCCAACAGCACCCCCGCTCGCGTCAGGTCTCCGGCCAGCCGATACCGCACGCGTCCGGACCGGTCGATCAGCACCACCGTCGTGGCATGCGTGATGTCGCCGGTGCGGCCGTCGCGCGCATGCGGAATGCCCCAGGCGTCGAGCACGCTCGTCACGGCCTGCACCTCGCCGCTCAGCGCCCGGTCGTCCCCGTCCAGCCCCCACGCCGCCGCGATGGATGGCAACCGCGCCGGCGCGTCACGCCACGGATCAAGCGTCACCACGACGATCGCTGCATCCGTCGCGCGCGCGTCGCGTCGCGCCGTACGCAGGTCGCGCACGATTGTCGGGCAGACGGTCTGGCAGTGCGCGAACGCGAATGTCACCATCACCGGCCGGCCGCGCAACACCGCGAGCGTGAACGGCGCACCGTGCTGATCCACCAGCGCGAGCCCCGGCGTAGGATTCGACACCAACCGCACCACCAGCCGATCGCCGCCGGTTGCACTGAACAGCGCGGCCTCGGCCGATCGTCCGGCGGCGCCGAGCCGACTGGCGACCGCCGCCACGCCATACACCATCCCGATCATCGTGAGCACCAACGCCAACTGTCCGCGCCAAGTCGAACGCATCCGACGCAGGTCGTCCCTTAGCGACGCGCCCCACACAATCACCAGCACGCCGATCATGCCGACTGGTTCTCCGATCAAGAGCACCCATCCGCCGGCGTCCGGCAGGCCGTCGGGCCGCGAGCCGAAGCAGATGTCGCGCGTGCGCAACACCCACTCCGGCACCGCGGGGCCAGCCGGCCACAACGCGAGCGCCCACCACGAGGCCGTGATGACGAGGATTCCCGCGAGAGCGGCCAATGCCAGGCCGCCTGGCGCCCGCGCTGTCTTCATGAGCTAGCCGACCCTCCACAAGAAGCTCAGGAGCTTCCAGTTCGTGAAGTAGTACACGATGAACGCGACGAGGAAGACGCCAACGAGCACCAGCGTGCCCGGTGTCGCCGCGGCGATGCCGCGCGCTGGATCGTGCAGCTTCTCGTTGAGTTCATCTACGTTCGCCGCATGCACCGGCGGCCGCGTGAGCCCCTGTGGAATCCCGACGACGTCCGTCCCTGTCTGCCATGTGCCCACCGGCTCGCCGAAGAACACGGACTTCACGGCGATCGCGATGAACGAGAGCGCGCCAGTCACGGCGAGTATGCCGCCGATGCCCATGACCGCGAGCACCAAGTCCACCGCCGGGTTGAACGGCACGTCGAACGGCGCCTGCGAGAACGAGATGTCCCAGTGCCGACGCGGCACACCGAAGCTCCCCGCGAACGTCATGCCCATGGACAGCAGCAGCATGCCGAGGGCAAACAGGTACGGCTGGATCTTGGCCAGCTTCCAGAATGCGACCTTCCGCTGGAAGATCAGCGGCAGCACGTAGTACGTCACGCCCATGAAGGCCATCGCGGTGCCGCTCACCACCGTCGCATGGAAGTGCCCAGGGATGCGCAGCGTGTTGTGTGCGATGATGTTGATCTGCTCGGTGCCGAGCGTCACGCCGGTGATGCCGCCGACGAAGCCGAACACGACGATCGAGAAGACCATCGCGCTGAAGCCGGGATCGCCCCATGGCGCGCGCCGCAGCCAGCCGAATAGGCCGTCGGTGTAGCCGCGCAGGCGCATGCCTAGTTCCATGCCGGCCGGCACCGTGAAGCCGTGGATCATGGACGCGAGCACCGCCATGTACATGAAGTACGACGTGTTCACGATCTTCCACGCCGAGCTGAAGCCGGGATCCACGAGCAGGTGATGCGCCGACGCCATCGAGATGAACAACACGTACAACACGAAGGCCGACCGGCTCACCTTTTCATTTAACACGACGCCGCCGATGGTCAGCGCACTCAGCAAGTACCAGACGCTCACCATCGCCGCCACGTTGATCTGCTGCGACGAGTGGCCGAGCGCCCACCAGAACAGGCGGTAGACTTCCGGATCCACCGTCTTGATAAGCCCGAGCGACCACAGGAACGTCGGAATGTAGATGAGAGCGCCGTGCAGCAGCGTGATGACCGCGATGATCGCGGCCGTGGCCGCACCGTACACCACGAGCGGCATTGACCCTTCGTAGGTCTTCTCGCGCTTGGCGATCACGAGCGTCGCAAAGAAGATCCCGACGACTGTCAACGCCCCGACCGCGAACAGGATAATGCCCAGGTAGAACAGCGGATGCGCCTTCAGCGGCGGATACGACGTGAACAGCACGTCGGCGCGGCCGCTCCACTGCGCCCACTCCACGAGCGCCGAGCCGGCGATCATCAGGAAGAAACTGAACCAGCCGAGTCGCGGCGTCGCCGGCCGGCTGTTGAGCAGCACCGTGCTCGCAAACCAGAGCACCGCCATCTCGAAGTAGATGATGAAGAAGATCAGCATGTTCATGCCGTGCACGCCGAGGATCCGGTAGTACCAGACCGCGGGGAGCAGGTGCACGGCCTGCCAGCGCGTGAGCACAAGCAGCAACGCGGCGATCGCGCCAACGAGCAGCGACACCACCGCGACGACGGCGTTCACCTTGATGAGCGATTCGGCCTTGGTCGAGACCTTGAGCCCGGTGGCCGGACAGACACGGTGCGGAAATGCGGCGGCACTCATTTGGCCTCCCGGTCGCGAACGACGGCGCTGGCGTTGTCGGCGACCGGCTTGCCACTCGCGTCAACCACAATCACGCGGCCTACCATAGTATGGT
Source organism: Gemmatimonadota bacterium (assembly GCA_023249305.1). Taxonomy (GTDB): domain Bacteria; phylum Gemmatimonadota; class Gemmatimonadetes; order Gemmatimonadales; family Gemmatimonadaceae; genus PNKL01. The sequence goes on from JAHFCU010000017.1 coordinate 38,273, forward strand.
GCCCGATGCCGCAGAACTCGTTGCAGATGATGCGGAAGTCCCCGGCGGCGGTCGGCGTGACGTCGAGCGCGTAGTCGTAGCCCGGCACGACCTGGAAGTTGATGTTCATCGGGAACAAGCTGAAGCCGTGGTTCATGTCGAGCGACGACATATGCAGCTTGTACTTCGCCCCCGCCTGCAGTTGGAGGATGGGGTACCACTGGAAGGTCATGCCCGTCAGGTAGACCTCGGCGCCCACCGGCGGCGCCACGATCGGGATGCCCCGGTCGTCGCCGATCTTGTACTGCTTGGCGAACTCCATGGTGCGCGCGAAGAACTTCTGCGGATCCACGCGACGCCGCACACCCGATGGGTTCTGCCCGCCTTTCCAGTGCCAGAGCGGCATCATGGCGAAGAGCACCATGCACCACGCGAAGGCAATCGCCACCCACACCTTCTCGGCCTTGTGCGCCGGCTTCCACCAGACGCCCGGCACGGGATCGAGGCCCGTATGCACCTTGGTCAGCATGGGAACCTCAGGGAAGAGTGCCAGCCGGCATCGTGAGGATTTCCCACATGCCCCAGCCGGTGTAGACGACAAGCATCACGACGAGTCCGAGCGCGAGCAGCAGGAAGACATTGTCGAAGAGTCGCTGCGGCAGCGGCGGCGTCTCCGAGGCGGCACCTGGCGGAGCAGCGCGGGGTGGCGCGTCGGGCATGGAACCCCCGGGGATGGTGGTGGGCTTACGTGTCGCGCACGCGTGCGCGGCGTGCAGCGGCGGGAGGGTGCAACCGTCGTGCGGTGGCTCGGCGACCGCCGTCCATGAGGTCAGCGATCGTCGTGCGTGAGAAGAACTGCTGCAACGCGGCGGAGACCGCGCCCCACTGCGCGTGCGCGGCGCAGGGACGCCGGCCCGAACACTGCGTCCGGCCCAGCAGGCACGGCTTCGAGTCCACGTCATCGAACGGCGCGGCGACGCGTGCCAGTGTGAGCTGGCCGGGCGGCACCGCGAGTCGAAAGCCACCGCGCGGGCCGCGCGTAGACGTCAGCACCCCGTCGCGCGACAGCGCATGGAGCGTCTTCGACAGGTAATTGCGCGGCACCTGCAGGGCCTTCGCGACCTCACCGACCCGCACGGGCGCGCCCCCTCCCGCGCCGGCAACGAAGACGACGGCGCGAATGGCGTATTGGGAGGTGCCGGAGATCCACATAGGGGAATCGGGTGTGGGCGTGGCCCAGCGTCCGCCGCCGGCCGGCCTCGGTTGTATTTATCATGTGGATATGATAAATATTGCGCAAGAGGGATCTCCATGCGCGCACTCGAACGCCCCGCCCACCGCCTCCTGCGCGCCGCCGACGCGGCCGCCAACCGGCTGTACGGCTGGCACCTGAATCCGATCTACCAGACGGGCGCCATCGCGGTCGCCCTGCTCGCGGTCCTCATCGCCACCGGCCTCTATCTGCTTCTCTTCTATCGAGTGGGAGCACCATGGGCCTCGGTGGCGCACCTGCAGGCCGATCCGTGGCTCGGCCGTTGGCTGCGCTCCCTGCACCGCTTCGCCTCCGACGCGCTCGTCGTCGCCGTAGCCCTTCACGCCTGGCGCATGTTCGCCCAGGCGCGGGCGTGGGGAGCCCGCGCCCTCGCGTGGAGTTCGGGCGTGATCCTGCTTGCCGTCCTCCTCGCCAGTGGATGGACCGGCTACGTGATGGTCTGGGATGCGTTCGGCGCGCGCCTCGCGATCAGCGGCGCACGGCTCTTCGATGCACTGCCGGTGCTCTCCGAGCCGATGCGCCGCATCTTCGCCGGTGACCAGCCCATTCCGGGTGCCTTCTTTTTTCTGAATCTCTTCCTGCACGTCGCCCTTCCCCTTGGCGCGGCCGCGGGACTTTGGATCCACCTCTCACGGCTCGCTCGCCCCACGCTGTCGCCGCCGCGTGCCCTGCTGATTGTCGGCATCGGGGCGCTCGTCGCCCTGTCCATCCTCGCGCCCTCGCCGCTTGCCGGCGAGGCGAACATGCTCGCGGTCGCGCCGCACGTGGCTGTGGATTTGTTCTACGCCTTCTGGCTGCCGTGGGCCGATGCCTTGCCGCCGTGGCTCGCCTGGACCGGCGCCGCGACGACGCTGGGCGTGGCACTGATCATTCCCGTCGTGACGCGCCGACCGCGCACGGGCAAGGATGCGCCGAGCGTGGTTGACGATCGCCACTGCACGGGATGCAATCAGTGCCCGGTGGATTGCCCGTGGGAAGCGATCACGATGATCCCTCGCACCGATGGCCGCACGACGCTCGTGGCGCGCGTGGACCCATCGCGCTGCGTGAGCTGCGGCATCTGCGCCGGATCGTGCGCCCCGATGGGCGTCGGTCCGGCACACCGTGCGGGACGCGATCAGCTGGAGGCCCTGCGCCTCGTCCTTGGCGCGTCACCGCCGGGATTCAGCGGTCGCGTCGTGGCCATCTGCTGCGAGCATGCGGCGCCCGCACATCTCGCGCCATTGCGCGCGGCAGGCGCGCACGTCGAGCTGCTGGGTTGCGCCGGCAACCTGCATTCGTCGGTGATCGAGCTCTCACTTCGCGGTGGGGCAGCGGGCGTCATGGTCTTCACCTGCCCGCCTCGCGACTGCCGCGGCCGCGAGGGCCCGAAGTGGTTGCATGAACGGCTGTACAACGATCGCGAAGCTGAGTTGCAGGCGCGCGTTGACCGCCAGCGCGTCGCCATCGGCGTGATGGCCGCCGGCGATCTCGCGGGGACGCTCGTTGCCTGGCACGATTTCACGCGTCGGCTTGCGCCCGCGCCGCCCGAACCGCTCATCAGTGTTGATGAGGACCTCGACGCGCTGTGCGACCCGCAACCACTTGCGTCGCGAGTGGAGCGCCAATGACCACGCGCGCCGTGCTCGGACGACTCGTGGGAGGCGTCGCGTCGATCGCCACACTCGCCCTGCTGCGGGCCGGGTCGCTCACCTCAATGCAGACCGCCTCGGATGATGCCGCTGTCCTTCGGCTGTCATGGTCCGCGCGGCCTGAGCGCATTGAGAGCTGTCACCGTTTGAGTGATACCGAACTCGCCGCACGACCGGCGCACATGCGCATGCGCTGGGAATGCGAGGGGCAGTTCGCCACGTATGGCGTGACGGTCCGAACCGACGGCCGTGTGTTCGTGAGCGACACCGTGCGCGGCGGCGGGCTTCGGCACGATCGTTCGATGCACGTCTTCCGCGAGTTTGCCCTCCGCGCCGGGTCGCGGCGCATCGAACTCGAGCTCCGCCGCATCGAAGCCGACACCCGCTCTGACGCTGCCGAATCCGCCGCCGTCGCCAGCGGCTCCGCCGACGCGAACCGCGAGACGCGCGAAGCGCAGGAGCGTCGCACTCGGCGTTCGGAGTCACTTCCCTCGCTGCTGCGCATTGACACGACGTTCACGGTGCCGCCCCGCAGTGTCGTGCTCGTCACCTACGTGGTCGCCGAACGCCGCCTCGTTCTGCGCACTCCCTGAGCGCAGACACCGCGACACAAGCTTGACCCGCGCGCGCCGCGCCGCACATTCGTGCCATGAAATCGATCGTCGCCGCCACCCTGATAGCGCTGGTTGCCGTGCCGACTGCGGGTGCGCAAGTCTCGCCGCGCCCCACCGCGCCTGCGGCACACACCGCCGTGAGCGCCGCACGCCACACCTTTGCGCTCTCGGCAACCGACTTCCTGCTGGATGGCAAGCCATTCTGGATTCGCTCGGGCGAAATGCACCCGGCGCGCATTGCCGCCATCTACTGGCGGCATCGCATTCGCATGGCGAAGGCGATGGGACTCAACACGATCGCGGCGTACATCTTCTGGAATTACCACGAAGAGACCGAAGGCCACTTCGACTTCACGACCGACAACCATGACATTGCGCGCTTCATCCGCATCGCACAGGAAGAAGGAATGTGGGTGCTGCTGCGCCCGGGTCCGTATGTCTGCGCCGAGTGGGACTTCGGCGGCCTACCGCCGTATCTGCTGCGCGATCCCGAGTTGCGCATTCGCTCGCTCTATCCTCGCTACATCACCGCCGCCGAGCGCTACATCGCGCGGCTCGCCGAGGTCGTGCGTCCGCTCTTGATCACGCACAGCGGCCCGATCCTGATGGTGCAGGTCGAGAATGAATACGGTAGCTACGGCAACGACCGCGCGTACATCGCGCAACTCAAGGACACGTGGGTGCGGCACGGCATTGACGTGCCGTTCTACTCATCCGACGGCCCGACGCCGTACATGCTCGAAGCTGGGCACGTGGACGGCGGTGCGATCGGACTCGATAGCGGATCCGACGAGAAGCACTGGGACCTCGCGCGTTCTATCGTACCGGGAGTGCCGATCTTTTCGTCGGAGACATATCCCGGCTGGCTGACGCACTGGGGCGAGCCGTGGGCCGCGCCGTCCGT
>JAHFCU010000018.1 GCA_023249305.1 Gemmatimonadota bacterium
CGTGAAGACGTACTTCGGAATGCGTACCATCTCGGTGGTCAACCTGCCCGGGACGGAGATTCCGTACGTGGCCATCAACGGCGAACCTGTCTACCTACAGCTCGCGCTCGATCAGGCGTATCATCCCGACGGGTACTACACGTTCCCAACCGACAGCGCGCTGCGCAACGAAATCCTGTTGGCGCGTCAAATCGGGCTGAACGGCCTGCGCGAACACATCAAGATCGAATTACCGCGTAAACTCTACTGGGCCGACAAGTTGGGCGTGCTGATCATGGCAGACGTGCCCAACTGGTGGGGGCCGCCGGATTCCGCGGCCTTCCGCGAGCACGAGTACGCACTGCGGGGAATGATTGACCGCGACTACAACCATCCCGCCGTCTTCTCGTACGTGATGTTCAACGAGACATGGGGATTACATTCCAAGGTTGGCGACCGCGACCGCTATACGCAGGAGACGCAGCGCAAGGTGGCGAGCGTGTACCGGCTGGCCAAGTCGCTCGACTCGACGCGCCTCATCGAAGACAACTCGATCTGTTGCGGCGTGGGACACACAGAAACCGACCTCAACAGTTGGCACGAGTACCTGCCTGGGTGGCGCTGGTCGAGCTACGTGAAGTGGCTGAGCGACAGCACGTTTACGGGATCGCCGTTCCACTTCCAGCCGGGCTGGGCGCAAGGACGACAGCCGATGCTGAACTCGGAGTTCGGCAACGTGTGGGGGTATTCCGGCAGCACGGGGGACGTGGACTGGAGCTGGGACTACCACCGCGCGATCGACGCCTTCCGCCGACATCCGAAAGTTGCGGGGTGGTTGTACACGGAACACCACGACGTCATCAACGAGTGGAACGGATACTGGCGCTTCGACCGGACGTGGAAAGAGACAGGGTTAGGTGACGTGGTCCCCGGCATGTCGCTTCGCGATTTGCATGCGCCGCTGTACATCGCCGTGGGCGATTCGTTGTTGAGCCACGATGTCACGGCGGGCTCGCGCGTGGAGGTGCCGCTGTATGCGTCGTTCCTGAGCGGGAGCATCGCCCACGGCGATTCACTGACGTTGCGCGCCGAGCTGTATGGGTGGAGTACATTCGGCGAGCGGCGCACGTACGGCACGTACGCGATGCGGGTGGCGTACAAGCCGTGGATGTCGGCGCCGCTGGCTCCGCTCGTGGTGACGATGCCCAATGAACCGAGCGTGTCGGTGCTTGCGGTACGCTTGGAGGACGCGGCAGGGGCGGTGCTGCACCGCAACTTCACGTTGTTCGTGGTGGGTGGCGCTGCGCCAACGAACGGTACCTTGGCTGACGGTCGACGTGTACGCGCGACGAGCGTCGGAGCGACGACGGTGCGCGACGCCAAGTGGTCGCAGAAGCAATGGACCGTGCTGGGCGACAAGAAGTTCAACGGTGCGGGAAGCGGGTACGTGGAGTACCGTCTGCCATGGCCGGCTGGGCTCAAGGCGAGCGACGTGGCGAGCGCGACATTTCTAGTGGAGGCGTCGGCCAAGCGGTTGAACGGCAAGGACCGCGACACGACAGCATCCGGCGGCGGCGACTACATGCGCGGCGGCGGCTTCCACGATCGCAGTGCGAACAAGAACAGCTACCCGATGACGAGCGCGTACAAGTATCCGAGCGCGGTAACGGCGATGGTGAACGGCAGGGTTACCGGCCGATACGAACTACCGGATGATCCGGCGGATTCACGCGGCGTCCTGAGCTGGCACGCGCAACCATACGACCGGACCCTTCACGAGGCAGGGTCGTATGGAGAACTACTGCGCATTCCCTTGAGCGCGGCAGCCATCGCCGACGCCGGGCGAACGGGTGAAATCACGATTCGCCTCGACGTGAGCGATGCGCTGCCGGGCGGGCTCGCCATCTATGGATCGCACTTCGGGCGCTATCCGATTGACCCGACGGTGCTGTTTGTACTACGAGACTAGTCTTACGCCGGAACCGAGGAACCACGCATGCATGCTTTGCAGAGCGCCGGTATTCGCCCAGTCCTTCTTTGGTTTGTGCTTGCCGGTACGGCGTGCCGTGCCATCAGCGACACCGCTGCGGGCGCCTCGCCGATGAAATGCGAGCCATTCGGCACCGCTCCCAGCGGCGAGTCTGTCGAGCTGATCACGCTCACGAACGCGCACGGGGTCGAGCTGCGCGCCATGACGTACGGCGCAATCATCGTATCACTGAAGGTGCCCGACCGCACTGGCGCGACTGGTGACGTCGTGCTCGGGTACGACTCGCTGGCGGGGTACGTGTCGTCGTCGCCGTACTTTGGCGCCGTGGTAGGGCGTTACGGCAATCGGATCGCGAACGGGAGGTTCACGCTCGACGGAAAGTCGTACACGCTTGCGGTGAACAATGGGCCGAACGCCTTGCACGGCGGCCTCAAGGGATTCGACAAGGTGGTGTGGAGCGCAGATACCGCGCACACGGCGCGGGGATCAAAGGTCACGTTCCGGTACGAGAGCAAGGATGGTGAGGAAGGGTATCCGGGAACGCTGGCCACATCGGTGAGCTACACACTGACCGACGCCAACGAAGTGGAGATCGCGTACGTGGCGACCACCGACAAAACAACACCGCTAAACCTCACGCAGCATTCGTATTTCAACCTCGCAGGCCGCGGTGACATACTCGGCCACGTGCTGACGCTGGCCGCAGATCGATACACGCCGGTGGACACGACGCTGATTCCCTCCGGGACGCTGGCCCCCGTAGCCGGGACGCCATTCGACTTCACGGCACCGCACGCGATTGGCGAGCGCATCAATGCGGACCACCAGCAGATCAGGTTCGGCGGCGGGTACGACCACAACTTCGTCCTCACTCGGCCCGACACTGGACTGGCGTTGGCCGCTGTGCTGAAGGAGCGATCGAGCGGGCGCACCCTCGAAGTGCGCACGACGGAACCAGGCGTGCAGTTCTACTCGGGGAACTTCCTCGATGGAACGCTGACGGGCAAAGGAAGACAGGTGTACCAGCGCCGCAGCGGTCTGTGCCTTGAAACACAGCACTTTCCGAACTCGCCGAACCAAGCGTCGTTCCCCAGCACGATCTTGAGGCCGGGGGAGACATATCGATCGCGGACGGTGTGGAAGTTCTGGGCGGAGTAGTGGCTGTTACCACCAGCCCAGCAACTTCCACCACGCTAGGCCGATTGTCCCGTACACGCCGATTGAAATAAGCGAGATAATCAGTCCGTACAGCCACCAGTCACGCTGTGTGATGTAGCGCGAGCCGAAGTAAATAGGTGCTGGCGTCGTGCCGTAGTGCGTAAGACACGCGCTCAAGTTCGACATGTATGCCAGTAACAACACGGCAAGCAACGGCGGCGCGCCAGCGGCGATAACCACCACAAGAAACGGCGTGAACATCGCCGTGGCATGCGCTGTGATGCTCGCGAATCCGTAGTGCGCGTAGAAATAGATGAGCACGAGCACGGCGAGCGCGGCGCCCCAAGTCCAGCCGACCGTCATTGACGCGGCATACTCCGCAAACTTGCGCGTGATGCCAGTTTCTCCGAGTGCCTCAGCCATCCGCACAAGGCCGCCATACCATATGAAGACGTCCCATGCTGGACGCTCTCCTGTGATGTCATCCCAGGACAGCACGTTGGTGAGGAAGAGCACCGAGATGCCGAGCAGGGCGACGACGGCGTAGTTGATGTGGTGCCAGGCGGTGGTCATCCACAAGCCGGCGACGAGCATGAACACCAGCAGCATGGTGCGCTCAGGACGCGACATAGGGCCGAGCCGCGCGAGCTCCTCACGAGCGATCTTCGCCGCACCCGGCGTGTGCTTGACATCCGGTGGATACAGCCGATAGAGCGTGAGCGGAACGAGAACCAGCAGGACGAGCCCCGGCACGACGGAGCCGAGGATCCACTTGCCGTAGGTGAAGTCGATCTTCGCCGTTGTGAAGGCGAACTTGGCGATGAGTGCATTGGAGGCTTGTCCTGTCCACCACATCGAACTCGCGAGCACGTCGCCCTGATAGATGGCGAAGAGGAGGAACGCGCCAAGCCGCCTGGCAGTCCCACCCGGGTGCGACTCATACGCTTCGGCGAGTGACGTGGCCACAGGGTAGATGACGCCGCCGGCACGAGCGCCGTTGCTGGGGACGAAGGCCGCGAGCAGGGTGTCGGTGGAGATGAGCGCGTACGACAGGCCCAGCGACGATTGCCCGATAGCACGGATGAACAGGAAGGCGATGCGCCGGCCGAGTCCCGTCTTGAGAACGCCGCGCGACATGAAGAAGGCGCAGAGCACCAGCCAAACGATCGGATCAGCGAATCCCTCCAGCGCATCCTTCGGCGGCATGACGTTGAAGAGCGCGATGGCGCAGATTCCGAGAAAGACCACCGCACCAGCCGCGACGGGCCGGGCGATGGACCCAACGATGGTCGCTGCGAAGATCGCGAGCAGTCCCCACGACTGCGGAGTGATGCCGTCAGGCCGCGGCATCGCCAGCACGAACGCGACGGTGCCGAGCACGGCGACCCAGCGGAGCGACCGATGCTTCACGGCACGACCTTATCACGCGCGAAGTTCGGGCCGAGGAGGGCCCGGGCTTTGGCCATGGTGGTGTCGAGTTCCTTGCGAAGCTGGACGTAACGCGCGGTGGCGTCCCGGCCAATGCGCTGGTCGGCCTGGTTGGTCATGCCGTAGAGGTACTGGATGTGCGACTGCAGCTCCGGCTTGCTGTAGCGCACCGCCGGCATGACGACTGTGGCGCGGATCTCATTCACCGATCTCGCCGTGTCGACGGCGACGCCGGCGGCCTTCGCAAGTCGCGTGCGCTGTTCTTCAAGTGCGGCGACGAGCTTGTTCACCTCGCTCACAAGTTCGAGGACCTTGATGTTATGGTCGTACTGCGCTTGCAAGTCGGCCACGGTGATGCCATCGGCGGCCGAGCGCGGGTCGACGCGCACGGTGAACGGCTGCGTCTGCGCGGTCCCTGCGGTGAGGCGCGCGGTGTACCGGCCTGGGACGACGGCCGGACCGCCACCACTGCGGCCGCCGCCGGCGCCAACGCCTGCGGTCCACGGACCGTTGGTGGTGAGGTCCCAAATGAAGCGGTTCATCCCCGCATTCTTCGTGAGACGCGAGGCGACACCGCCGAAGCGGCCGCCGCGCGCAGCAGGGGCGGCTTCGGCATCACTGGCCGAGAACGAACGGACGACAGTACCCTTCGCGTCGAGGATGTCAAGCGTGAGCGTCCCCGTGTACGACGTGGGGATGTAGTAATCAATCATCGCACCAGGCGGCGGGTATTGCGGGTCGGCGCTCGCATCGCGCGTGCTCTCGACGCCGCCGAAAGTGCCAGCATAGCGCACGCGGATCACGTCGCGCGGCGTGAAGAGTGTGACGTTCGATGCCAGGCTGGCGGTAAGCTGATGCAGCGTGGTGACGTTGTCGAGGATCCAGAACGCGCGCCCCTGCGTGGAGATGACGAGGTCGTGCTGGTGGACCTTGAGGTCGGTGATGGGGGTATGCGGGAGGTTTTGCTGGAACGAGGCCCACGTGGCGCCGTTGTCGAACGAGATGTACATCCCGAACTCGGTGCCCGCGTAGAGCAGTCCTTCACGCCTCGGGTCTTCGCGCACGACGCGTGTGGGTTCGTTGGCGGGAATGCCGTTGCTGCCGTCGGTGAGGAGTGTCCATGACGCGCCGTAGTCGTCGGTACGCCAGAGGTACGGCTTGAAGTCGCCGAGTAAGTAACAGTAGGCCGCGTAGTAGGCTGAACCGCGACGGTGCGGCGAGGGCTCGATGTTCTGCACTCGGCAACCAGCGGGCTGCGCCTTGGGAGTGATGTTCTTCCACGTTTTCCCGTCGTCGCGCGTCACGTAGAACGGGCCGTCATTGGCACCCGTCCAAATGACTCCCTTCTCCAAGGTCGCTTCGCGGATGGCATAGAGCGTGGAGTACATCTCCTCGCCAGTGCCGTCAATCGTGATGGGTTCGCCGCTGTAGTGGCCGCGCAACTCGGGCGGGTTGGCGGTAAGGTCGGGCGAGATCGTCTCCCAAGTCACGCCTTCGTCGCGAGTGCGGTGCAGGAACTGCGAGCCGTAGTAAAGAACCCGCGGATCATACGGAGAGAACTCCATGGGCGAAACGCGCTGAAAGCGGTAAATCAAATCCTTGGACGCGTTGCCGTAGAGCGACTGGGCGCCCACCCAATACTGCTTCTCACTGCCACTCTTGATGCGCAGGCGAGAGAACTGGCCCTTGCACGAACCGTACACCGTGTCGGGATTCGTGAGGTGCGGGAAGATCGGGCCCGTTTCGCAGCCGGGGCCGGTGCGCCACTCCTGCATTGGCGAATCAGGGCGTCCGGACGAGAGCGGAAGCGACGGGACGATGAGCGTGCTGTTGTCTTGCTGCGCACCGTAGAGGCGATACGGGAACTGGTTATCGGTGTAGACCTGATAGATCTCAGCCGTGGGTTGATTGTAGAGCGTAGACCAGGTGCGACCGCCATTCAGCGTGACCGTGACGCCGCCGTCGTTGCTCTGCACCATGATCTGCGGGCTGTCGGGGTTGACCCAGAGATCATGATTGTCGCCGTGCGGCGTGCTGACGGGACGCCAAGTCTTGCCGCCGTCAGTAGTCTGGTTGAAGCCCTCGGCACCGATCCAGACCGTGTTGGCGTTCTTGGGGTGCGCCGTGATGTTGGTGTAATAGAACGGCCGCGTGATGAGTTGGGTGTAGTCGCTGGCGAGCGTGAACGACTCGCCGGCGTCGATGGAGCGATAGAGGCCGTTGCCGGGCTTTGCTTCGATCAGGACCCAGACGACGTTCGGATCAGCCGGCGTGACCGCGATGTTGCTCTTGCCGACGAGGTCGCCGGGGAGTCCGTTGGCCAGCTTCTTCCACGTACTGCCGCCGTCGGTGGACTTGTATACTCCGCCCTCACGTGCGCCCGAGATGATCGTCCACGGCTTGCGCTCGGCGCGCCACATCGAGGCGTAGAGGGTATTCGGGTTGCCGGGCTGGAACTCCACGTCCACGGCGCCGGTGGAGTCGGAGACGTAGAGGACGCGCTGCCACAACTTGCCGCCATCGGTGGTTCGGTAGAGACCGCGGTCGTTCGTGGCTTTGAAAGGATTGCCGATGGCGGCTACAAAAGCGATGTCGGGATTAGACGGATGGATGCGGATGCCGCCAATGTTGCCCACAGACCTAAGGCCGATGTGCGTCCAGGTGCGGCCAGCGTCGGCGGACTTGTAAACGCCATTTCCGATGGAGACGTTCGACCGCAGGCCATCGGAGCCTGTGCCGACGTAGATGACGTCGGGGTTCGAGAGCGACACCTCGACGGCGCCCATCGAGCCCACGGCGAAGTAGCGGTCGGAGATGTTAACCCAGTTCTGCCCCGCGTCGGTGGTTCGCCAGATGCCACCGCCGGTGGAGCCCATATAGAACGTGTGCGGCTGGGATGGAACGCCGGTCACGGTGGTGACGCGTCCACCCCGGGCGGGGCCGACGTTGCGGTACCGCAGGTGCTGAAAGAGGGAAGCGTCCGTCGGTGTTGCCATCGGCTTGGGCTTGGAACCTTGGGCCGAAAGGACGACGGGCAAGGCGAGGGCGAGGAGTTTGGCGCGGTTCAACATTTGAGCTCCCATAGAGTCAGTCGAGATACTCTCACGGCGCCAAAGATGCTTGCTTATGGGGGACGGGGAAGGGGGAGGGGTGCGAGGGTTCGGTGAAGGGTGAAGAGTGAGGTGAAGGGGAACACTGGGAGAATTGGTTGAATTGACGGGCGCGAGGGAGCTACCTTTCCCTATCGAAGGCGCCGTAGCCAAGTGGTAAGGCAGGAGACTGCAAATCTCTCATTCGTCGGTTCGATTCCGACCGGCGCCTCTCAGCGGCACGCTATACAACGGAACGCCCGGGCATCGAGCCCGGGCGTTCCTGTATTCAGCCGACGCGGTTCTGGCTACGCCGAAACCGGCCGCGTCGGGAAGCCCGCGTAGCTGAGCCGAGCCTGCAGATGTTCGTGCTTGAGCACGACGCTGTGCGGTGCCACGCGGGCGCCGGCTCCGATGTCGGCACCATACAGCAACACCGCACTGCTGCCGACGGTTGCGCCACGGCGGATCGTGATGCGATCCATCTTGAGCACGCGGTCCTCGAACGTGTGCGCTTGGAAGAGACAGTCCACTGTGCAGCCGTCCTCGAACGTGAGCATGTCCGGATCAGGCAAGTCCTCGGCGAAGCCCGTGCCGAGCACGACGCGGCGGCCGACGTTCACACCCGTCACGCGGAGCAGCGCGTTGAGCAGCAGCGTGCCGTCGAGTTGTGACACCAACGGACCCGCGCAGATATGCCAAGCAAGGCACATGAGATCCCAGCGCGACGCCCAGCTAGACCACAACGGATGCATGGCCGGCTGCACTTTCCCAAGGAGAGACCACTTGGTGATGACAACCGCCGCAGTGAAGGCGGCGCCGCAGATGAACGTGGCGGCGGGAAGTGCGACAAGCAGAAAGAGCGGAAGCGAGATGCCCGACCAGGCGGTCACGAGCGCATACCAGGCGAGCACCACGATAACAGGGAGCGCCGGCACGGTGAAGCGCGCGAGCTCCCAGAAGATGCGTACGACGTAGCGCCACGGCGTCGGGTCAAACGTGAATTGCGCGTCGTACTCGACGACCTCGCGATGCGGCAGCTCGAACGCGGGGTGACCGAACCATGCGCTGCCCGGGCGCATGGAGGACTGTTCAGCCACCGTGCAGATGCCAAGCAGCAGATCATCAGGCAACCGCTGGCCGCCGGGGACAATGACACCGTTGCCGAAAAAGGTCGTGTTGCCAAAGGTCGTATGGGTGACGGTGACAACGCCGCGGTGCAGGCGCGGGAAGCCAAGGTAGATCCCGTCGGCGAAGAAGTTCTTGCGGCCGATCGTCACCGATTCGGGGATAGTGTCAATGAGCGAACTGATTTCGCAATCACGACCGACGCGCATGCCAGCGAGACGCAACCAGTATGGCCAGAACAACGTTCCGTAGAGCCACTTGCTGGCGTTGTCCACGAGGCCGGGTTTGAGCCAGACGCGCACGTACGCACCGGTCCAGCGCGACGCACTGCCGTCGGGAACGCGACCCAAGGCACGGCAGGCGAGGGCGCTGAGCACGAGGCGGGCCGGCACGGCACACGCGAACAATGGCGCGGCCACCAGCACCAACCGCACACTGATCGCGCCGCTGAACAACCACGCGAGCACCGCACTGGTGTCAAGAGAGAACACACGCAAGGCGGTCCACGTGCAGATGCCGAGCGGCAGGGCGAACACAAACGACAGTGCGAGGCGTGTGCCGAACAGACGCGCCGCATAAGCGATGGGCGAAAGGTCGCGCGTACGATCAACAGATGGTGGATCCGGCGCGCGTCCGGCAGGATGCGCCGGAAGCCCATCCCAGCGTTCGCCAGCCGGCACTCTTGCCCCGTCGTTCAGCGAGGCGTTGTCGGCCAGCATTGCGCCGACCTCAAGCACGCAGTGGCCACCAACGCCAGCGTGGACGCCAACAGTGACACCGGCGCCAAGCGTCACCGGAGAATAAACGAGATGTCCATCATCCAATTCAGCGATGCGCACCGCTGAATCCTGGGCCAGCGTGACGTCATCGCCGAGGTCGAGCAAGTCCCAGCCACCGCGCGTAAGCGCGACGCCGCGATGGATATGCACGCGAGCGCCGATCCGCGCACCCAAGGCACGCAATGCCATGATCTGGAACTCGGTGCCCTCGAGAAGCGTCCATGGAATCGCCTTGACCGACTGCTGCGCCAGCCAGTGCGGTAGATAGTCGGCACTCCACACGCGCACACGACCGGCGGCGTACGTGCCGATCAAGCGACGCTTGCTAAACACCGCCAGCGACACAGCGATCGGCGCCCACAACAGGACAGCGAGCAAGGCAACCGGCGGTGCAAGGATCACGGACGGCACGAGGCCGATGCGCAGCACGACCGCTGGTAACAGGTAGAAGGCGAGTAGCCAGAGGGTGACGGAAACGACCAGCAGAGACCGCAGGAGCGAGAGCGTCTGGCGAAGCGTGACGCCGACGACGGGAATGTCGATGTCAACTGCGGAGGCCGCTGCGTCCGCCTCGATGCCACGCGGCCCGCGCTCGCGCACACGCGCCGCCAGCGCTCGCACGGTGCGCGCCTCGTACAGGTCACGCACGTCGAGCACACCCGCCCGCGCATCATCTCGAAGGCGCGTGATCAACTCGGCGGCGCTAAGCGAGTCGCCACCGAGGCCCGTGAAGAAATCTTCCATGGCGTCGGGATACTGCGCCATCCGGAGCACGCGCCGCATGGCGTCGGCTATGGTGCGCTCGAGCGGATCGTCAGGTGCCGCGCCGCCCGCGACACTTGGTGTGCCATTGATCTTCGGTAGCTGCTTGCGATCGAGCTTACCGCCGATCGTCGTCGGCAAGGCGTCAATGGCCGCGATCTGTGCGGGAATCATGTACGGCGGCAGGACGGCGCGCAGCGCGTTCTGTAGGTCGGCCGGCGAAGGCACCGGCACCATCGCCTCAGGGACAAAGAACGCCACGAGCGTCTGTCGGCCGTCGTCGTCCTGCACGGTGCACACGGCTTCGCGCACGCCATCGCACGCAACAAGCGCGGATTCAATGGCGCCGAGCTCGACCCGATAACCGCGCAGCTTCACCTGCGCGTCAATGCGTCCGTGGTAGATGAGCGTTCCGTCGGGCTCTCGCTGGGCGAGGTCACCGGAGCGATAGATGCGGCCCAGCCGCGGATGACGCGGGAAACGCTGCTCGGTGAGTTCGGGTTGCCTCCAATAGCCACGCGCGAGCGCGATTCCACCAAACACCAGTTCTCCCTGCACGCCATCCGCGACGGGCTCCAAGTTCTCGTCCACGATCCATGCATGGACGTTTTGGATCGGGAGGCCAATCGTCACCGGCGTTCCCACAATCATGTGCGCGCGCGTGCAGGTGACAGAACATTCGGTGGGGCCGTACCCATTGACGAGCGAGCGTCCGTGCGCCCATCGGTCATTGAGATCCTGCGGCAGCGCCTCACCGCCAACGTACAGCAGCTTGAGCGCCGGGAGTTCGCGAGCCGGTTGTTCGCATCCGGTGGCACGTAACATCGTGGGTGGTGCGCAGAAGACAGTGACCTGTTCGTCACGGAGCCAGCGAATCATGTCCGGTCCGAGGCGAACAGCGTCCTCGTCCATCACGACAACGGTCGCACCGGCCGCGAGCGCGAGAAACAACTCCTCGACCGACGAGTCATACGCCGCCGACGAGTTCTGCACGGCCCGATCATCCGCGGTGAGCCTGAATGCGTCGAAATCCGACTGCACCTTGTTGCAGATCGAGCGATGCTCGATCATCACGCCCTTAGGGCGGCCCGTGGTGCCGGACGTGTAGATGACGTATGCGAGTGACGACGGCGTGAGCCACGGCGGCTCCGGCGGTGCAACGACAGGGTGATGTCCGTGCGTGATCTCGACGACATCAATGATGCGATCGGCAGAGAATCCCGCGGCAATGGCGCGGGTTCTTCCGGGGGCATCAGTCAACAGGGCGACCGGCTGCGCATCGGCGATGGTGTCGCGCAGGCGTTCGTCAGGAAAGGCGAGATCGAGGCACGCGTACGCGGCGCCGGCCTTCATCACCCCGAGCTGAGCGGCGTAGAGATGCGCACCCGTGCGTGTGAGGAGCACGGCGACGATGCATTCGCCATTGACAAACGGGGCCAGCGCGCGCGCCACCGCGTTTGACTGCCGGTCGAGTTCGGCGTAGGTGGTGCGATGACGCGAGGGACGCAGCCGTCCGGGCGGGACGTCAACCGCGACGCGATGCGGCCAACGCGTGGCCGAGCGCGTGAAGAACTCATGCAGCAGCCAAGGCGCGACCAGCGGGTTCATGGACAGACGTCATGCATGCCATGAAAGATATTGCGAATGTGGCACGCAGGGGCAGGGAATGCGGCGAGTTATTGTCGCACGCGCTGGACCTACTGTTCACGTCCCCGAAGCGGCGGCCAACGAAATCTCTCGAATCCGAGATGCCGCGCGTCTCGGGGTTCCAAGACACGCCACGCGAGCCGTTCGAGCGCTGATCGCGCCTGGACGGTCCAGTCGTCGCGAAGCGGCGGTGATTTCCGACATGCCATGGCCCACGCGGTGTCAACGAGATCGCGGATCAGCCAACGCTCGAGCGCGTCCGGATCGCGTGCGGTCTTCTCGGGGGGAACAAGGACTTCGGCTGCCAGCAATGCGCGCCACGCCGCCGCCGGCAGGTCAGCCCACCGCTCGACGAGGGCGTAGACCGCCGGCCATCCCAACTCCGCACGTGCGTCTGGTGTCTGCCGCATGGAGTCACGATGCGCCGCGTCGCGTGAAACTCGCGTGAACGCGGACGCAAGGGACGTAAACAGGCCGTGAAGATCCCAGAACCATGGCCCCGCCCCTTTCGCAGGCAACGGCGATGTCACAGCGTCATGTATGGTCTCTCTCGCAAGGTCCGTATGAACGGCGTTCCCTTCTCTGTGCTTGTGATTGATGACGAACCACAGATCCGTCGGGTCGTCCGAAATGCGCTAAACGCGGACGCACTCGCGGCAGGCGATGCGGGGGCACAGCCAGCCGTACGAGCCTTGGAGGCGGCCACCGGGCGTGAGGGCATTGATCTCGCCGCCGCAGAATTACCAGCGTTGATCATCTTGGATCTTGGGCTCCCCGACCTGACGGGCATTGCCGTTTGCCGGGAAATCCGCCGTTGGAGCCGCGCGCCAATCATCGTGCTTTCAGCGCGCCACGAAGACACCGAGAAGGCCGCGCTACTCGATGCAGGCGCTGACGACTACATGACGAAGCCGTTCAGCACCGTCGAACTACTCGCCCGCGCACGAGCGCAACTTCGGCGAGCGCGCCAACTGACGGAGCCGTCGCCCAAGGAACGCGTCACGATAGGCGATCTCACGGTGGACCTTGGCCTGCGCCGTGTGGAGCGCAGTGGTGTCCTGGTGCACCTCACACGCACGGAGTGGGCGCTGCTGCGCACGTTCATCGAGAATCCACGCAAGACGCTGACACATCGTCAACTGTTCACTGCCGTGTGGGGCAACTCCGAAGGTGATGCACAGCAGTACCTGCGTGTGTATGTCGGACACCTGCGACGGAAGATCGAGCAGGACCCAATACGCCCACGGTACCTGCAAACCGAGCCCGGAGTGGGATACCGCTTCGAACCCGACGCCGATGCGCAGCGCTGATGCTCGAGAGACGGCCGACAGCCGCTCGACGCCGCTCCGTACGTGGGTGCTGTGGTTCGCTGCCCTCGTCACGCTGACGGTGGCAATGGTGGCGGCGCGCTCGTTCCTCGACAAGGCGCATGTGGCGTTGCTGTATCTCCTCGTGGTACTCGGAGCGAGCAGCGCCGGCGGTCGCACGCTGGGTTTCTCCGTTTCGGCGGCTGGGTTTCTCCTGTTCAACTTCTTCTTCCTGCCGCCGCTTGGCACGCTGACCGTCGCGCACCCACTCGACCTGCTGGTGCTCGCGACGTTCGTGGTGACGAGCGTCGTCGCCGCGCAGTTGATGTACCGCGCGAATCGCGAGGCGAGCGAAGCGCATGACCGTGCGGCGGAAATCGACCGGCTGGCAGCGCTGGGCGCGGAGACGCTGAACGCCGCGGACGCCAGGGACGGCCTGCGGGCAATCGTGGGCGTGATTCAGTCCATTCTTCGCGTCGAGTACTGCGAAGTTGTCGAAGAACTACCCTCAGTGGCGGAGGCGACTGTCAGCGACCGCGAACGCGAACTGCTCCTGCCGCTGCGCGTACGGGACAACACCGTCGGTGTCTTGCAGATCGAGGATTCACGAGGCCTCAACCTGACACCGGAGCGGAGACGACTGCTGGACGCACTGGCGTACTACGCTGCCCTCGGCGTGGAACGCGTGCGACTCACGGAGGCTGCCGAGCGCGCTGAGGCACAGCGGCGCATGGAGTCGCTGCGCAGCGCCCTGCTGACGTCGGTTTCGCACGATCTTCGCACGCCGCTGACAAGCATCAAGGGCATCGCGCATGAGATTGCGGATGGTGGAGACCCGCGCGCCGCTGAGGAGATCGAGGCGGCCGCAGATCGCCTCAACACGCTCATCGGCGACATGCTTGAGCTGTCGCGCATCCAGGCTGGCGCGGTCCGCATGTCGCCGGCGGTTGAGACGATTGACGATCTCATCGGGGCCGCCCTACGACAGGCGCGCAGTCTCCTGAAAGATCGTTTTGTGGCCATTGACGGCACCGAGGAGCTGCTGAGCGGCCGTTTCGTGTTCACGGACGCACTCCGGATTCTCGTGAACCTGCTGGAGAATGCGGCCAAGTACTCGCCGCTGGACACACCGATTGACCTGCGCGTGCGGCGCGACGGTGCGGTGATCTCGCTGGCGGTCATGGACCGCGGGCCGGGCGTTCCGGAGTCTGAGCACGAGCGGATCTTCGAACCGTTCTACCGACCCCCGGGGACACCTGCGGATGCAGGCGGAACGGGCCTAGGCCTGTCGATTGCGAGAGGCCTGGCGGAGGCACAGGGCGGCCGAGTGCGCTATGAGCCGCGGGACGGCGGCGGCGCCGCCTTCATCTTCGAAGTACGCGCCGCGGACACGCCAAACGAGCCGCTCGGTAGCTGACGCTCCAGTCAGTTGGACGCGGGCGCGTTGTCTCCCGAGAGGGACCGACGCCGCGACGCGTCTTTACGCGTTATTTGTGCGTTGTTTGCCGCCGTTCACGCGCGCTTCACGCGAGTCGGTGAATTGTGCAGCGTGACCTCCTCAATTATCGGCTTCAAGCGGCTGCTCTTTGGCAGACCGCTTCCATCGGACCGGCTCGAGCACGAACGACTGAACAAGAAGACAGCGCTCGCCGTCTTGTCGTCCGACGCGATCTCGTCCGTCGCCTACGCCACCGAACAGACGCTGCTCGTGCTTGCCGTACTCGGCGCTGCGGCGCTGAACTACGTCATTCCAATTTCGGCGGTCATCGTTGGCCTGCTGGTCTTGGTGGCGGTCTCCTACCGTCAGACGATTTTCGCGTATCCAGCGGGCGGTGGTTCGTATACCGTCGCGAGAGACAACCTCGGCGGTTCTCCCGGGCTGATTGCGGCCGCCGCCCTGCTCACCGACTACATCCTGACGGTATCGGTGTCGATTTCGAGCGGCGTCGCGGCCATTACCTCGGCGTATCCTTCACTCGCGCCGCACGCGGTGACGCTGTGCATCGGTGCCATCGCCGTGCTGATGCTGGTGAACCTGCGGGGCGTCCGTGAGTCGGGCATTGCGTTCAGCGTGCCGACATACGTCTTCATCGCGTTGATGCTCCTGTTGATCGGCACGGGGATTGTGCGCGGTCTGATGGGTCATGAACTGGCGCCGCTGACAAGCACTCCGCACGTTGACGCGGTCAGTGCGGCGCAACACGGGTTGCGGATCCCCGCCGGATTCGCGTTCACGTACCTGCTGTTGCGTGCGTTTGCTGAAGGGTGCGTGGCGATGACCGGCACGGAAGCGATCTCGAATGGAGTCGGCGCATTCCGGAAACCGAGTTCACGCAACGCGGCCGCCACGCTGGGATGGATGGCGGCAATTCTCGCGACCTTCTTCCTAGGAACGAGCTATCTGGCGCACCACTACGGCGTGATGCCAGGCGCAAGCGAGACCGTGCTCTCGCAGATTGGGCGGCACGTCTTGGGCGGCGGCGGGCTCTACTATGCACTGCAGTACGCAACGTTCGCCGTGCTAGTGCTGGCGGCCAACACCGCCTTCGCCGACTTCCCCCGCTTGTCGAGCATTCTCGCCGCCGACGGCTACATGCCGCGCCAGTTCGCCGCGCGCGGTGACCGCCTGGCATTCTCGAACGGCATCATCGTGCTGGCGCTCATGGCCGCACTGCTTGTCTGGCTCTTTCATGGCGACACCAGCGCGCTGATTCCGCTCTATGCGATTGGCGTGTTCATTTGCTTCACACTGTCACAGGCGGGAATGGTGGTGCATTGGTTCAAGTTGCGCGACGATGGGTGGCAACGCCGCGCCTGGCTGAATGGCATCGGCGCGGCCGCAACCGCCGCGGTGGCTGTCGTGCAAGTCGTAACCAAATTTACGGCGGGCGCGTGGATCGTCACCATCATTATCCCATTGATCATCGTGATGCTGCGCACAATCCATCGGCACTACGAACGCTTCTCGAAGGAAGTGGCCTACACCGGCCAGGCGCCACTGATGTTCCTGCATCACACGGTTATCGTGCCGGTCAACGGCATCTCCAAGCCGACGGCCGGTGCACTCGTGTACGCAACGACGATCTCTGAAGACGTACGCGCAGTGTACGTGGAAGTGGACGGTGCTTCAACAGAGCGCCTGCAGGCCGAGTGGGAGGCGTGGGACATCGGTGTGCCGCTGGTGGTGATTCCATCCCCCTTCCGTTCGGTACTGCGTCCGATCGTTGACTACGTGCAGGGACTCGCAGAGCGAGGAGAAACGGACCTGGTGACCATTGTCGTGCCAGAAATCGTGCCACGCCATTGGTGGGAACACTTGCTGCACAACAAGACGGCACTCTTCATCCGCACGGCGTTCATATTCCGGCCGAACGTCGTGGTCACGGCGGTGCCGTACCTCGTCGGACGCGCACGGCGCCTGCGCGATCTCGCAGAATACGATGAGGCGATAGCGTAGTTGTGTGGTGATGCGACGCGCGACCACCACGATGCGCGACTGCTGGTGCAGCGTCAACTCGAGTAGTACGCCGCGTTCTCGTCAATGTAACCCTTGGTGAGATCGCAGCCGTACGCCCGCGCCGAAGCGTTGCCCGCCCCGAGCGACACTTCGAGATCAACAATCTCCACCTTCAACGCGGTGCGCACCCTAGCGTCATCGAAGTCGAGGCGCTCGCCGCCGCGCACGACCTGATAACCGTTAACCCAAGCGTTCGTGGCCGTCGTGTTCACGGTGACGTCCACGCACTTGCCGATAGCCATGAGGATGCGGCCGACGTTCGGATCGGCGCCGTGCACCATCGTCTTGATGAGCGGCGAATTGACCAGCGACTTGGCGACAGTACGCGCCTCGTGGTCATTGAGGGCGTCGCGTACGGTCACGCGCAGCAGATGCTCGGCGCCTTCGCCATCGTGGGCGAGGGTCTCGGTCATGCGCACGCACCCGGCGATGAGAACCTCTCGAAACGCATTCTGATCCACAGATCCCGCGCGTCCGTTCGCGAGAATGGCGCAGGTGTCGGACGTGCTCATGTCGGTGTCGACCGAGAGCATGTTGAACGACACATGCACCGCCTCGCGAAGCAATCGGTCGAGCGTCGCCGCATCGAAAGCAGCGTCGGTGAAGATGTACGCGAGCATCGTGGCCATGTTGGGCTCAATCATGCCCGAACCCTTTGCCACCCAGGTGATCGTTGCGCTATCCACGGACGCAGACAGTGCTTTTGGATGCGTGTCGGTGGTCATGATGCCCTCAGCGCCGACGAGCGGATCATCCTGCAAGTCGGCCTTCATGCCACGGATACCAGTTTCAATCTTCTCAACCGGAAGCTGGACGCCGATGACGCCAGTGGAGCTCACGAGCACCTGGCGTGCATCGGTACCGAATTCCGCCGCGGCCGCGGCGGCCATGCGACGCGCGTTCTCGACGCCGCGCGCGCCAGTGGCCACGTTGCTGACCTTGCTGTTGGCGATGATCACGCGCAGCACACCGCGCTTGATGGTCTCACGGCCCAGGATGATAGGCGCGCCCGGGAACTGATTGCGGGTGAAGACGGCGGCAGCAGCAGCATCCACCTCGCTGACGAACGCAGTCAGGTCACGCGCCTCGGGCTTGAGGCCGACGTTGCGGCTGGCGCAGCGAAAGCCCTTTGGGAAGCGGGCGCGATCATGGAAGGTCATGGGCGGAGCTCCACTAGAACTGTGCGCGGTTCTGCCAGAGGATGAGCGCGCCGATCATGACGAGCAGGAACGCGAAAGCGCGCTTCAGTTGGCGCGTAGAAATGTGGTGGACGAGCGCCGTCCCGGCGAGGATCCCGATGACCGCGACGGCAGCAAAGCGGGCGACAAAAGCCCACGGAACAACTTCGAGCCCGTGATGACCGAGGTAGCCGGAGGCCGAGTTAAGTGCGATCACGAGCAGCGACGTGCCAACAGCCGCCTTCATCGGCACGCGACCGAGAATGACAAGCGCGGGAACGATAAGGAATCCACCGCCAATGCCGATAAGGCCAGTGAGTACACCGACAGTGAGTCCTACGGCGAGGAGCGGTACGGGGTGCGGTGGAGCATCATCACGCGACGCACTCTCCTCTTGCCTCGCGCTACGCAGCATCGCGACAGCAGCCGCGATCATAACGGCGCCGAGTATCAGGAGCTGCACTCGACCGCTGAACCAGACGCTTGCCCGGGCGCCCGTGTACGATCCGACCATTGCGACCGAGCCGAAGATCGCCGCGGTCTGTAGGCGCACATTGCCAGCACGCCAATGCGACGCGACGCCAACAAGGGCCGCCATGCCCACAACTGGCAGGCTCATTGCAATGGCCAACTTGGGGTCGAACCCGAGGACGTACACGAAAACGGGGACGGTCAAGATAGACCCGCCCCCGCCGAGTGTACCGAGCGCGAGCCCGATCAGGGCGGCGAAGAGATAGCCGAGCACGCCGAAAGATACGGCGTGCGCGGGTGCTACGCGGTAGCGGCCTTCTTCGCTTTCTTGAGCGCGTCGCGAAGCGGGACGTCCTTGGCGCCAGTGGTCAGCTTCCGACCATAGCTAGCCCAGGACGATACACCGCCGCCGAGGACGTGCACGTCAGCCTTGCCGGCGCGACGGAGGGCCGACGCGGCAGTGGAGGCGCGGGCGCCGGCGTGGCAGATGACAATGACCGGCGCATCGGCGGCGGCGATCTGTGGCAGCGACGCGGCAAGCTGGTCGAGGGGAACGAGTGTGGAACCGTCAATGTGGCCCTGCACGTACTCGTTGCGACTGCGGACGTCGAGCAGGATAGCGGCAGGATGTTCGGCGCGCACGGCGTCGAACTCCTCGGGACCGAAGGAGGCACCGCCGACCAGGGAAGCGAGCGAGGCGAAGAAGCTCATTGGCGTGATGGGGTAAGTGTATTACTACATCGAAATATAGTAGACTACTGCCCAATGGGAAGGGGGTGTCCGCCACCCGACGCAACGACGAAAGCAACGGGGCGCAAAGGAATCTTCGCGCCCCTTCGCGCCCTTCACTTGCGCACGCGCAATCAGCCTAGGCTTCGATGGGGGCGCAGTAACGCTGCGGCTTGCGGCGCTCGACGACGGTATCGGCGAAGGCGGCCAGGCGCAGCAACAGTCGCTCGCTCCACCCCTTACCGATGGCCTGCATGCCGATGGGCAGGCCGTGCGCGTCATATCCCGCCGGGAAGCTAATGGCGGGGTGGCCGGTCACGTTCGAGACGAAGGCGAAGCGCATGGTCTCCATGGTCCGGCCGATGTCAGAGACGGCGCCGCCGGTCGAGTGCATGCGCGGAGCGGTATTACCGGAGGCCGGCGTGATGATCGCGTCGCAACGCGCGAATGCGCGTTCGAAGTGCGCCGTGATACGCGTGCGCACACGCTGGGCGTGCACGTACTCCACGGCGGTTGACCGGCGGGCGAGCGTGAGATTCAACTGCGTCTCGATCCCGAACTCGCCGAACCGATCGCGCACGTGCGGCCAAAGGCCAGTCGACATTTCCGACGTGATGATGATCAACTGGGCGACGCGTGCGAGTTCGAGTTCTGGGATCTCAACCTCGACGACGGTCGCCCCCTTGGCACGCATCTGCTCGAGCAGGCGTTCGCACGTCGCCACCACCTCGGGCTGCGCGTGACGGAACCATGGCCAGTAAACGCCGAGCGTCACCCCGTTGAGAGAACGCGGTGCAAGTGTGTCGATGTCGGCGGTGGGGTGACCGAGCGAGTGCGGATCTTCGACATCCGCACCGGCCATCACCTCATACGCGAGTGCGGCGTCACGCGCGGAGCTCGCAAGCGGCCCCAGGTAGGCAAGCGACCAGCACAACGGCGCGGCGCCGCGCTCGGAGATGCGACCGTACGTCGGCTTGAGGCCCACGACGCCGCAGAAGGATGCCGGCAATCGAATTGAGCCCCCACCATCAGCGCCAATGGCGACCGGCGCGAGTGCCGCACCGACGACGCACCCCGGCCCGGAGGAGCTGCCGCCGGTATGATGCACGTCGTTGTACGGGTTGCGCGCCGAGCCGTGGTGCTGGTTATATCCGGTGACGCCGATGCCGATCTCGTGCATGTTGGCCTTGCCGACCATCACCGCACCCGCCGAGCGCATACGGGCGACCGCCGTGCAGTCGCGCACGGCCGGCGCGGCATCCTTCAGGATCTTCGTGCCGATCGTGGTCGGGTAACCTGCTTGATCAATCTCGTCCTTGGCCGCAACCGGCACGCCGTCAAACACGCTGATTGGATGTCCAGCCTTCCATCGTTCGGTGGACGCCGTGGCCTGCGCGATGATGTCATCGCGGCGCATCGCGATGAACGCACACAACGGTCGCGGTCCACACTCGCTTTCCTCCCACTGGGCGAGAAAACGCGACGCGACATCAAGCGGCGTCAGTGCGCCGCGTCGAAAGGCGGCGTGATAATCGGCGACGGTGGGATAGCGGAATCCGGCGCGTGCGTCGTCGTCACGCGCGTCCAGCGCGGGCAACGGCGGCGCGATGTCGGGCAAGACTGGCGTGTACGTGGGCGGTTCATCGATTGGCGTTCTAGTGAGCGCCGCGAGACCGACATCGCGTCTCAACCGGTTGATGATCAAAGGGCCGAGGCCGGGAGTGCCGGCTAGGGCATTGAGCGCTCGGAGGCCGCCGGGACCGAGTACCGGGAGGTGAATGGACTTGAGGTCGTACGTCACGGCGTGCTTCCCTTGAATGCAACGATGCGACCGCGCGGGCCGACGGCCCATCCGCTATCGCGCGTCGCGAAATCAATGGCGTAGAGCGTGAGCGTGTCGCCGCGGGTCCACGTGGTGCCGAAGTCGCTTGAGAACGCCGTGCCGTACGCACCAACCGCGGCGAAGAGCGGCTTGGCCGCGCCGCGCACAGCCACCACGCCGCCCGTGATGCCCTGCGACGGCCACTTCGATGCGCGCGTCCAGGTTGCCCCTCCGTCCTGCGTGACCATCGTGACGTCACCGTTGCTTCGAGCGATGGTGTAATCGCCAGCGACCGCAATGCCGCGGTGGGCGTCGGTGAACGCGATCCCGAAGAACCCGGCGCTCGGTCCCGCAGGAATGCCAGCGCTCGAGACCAGCCACGTGCGGCCCCCGTCGGTGGTCCGGAAGACGCGCGCCTCAGGCCCACCACCGGTCGCAATCCACGCGTTTCCGCGACCGTGCACCGCGACGGATGTCCCGCTCGCGGCGAAGGCAGCCTCTCCGGGAAGCACGGGCGGAATGCCGGCGGGATCCACGCGCTCCCACGTGCTGCCGTTCTCCGTGCGCAGAATCACGAGTTTCCCGTCCACTGGGTCGCTAAACGCGAGTCCGTGCGACGAATCCCAAAAAGCCATGCCATCGAGAAAGACGCCCTTTGTGGTGTCGCTCCACTGCAGGATCCAGTGCTGCCCGGCGTCCACCGTCCGATAGATGCGCGCCTGTCCGCGTTCGGCGGGACCAGCGCTCATCGCGTAGGCCACACGCGAACTCACGCCGTACACGTCGCGAAAGTCGAGCGAATCGGCCCCGGAGATCGAGACGTTCTCCCACGTGATGCCGCCGTTTACCGTGCGCAGGACCGTGCCGCGGCTTCCACCAGCCCACGCGATGAAACCGCTGACCGCACTGAAGCCGCGGAAGGACGCCGTGACGCCGCTCTGCTGCACGGTCCCGGGCGATACACGCGACACCCTCGTGAGCCGGTCGGCGATCTTGTCAGCCAGCGCCGCGGCGGTGGCATTGGCGCGATTGGTCAGCACGATGATCGTCGCGCGCAGGGTCGGGTAGCGAATGATTGCGTTCCGAAAGCCGACGGTGGTTCCCGTATGCCGGGTGCGCGGCAAGGCATGCCTGGTTTCGAGATACCAGCCGAAACCATAGTCCACGCCCGCGCTGTCGGAGCGCGTACCACGCCGAAAGATCAGCGCGCGGATGGAATCGCTCAGCAGTTCACGGGTCTCGAGCGCGCTGCTCCAGCGATAGAGTTCCGAAACAGACGAATAGATGCCGCCGTCTCCGAGTACAGCGGAGGTGCTGCTCTGGTCGGTGCGGACCCAGGCGCCGCCGCGGCGTGAGTAGCCATAGGCTCGGCGTTGCACCGGCGTACGCCCTTCCTCGCGCGCGAGCGTCCACGGCATGCCGACGCGGTCGAAGATGCGCGACTTGAGAAAGTCGGCGAATCGCGTGCGGGAGCGCTTCTCGACGATCATCGCCAGCATCGCATAGCCGGTGTTGCTGTAGCGGAAACGCGAGCCAGGCGGAAAGTCGGTGGAATCGAGCGTCATCATGCGTCGCAGGACATCGGCGTCGAGCACCTGCGTGGCCTGCGAGTCGGGCACGAAGTCTTCGTAGTCACGAAGGCCGCCGTTGTGCGTCAGCAGGTGGCGCACGGTGACACGGCTGCCGTAGGCAGGGAAGCCGGGGAAGATATCCGTGAGCGATTCGTCGAGGCGCAGTTTCCCGTCCTGCACGAGGAGCATGACTGCCATCGCGGTGAACTGCTTGGTGACCGACGCGAGGCGGAAATTCGTATGCGGCGTCACGGGCGAGCGCGCCTCGAGATCGGCGAGGCCGTAGCCCTTGGCAACGAGCACCTTACCGTCCATGGCGACGAGCACCGCCGCGCCGGGAGACGCCGGGGTGTTGAAGTCGGCGAAGAGCGAGTCCACGAACGACTCATCGAGCGGACCGCCGTCTGCTGCGCGCGCGGCGACGTGGCGTGCGGCGAGGTTGTATTCGTCGCCTGGGAGCAGTGTGAGATAAGGATGTCCAGGGTCGTTGGTGTCGCGTCCATTGTGCACGAACGCCTTGCCGCGGCCGACGATTTCGCCGTGATCGCCGCGCACCACGAGGGCGGTGCCTTCGTCGAGCCCGATGCCCAGTAGGGTTGGATGGGCGGAAATGACTTCCTGCAAGTCGTTCTGCCGGTTGCGCGCCACGATGTGCTGGTCCACGGCGACGTCGCGCAGATACCCGAAGCCTTGCTCGTATCCCTTGGCCATCATCTGGGTGTTGCCGGCGCGCGCACCGCGCACAAGGTAACTGGCGAGAATTGACGCACCGGCCGACGTGCCACCGATCACTCCACCGCGCGTGAGCACGGCGCGCAGCTCGCGTTCGGTCTTTGTGCCGAGGTATGAATCCACGAGGCGCCACTGCCGGCCGCCCGGAAACCAGACGCCGCGGGCCGCACGAATGGACGCCACAAACGAATCGCCCTCGGCCACGTTGCGGTCTAACGTGTGCAGGACGGTCAGGTTCGTCGCGCCGACGGCCTTGAGGCCATTGAGTCCGTTCCAGTTCGCGGGGTACGTGGAATCTTCGCCCGCGGTAGGAATGATGACGATCGGCGAGGCAGGACCACCAGCGAGCGCAACGAAGCGGGAGAGGATCTCGGGTTCGATGTTCCCGCCACCGACGACAACGAGCGAGCCGTTCGCGGGGCCGACGCGCGTATGGATGGGCGCTGACCGGCTGGCCGGAGTGCGCGCGCACGCGGCGACAGCGATGATGACCGCGCAGAGAACGACGAGTGAGCGTCGGAGAGTCATGACCGGAAGGGCACCGGAGGCAGGAGGTCGGACGTTTGGCGATGGAGAGAATCGCCTTAACATCCCGCTTGAACGTCCGGCGGGCCAGTGGACCGCCAAGGTGCGCATTAGATTCTGTCCATGCGTTCCCTTCGATTTCTTTCACTCATCGCCACCCTGCCAATGGTGGCGTATGCACAGAAGCCCACCCGGGTAAAGCGCGTGCCGCCTTCGGCCGCAGTGCCATGCGATGCGGCCGACACCACGTGCGCGGCACCCGAACTTCGTCGTGAATTCCGAGGTGTGTGGGTAGCGGCAGTCTCAAACATCGACTGGCCCTCCGCGCCGGGCCTCCCGACGGCGGACCAAAAGTCCGAGTTGTTGGCCATCCTTGACCGCGCGCAGGCACAACACCTAAACGCCGTGATCCTGCAAGTACGGCCGGCAGCAGACGCGCTGTACAAGAGCAGCATCGAACCATGGTCCGAGTACCTGACCGGCCGCCAAGGTCGCGCCCCCTCGCCGGGGTGGGATCCGTTGGCGTACGCAGTGGAGCAGGCGCATCGTCGCGGTCTTGAACTGCACGCCTGGTTCAACCCGTACCGCGCGCGCCATCCCAGCGCCAAGGGCCCTCTCTCAAGGCGGCACATCGCCAACACCGCACCGGCGCTCGTGAAGAAGTACGGCACGCACCTGTGGATGGATCCAGGGGAAAGCGCCGTGCGCAAGCGCACGCTGCGCGTTGTGCTTGATGTGGTAAGGCGCTACGACATCGATGGCGTGCATCTCGACGACTACTTCTACCCGTACAAGGAACGGACGTCGAACGGCACGACCGAGTTCCCCGATGCCCGCAGCTGGAAGAAGTACGAGAAGGCGGGTGGCACACTCGCGCGCGACGACTGGCGGCGCGAGAACGTGAATACGCTGGTTCGCCAGTTGAACGAACAGATTCACCGGGCGAAGCCGTGGGTGAAGTTCGGCGTCTCGCCGTTCGGCATCTGGCGCCCGGGATATCCGGAGCAGATCAAGGGGTTCGACGCGTACGAACAACTGTACGCCGACTCGAAGCTCTGGTGGGCGAGCAGTTGGGTGGACTACTTCACGCCGCAGCTCTACTGGCCCATCGCGAAGCCGGAACAGAGTTTCCCCGCGCTGCTCCATTGGTGGGGCGAGCAGAACGCGACGGCGCGTCACCTCTGGCCGGGACTCTACACCGGACGTGTGCGCGAAGGGGCGTCAGACAGTACATCAGCCGGCGGCACCGCGCCCCAACGCAGCGCGTGGACGGTCGACGAGATCGTGGCTCAGCTGGACAGCACGCGCGCTTATCCGCGCAGTTCGGGCGCCGTGCACTTCTCAATGAAGGCGTTCCTCACCGACAAGGGCGGCGTGGCGTCGCGCCTGATGGAGCGCTTGTACGGTGATGTGGCACTCGTGCCGGCATCGCCGTGGCTATCGAAGCAGGCGCCTGCAGCGCCGACCGTACGCGTGCAGAAACACGCCGCGACGAGCGGGCTGACGCTCACGATGTCGCTGCCGAAGCCGCAAGTGGCGCGCTGGTACCTTGTGCAGTCGCGCATTGGAGGCGCGTGGGGAAGCCGGCTTGTGGCGTCGTGTGCGTGCAGTGAGGAAATCACGCCAAACGGTGAGGGTCAGCTACCTGACCGTCTTGTGGTGACCGCGTTGGACCGTGCGGGCGTCGCGTCACCCGCCGTGCGTGTGCTCATCGTTCCGTAGCGACTCGGCATGCAGGAGTCAGCGGCGGGCGCGCCGCAACAATTGAAGTCGCACTCCGTAATTAGGGGCATGAATACCGTCCGCCATGTTGTATCGCTGGTCGCAGTGCTTGCGTCCCAGCTTACGTCCCAAATGCCGCGCGTGCATGCCACGCGCGATAACCTGCGCCTCGATGGCCGACTGACCGAACCGGCGTGGCAGCGCGCCGACAGCATCGACGATTTTCGGCAGCGCGATCCGGTCGAGGGAGCGCCGGCAACCGAGCGCACGGTCGTGCGATTCCTGTCGACACGCGACGGGCTGTGGGTCGGCGTGCACGCGTATGATCGCGAGCCGGGACGCATCCTGCACGCGCAGCTGCGTCGCGACACGGACCTCGGAACGGACGATGGCGTGCAGCTCCTGTTGTCGCCGCTGCAGGACAAGCGCACGGCGTTCTGGTTCGCCGTAAACCCGAACGGCGCGATGACGGATGCCGAGGTCGTGTCGTTCGAAAGTGAAAACGCGAACTGGGATGCCGTCTGGGATTCGCGCGCGGAGGTCACCGCCGATGGCTGGGTGGCCGAGTTGTTTATCCCATGGCAAACGCTTCGCTACAGAGCGGGAAGCACGGCATGGGACGTGAATCTGCGGCGCGTGATCCGACGGAAGAACGAGGATGTGCTGTGGCGAGCGTGGCGCCGCACGGAGGGGATCAGGTTTCTAGAAAAGGCGGGTGTGGTGGACGGGTTCGCCGACCTGCCGCCGCGCGCCACCGCGGAACTGCGACCGTATGCGTCACTCACCGGGAACGGCACCTCACGCGACTACGCGTCCGACGGCACGTTCAGCACGACGGCCGGTGCGGGCATGAAGGGCGCGTTCGGGCTCGATGCGAAGGTCGCGCCCACTCGCGGCCTGACGCTCGACCTCACCACGAATGCCGACTTCGCGCAAGCCGAGGTTGACCGGCAGGTTATCAACTTCACTCGTTTCCCGTTGTTCCTGCCCGAACGACGCCCGTTCTTCACCGAAGGTGCGGGCATCTTCAATTTCGGGCGCACCGAGGAGACGCAGCTGTTCTACAGCCGGCGCATCGGACTCGGGCGCGACGGATCGCCGATCCCGCTCCTGGCCGGTGCGCGGCTGTCGGGGCGCATTGGCGAGCAACAGGCGGGAGTAATCGCGACGCGCACGGGGGGCGACCAGCCGTCCACCGACGCCGTGGTGCGTGTGCGGCGCGACTTGCTGGACCGCGGGTACATTGGCGCGATGTTCACTGGGCATGACGAACGCAACGGCGGACTCTCCACCGCGGCGGGCGTGGACGTGGACGTGCCTTTCATCGTGCGCGGCCAGAACCTGATCTTCCTTGCCGCGAGCGCGTGGACGCACGACAGCGCGGGCGGATCACCAAACTACTCGCGGTTCGTGATCGACTTTCCCAACGACTTTGCGGAAATCTCACAACGCGTGGAGCGGGTTGAAAAGGGTTTTGATCCGTCTCTTGGTTTCGTGCAGAGCGATGGCATCGTGCGGTGGGGTGGGCAATTGCAAATTGCGCCGCGTCCGAACATTCCGTATGTGCGCCAACTCGAGTTCAAGCTGATCGACTACCAGTATGTGCAGCGGATCGGCGGCGGGCTGAGCAACGCGGAGTTCGAGGTGAGGCCACTCGGCGTCATCTTCAACTCCGGGGACCAGGTGGAGTTCAACTTGCAGCGGCAAGGAGACGCGCCGACAGAGGAGTTCGAAGTATTCGAAGGCACGACCATCGCGCCCGGATCGTATTGGTTCGACCGCTGGGAAGTCCAGTACGAAGGGGCGGCGAACCGGGCCGTGCGCCTCGACGTGACGGCGAACTTCGGGAAGTTCTACACCGGCGGCGGCGAGGACTACAGCCTGTCGCTGTCGGGACACGTGCAGCCGCACCTGTTGTGGTCGCTGTCATACGGATACACCGACGGCCGCTTCCCCTCGTCACGCTTCATCGCGCGCACGATGACGACGCGTGTCGACTATGCGCTGACGCCTCGACTGAACACGACGCTGTTTGCGCAGTGGAACAATGAGGCCAGTCGGGGCGCGCTGAACGCGCGACTTCGGTGGACGCGCACGCCAGGGAGCGACTTGTACGTGGTGCTGAACAGCGCATGGCCGACCGGACTTGAGGGACACCCGATCCCGTGGTCACGGCCGTCACGCGGCGGGCTGGTCGTGAAGTACGTGCAGTACCTGCGATACTAGGCGCGACGCGAACGCCAATGAAGCGGGGGAGCTGCGATGGTCTGCAGCTCCCCCGTCTCGTCTTGTCCGTGCACGCGACTATGGATCGCGTCCGTCGTCGTCATCAAATGGGAAGCCGCCACCACCACCGCCGCTAATACGCTCGACGTGCAGCACCTGCTTCATGGTCTGAGCGCCGACGGTGATTGAGACGAGGTAATCGCCGGTGCCGACAAACGGCGCACCGCCGCCCCCACGACGTCCGCCACCACCGAACATCGCGGCCATGCCGCCCGCGCCGCGGCCACCGATGGCTTGGAAAACGCTCATCAACTGGTTCTGATCGGGGGCGGCACCACCACTCTCGCCGGCGCCGGGAGCCGGGCGATTGCCGCCGCGGCCCGGACCACCCGCACCCGGTGCAGCGGCCGGTGTCTCACCCGGACGATCCTGCCAGCGGCCGGCCTGGCCGCCGCCGAAACCGCCGCCACCACCACCGAAGGCGGCGAACTGCGTAATCATCGCCTGCATGGCATCTGGTCCACCGGTAAGCCCCGTCCGTACGCGGTCGAGGATGGGCTTGGGCATCGTCCCTTCTTTCTCGATCGAATCAAGCGCGACGATGATCTTGCGGATGTTGTTGATCGAATCACGCACCTCGGCCGGAGTCAGCTTGGGCGACGGCGGCGCCTTGCCACGGAAGTCCCACGTCACACGGTTGATGCCAGCGGCGCCTGCGCCGTTGAGCGTGCGCAGCGTGTCACCCGACGCGTCCTGGATGACAACCTTCACCTGGCCGGCGTTTGCGGTCGCGAGCTTGTACACGATCTCCGCGCCGTACTGTGCGCTCGGCACCTGGAACAACTTCTGTCCGACAGACTCGCCGCCGAATGGCTTCTCACCCCACTGGAAAGCCGGGCGCGGCTTGAAGAGATGCGCGGCCTTGGCGACGACCGCCGCGTCCATCTGCTGCAGCGCGTTGATGTCCACGATCCAGAACCCGCGTCCATGCGTGGCGGCAATGAGTTCGCCGTCGCGCGGATGAACTGCCAGGTCCATCACCGGCGTTGCCGGCAAGCCGGTCATGAACTTCTGCCACGACTTGCCCTTGTCGAGTGACGCGTACGCACCCACGTCGGTGCCGACAAACAGAAGGTTCTGGTTCTTGGGGTCCTCGCGGACCACGTACGCGTAGTCGGGGCCACCCGTCGGCAAGTTGCCGCTGATCGACGCAAAGGTCTTGCCGCCGTCCTTCGTCATGAAGACGTACGGGGCAAAGTCGCCACGACGGTGATTGTCGTACGTCACATAGAAGGTGAGCGAGTCGTAATGCGACGGCTCGATGCGCGAGACATACGTGCCAACTGGCACACCGGTCACGTTCTTGGTGTGCTCGTTCCACGACCCGCCATCGTTCCACGACGACCAAAGACGGCCGTCATCGGTGCCCGCGTACAGAATGCCCGGGCGCAGCGGAGACTCGTTGAGCGACACGATGGTACCAAACGTCTCGGCGCCCGTGGCGTCCGTCGTGATGCCGCCGGTGGTCTTGGTGGACACGCGGATCTTCACCGTGTCGGCATACGACAGGTCGGGCGAAACGAAGAACATGTCGTCGCCCTGCTTGGTGGACTTCAGCACTCGGCTGGCGCCGAAGTACATCACCTGTGGGTTGTGCGGCGAGATGAAGAACGGCGTGTTCCAGTTCCAGCGCAGGTCGGTGTCAACTGAGTCTTTCTTCTGCCCGACGCGCAGCGCCGCCTGGCGCTTGGCCTGCTCCTTCGACATCGGCTTCGTGGTGTCGGGCCGGTCGACGAGGATGGAATCTTCCCACTGTGTGTAGCGCGGACGCCACGAGGGCTTCACGAGCGCGGTGCGCTCGCCGGTTGACACCCGATAGCGGCCGATGTTGCCGCCCTGCGACTCGCCGTAGATGATGTCGGGGTTCGACGGATCCTGCGCGCTGACGAAGCCGTCGCCGCCGTTGTACGTGAACCACATCGAGTTGGTGATCGCCCCCTGCTTGCGGCGCGACGGGCCGCACCAGGTGCCGTTGTCCTGCGCGCCGCCGCACACGGTGTACGGAATCGCGTTGTCGAACGACACGTTGTAGTACTGGCCCACGGGGAGTTGGTTGCCCGCGTCCCAGTTGCCACCGCCGTCCCAGGTCTGCGACACGCCGCCGTCGTTGCCAACGACGATGTGCTGGGGGTCCTTGGGATCAATCCACATCGCGTGATGGTCCACGTGGATGCCAGCGGTCGCATTGCCGGCCGTCTTGCCGCCGTCGTTCGAGTACTTCACCGGCGTGGACGACCAGAAGACGCGATCAGGATTGTTCGGCGCGACGCGCACCTGCGAGTAATAGAACGGGCGAACGTTTTCGTCACTCCGCTTCTCCCATGTCTTGCCGCCGTCCTCCGAGCGGTAGAGTCCACTCGGCGACTTCTGCGCCTTCACGGCCGGATCCTTCTTGGGATTCGGATTCGTGTCGGCTTCGACCATGGCATACATCACGTCGGGCTTGGAGAGCGCAATTGCGATGCTGATGCGTCCCTTCATCGTCTCCGGGAAACCGCCACCCTTCACTTCGGTCCACGTCTCGCCAGCGTCGGTGCTCTTCCAGAGCGCAGAGCCCTTGCCGCCAGACTGCAGGAAGTACGGGCCGCGGAGGCGCTGGTAGCTCGACGCCCACACGACCCTCGCGTCGCGGGGGTCGAGCTGCACGTCAACGAAACCGGTGGAGTCGTTGATGAACTTCTTCAGTTGCCAGGTTTTGCCGCCGTCGACGGTCTTGTAGAGGCCGCGTTCCTTGTTGATCGTCCACGCCGCACCGAGAGCGGCGACGTAGGCGATGTCCTTGTTGTTCGGGTCCACGACCACGCGGCCAATATGCTGCGTCTCCTTGAGTCCGATGAACTCCCACGTACGGCCGCCATTCGTCGTCTTCCATATGCCGTTGCCCGGCGACATGGAGTTGCGCGAGTTCGGCTCGCCGGTGCCGTAGTACACGGTGTTGGTATCGGACGGCGCGATGGCAATCATGCCACCGGAGGCGACGTGCTCGTTCTCAAAGACGGGACGGAATGTCGTTCCAGCGTTCGTGGTCTTCCACAGGCCGCCACCGGCCGACGACACGTAATACGTGCGCGACGGGAACGGAATCCCGGCGACATCCACGATGCGGCCCTGATGGTTGGCTGGGCCAATGTTGCGCCAGCGGAAGCCGGCGATGGTCGTCGAGTCGAGCTGGGCGGCCAACGGTGCCGCGGCAGCTGCACTCAGGACAACCAATCTTAGAACGAATCTCATAAAAGTGAGGGCTGAAGGAAGCAGGGTAGCATCACGAACACATCACACGGCCAATTACGCCGCGCACATCTATAGTGTTGGGGGCGAAGGCCCAGTACGGGCATTCACTTGATCCGCTTAGTGCGGCATGCTCGCCGGAATGCCCATCCGCTCCGGCGGCGGGACCTTCCTGGTGCGGCCGAACTCGCGCCGGGCCGCATCGGCCATCTGCGAACGAGTCCACCACAATTGAATCGCGGCATCGTACCGCCCAAGCACATTGTGCAGCCAGTATGGGCGATTCTCGGCCCGCCAACTCTTCTCATAGAGTTCGCGACCGAGGACATACGCTTCACGCATGGTTTGCAGGCGGCCATTGATGCCGGAGATGTCCGAGAGGTCCACCCAGGTCACGGGCGTCGTGCGGGCCGGATCAATGGCGGCGGCGTAGGCCTTCACCATCTCGTCGGCGAACTGGAACTTCATGCCGATGAGATCTAGGCGGCGCGCCCCCATGTCCATTGCGTCGAGCGCGTCCTGCTCACGCAGCTGCGGCTGAAGCCGGCGCGCCTGGGCGATGAGCACCGAGGCCGATTCCGCATGGATACGCAACTCGGGCGCAGCGACGCGCATTTTCTTGGCGATTTCCATTCCCTCGGGCGAGTACGGGTCCACCCAGTAGAGGAAATCGTGTCCGTTGCCAGCGCCGGCTTTCGAAATAGCAGCGTGCGCCATCATCAGGTGCTGCTGCGCAGCGTCAATCTTGCCGGTGGTGTCGCCATGGAACTGCAGGCCGAACGAACGCTGGTAGTCAGGAATGGACGACTCCCCCTTCTGCCACGACGCCGCGGCGCCGAACAGCACGCCGTACCACGTCATATTGAAGATCTCCTCGCCGTCGTCGCCCCAGCTGGTGTTGAGCATGCCGGTGGAACCGAGTTTCTGACCGTCGCGCACGAACCCCTGAATGTTCTTGAGCGCCGTGTTGTTGTCGGGGTAGGTCATGGACCAGTTGCTCACACCGGGCGCGACCCATGTCTGCATACCGATGCCGCTGAATGGCGTGAGTGATCGCTCGAAGCCGCTGGTGCTCCAGTAGTTCCACGCGACGGCGATCATGTCCCTCGGCAGAGAGCCCACGAGGTTGGGCGACTTCTCGGCGATATCGGCCCAGAAGAGAAACGTCTTCTTGCTTCCCTGCGCTCGGAGGGAACGCTCGATGTCGCCGAGGAACTTCAGGTACACCGGACCGATGCCATCCTTGGTGACGGCCTCCTTCGTCTGGCCCTTGCCGAGTTCGAAGGTCTCGTCGGCGCCGAGGTGCACGAACTGCGACGGGAAGAGTGAGTCAATCTCGGCGAACCAGCGCCGGATGATGTTCATGGACTCCGGCTGGCCAGGCGCGAGCACGTGGCCGTGCGGTGTCTCAGCCACCGTGTTGTAGATCTCGTACTTGAGTGCGTGATGCAGATGGCCGAACGCCTCCTGCTCGGGGATGATCTCGATGTGGAAGGGCTTGGCGTAGG
Organism: Gemmatimonadota bacterium; assembly: GCA_023249305.1. Classification (GTDB taxonomy): domain Bacteria; phylum Gemmatimonadota; class Gemmatimonadetes; order Gemmatimonadales; family Gemmatimonadaceae; genus PNKL01. The sequence continues at coordinate 32,557 of JAHFCU010000018.1, forward strand.
CGACGAGTTCCTTCACCTGCTCGCGGGTCATCGCGCCGCCCGGCGGCCCGACAAGCGGATCGCTGTCGTACGCGAGCGTGTGCTCGTAGTACGGTGAATACGCATTCATCTTATAGGCGGCAATGGTGCGGATGATGTGCTTCTGGAAGTCGAGCGAAGGGACCGGGCCGCGCGAGAGGTCGTCGTGGAAGCCGCGCCAGCGCATGGCCGGCCAATCGCGAACGACGCCTGTTTGGACCGACATGGCGCCGGGATGGCCGGTGATGAGTTGCTTTGCGGTCTGCGCACCGTAGAAGACGCCGGCGGCGGACGCGCCAATGACCTTGATCGCCTTGGCTTCGGCGACGACGATGTAGCCTTCGTCGGTCATTTCCTTGCTGAAGTCGAGTTTCTTGGCGGAGAGCAATGTCTTCGCCTCGGCGTCCGAGGTGCGCAGCAACCGGATGGTAAGTGCGCCGGCGGTGCTGACCTTGCCGCCGCGTTCCTTCACGGCAGCCGCGAGTTCGGTCGCGGCAAACTTGTCGTTCTTGTCGGTGCCGGCGGTAACGGCAATCGCGCCGGTAAGCTTGACGGCAGGGCCGGCGGTGAACTCTCGGGGAACGGGGATAAGCCGTGGCGCTTGGGCAGCCAAGGCGATGGGGAGGGCGACGAGGATGGCGAGGCAGGCGCGCTTCATATAGTAGGGAAGACGAGGGAGTGGGAGCAGCGAATTGAATGTCGTCGCGGTCGGGAGAGGACGCCAGCGGCGCGGCTTGTTGGTCGGTGCCGACTTGCGCGCCTGCACTTTGTAACGTAAAGTAGATCCATGTCCCGGGCGCTGCAGCACCAGCCGACCGCCGTGGAGAAGTACTTCTTCACGTCGCTGTACTACCCGCGCGGTCCATTCGACGTCGTCTGGTGGTGGGAGCGGCGACGGCTGACCTACAATGCCTGCGTGGGAGCGGCCGGAGTGCTGTCGCTGGTCGCGCTGGTGATTCTTGATCCGGCGCCCGAGTCGGCGATGCGCGACTTTGGCCTGTTGATCGGCGTCGGCATATACGGCGTGATGGCCAACGTCTGCTACACGCTTGGATGGGTGGCCGACCTGCTGCTACGGCGCCTTCTTGGCATCCGCGCGCCCGACATCGGACCAGTGCTGTTGCGCTACGGCTTCGTCTTCTCGATCGGACTGAGCCTGCTTCCGATTCCCGTGGCTGTGATTGGGCGGGTCATGATGGCGCTGTTCGGGCCAAGCGGGCCACAGTAGGACTTCTCACGGGGACAGCAACGGGCGCCGACCCGCGAACGACGCATTGAGGTGCGTGAGCGGCGCTGCCCTGATAGAATTGACCGAGATACACGGCCCCTCGCCGCCCCCATCCGGGAGGATGCATGGTGCTGCGCGCAGGTGAACTCGGTCGGCGCGACTTCATTCGCGTCGTGACCGCAGGCGTTGCCTTGATTCCCGCGCTCGGCCCAGCGGGTCTCGCCCAAGTCATCGGGCCGCAGCGCAGCCGCGTGGCGCTCGTGAAGACCGGCGATCGCAAGCGCGGCGTCACCGACGTGCTCAAGCTGATGGACCTCAGCGGCGTTCGGGGCAAGCGGGTGGTGATCAAGCCGAACTTCAACTCAGCGGACGAAACGCCGGGCTCAACGCACAACGACACGCTCTCGCAGCTCGTGACTGAGCTGCACGAGGCCAACGCCCGGAGCGTCACGCTCGGCGAATCGAGCGGCCCGCCGCGCACGCAGGGGGTCATGCAGCAGAAGGGCACATTCGACCTTTCGAAGGACTTCCGCTTTGACGTGGTGGACTACGAGCAGATCCCTGAATCGGACTGGGTCGCGTTTCCGAGCGAGCACTGGCCGCAGGGATTCTCACTGCCGCGGCTCGTCGTGAACGCCGACTATAACGTCTCGACGTGCTGTCTGAAGACGCACGGATTCGGCGGGGTCTTCACGATGTCGCTCAAGTTGTCGGTGGGACTGACGCCGAAGCCGATCCGTCGCACGATGCATTCGTCACCGGACATGCGGCGCATGATCGCCGAACTCAACACCGGCTACCGGCCCGACCTCATTGTGCTCGACGGGATCGTCGCGTTCACGGATGGCGGGCCGTCACGGGGGCAGTTGAAACAGGGTGACGTGATGATCGCAGGCACGGATCGCGTGGCGGTGGACGCGGTCGGCTTGGCGATGCTCAAGTATCTGGGCGCGAACCAGGCAATCATGGGACGCAAGATCTTCGAGCAGGAGCAAATGGCGCGCGCGGTGGAGCTGAAGCTCGGGGTGGAGAGCGCGGACGCGATTGACATCGTGACGCGCGACGCGGAAAGCAAGGCGACGGCGGATTCACTGCGGCAGATCTTGGCGCAGGGGTAGAGAAAGTCGGTAAGCACGTCACCCGCGGCGGCCGACATCCAGACGTCAGCCGCTGCGGGCGACGTGCTATTTGACGACTCGGCTACTTGTTCGCGGCCGAGTCCCCGATGCTGAAGACAGTCCACGGGCCACTGGGGACGTCGCGCACGAGCCCCTTTGCCCAGTCGTACTCCGGGTGCTTCGCGTGCCACGCATCGGCCTTGAAGTCTGGTGCACACGGGCGTCCGACGGCGGCCCACATCTGCAGCTTTGAAATCATCGTCGCGTCGGCCACCTTGGCTTGCGCAGTGCCACCCGGGAAGTACGGTCCCCAATCCCACTCGGGGACGCCGCGCGGCGAGTCCTCGACCGTACCGCACAAGCTGCGTTCCGTCGGACCGTCGCGCTTCTCGATGACATCGTACTTGTCGGCCTCGAAGCGCTTGCCCGCCTCGGCGTCAATCTTCCCCTTGAACTCGGCCATCAACTGCTCCCACCGCGTGCGACGTGCGTTGGGTGAGCTGCCCTTCTTGGTGTAGTCGAAGTTGGTTTCTTCCTTGGCGAGCTTGGGCTTCACGGGGAAGTTCGATCCGATGAAGTAGCCGTTCATCGTGCGATCCACGGTGTGGTTCTTGAGTCCCAGTTCAAGCAACGCGATCTCGCCCGTCTTATTGTCACCGACAAGCCAGTCGTTCGCGTACCCGCCGTTGTTGCGTTCGGTCATGATGCGCACGAAGTCGCCGATGGAATCGGCGTACTGCATGGCTTTGCGGGCGCGGAAGAACTCCGGCGTGCCACTCGTGTCCCAACCCGCGAAGCCCGTGATGGTCGTTTCGGTGACGACGATGCCTGCATCGTTGATGCCGAAGTCGTCATCGCTGATGATCACGCCCGGCAATCCGTCCATCAGGATGCGGTGCCCGCTGGACGGCTTGATGTCGAACACGATGTTCCAGCGCGCGCCGGTGACGTAGTTCGTCCACGCGTTGTGTCCGATGACGATCTTGTGGTCGGTAGTCCAGTCACCGGTGGCAATGAAGGCGCTGCAGTTGCCGGGCGCCTTGGCAGATGCGGGCTTACCCTGTTGCTTGTCAAGCCACGGTACGTAGTAGCCGGGAAGCTCTTCAATGGCGTTCAGCGCGACGATATCCCAGCGATCGGCGACGACGTTCTTGGCCTTGAGTCCCTCGACGATGCCATCAAGCTCGACCCGATACTCACTGTCAATGCCCGGCCATAGCATCTTCTCGGCGGCGTTCCGATAGAACGACCAGTCGCGCTTGGTATCGTGCAACAGGAGGGGTTTGGTGACACGCAGGTGATCGTCAATCTCGGTCGCGAGCACGTAGCCGTGCTGGAACCCGACCTGCGACGGCGTGCCCTCGAGGTGGACGTAAATCCAGCCGGCGCGTTCAAACCGTGAACTGCCGGCGAGCCGAGGATCGGTTGTTGGCTCTTTCTTGCATGCCGACACGGCGGTGACGAAAGCGAGGGTGATAATGGCGAGGCGGCGCATAAGATGCTCCTTCCATTGAAAGTGGAGCGGGTGAATCAGTGTTTGTTTGTGGCGTTCAGTGTTATTTCGACGGCGGGCTTGGTTGGTCGGGCAACGACATTGACGGTGCCGTCCTCGCTGACGACGTAGAGATCGTCGCCTCTTGCCGCGAGGCCGACAGGTTTGGTAAGACCGGGAATTACGTGGGCACTGACCACCCGATGCGTCGTAAGATCGAGCGTCAGCAGCGTGCCAAAGGACGCACTCACGGCGTACAGCTGGCCAGCAACGACCGTCGCTCCTGTGACCATGTACTCGCCGAGGGAGCGGTCCTTGCCGAGCGTGAGACCCGACTCTTTGGCCAACGTAGGCACGAACTCCGCGGACAGCGTGAGGTCCTTGCGGTCGAAGCGCGACACGACCATCCGCTTGGCGACGTTGTTGGGCACCGTGACTGTGTACACCGAACTCGACGCCGGGTCGTACGCGGCGGACATGATGTACAGCATGCGTGCGCGCACGGTGCCGAAGCGCAACCTCGATACTTCGTCGAACTTATCGCGCGACGCGAGGAAATAGCGGAAGTTCGAGTCGGCGTTCGCCTTGTCGTTGGGCTTGAGCACGACGTAGCTCTTGTTCTCGCCGACGGCGATAAGTTCGCCCTTGTCGAGGAACGCAACGCCGGCGAAGCGGCCAAGGTCCACGGAATAGCCGGCGTCCACGATGGTATAACGGTCGAGCTTGCTGAGTGTGCTGTCGGTCAGGTACACACCGGTCGCCGTCGTCACGAGGAACCGGCTCGTGGCGGCATCATAGGCGAAATCGGTGGGCGGGCTGTCGAGTGTGACACCAATGTGCAGCCGCTCCTTCACGACGAGCGACGTGAGGCTTGCAATGGGGCCTTTCGCTGGATCGGCGATCGCCTGGGCAAGGTCTGGCTTGTCAACCGCCCACCGGCCACGGAAGGCGAGCTTGATCGGCGGTTTCCACTCCTCAGCCGACCAGTGCCAGTACTTCGGATTGAACGAGAAGCGAATCGGATCGCTCTGGCCCATGAAGGGCGGAGGTCCGGTGCTCGCGAAAGCCTGCACGACGTTCGCGGCCACTACGACCACGAACGCGCAGCCAGCAACGCGTTCCAGTGTGGTCAATGTGCGAACGCCCGCGTTGAGTTGGTTCGGCCGCACGAGCAACAGCAACGCGCCCATCGCGAGCACGCATACCCAGTAGGTGAACAATGCCCACGTGTAGGTATGCGCTCCCATGATTTCCAGGCTGAAGCCTTGGCCAATGTCGCGCGCACCGTGCATGCCGACATGACGCAGGCCCATGAGCATGCCCCATGCGGCAATCAGCACCGCCATGCCGACGTACTTTGGTTTTGGCCCGTAGCGCAGTACGAAGAGCCCGACGAGCGAGATGAGCAGCATCCCGATGCGCTGTTCCCAGCACATCACGCACGGTGAATCACCGCGTACGAAGCCGAGGTAGAAGACGGCGATGCCGACGGCGACGACGGTGAGGAAGAGCACCGCGAGGGCTGTGATCGTGAACACGGTATCGCGATCGGCGGATGGCGACCGAACACCCGGGACCATCGACGGAGAATCAGTCATGGTCAGTAGTTCAGGCCGGGGAGGATGCCCGAGCGCGTGGCCAGCGTGAACAAGAAGATCATCAGCACAGTGCTGACGACCAGCACTCGGAACGCGGCGCGTTCCCGCTCGGGCTTGCGTAGCACAAGCAGGGCGGTGATCAGGATCAACAGCAGATTGAGGAATTCCACGACGGCGCTCGCTCTTGGGGGGCCGATACGCGGGATGGCGGCCACCGAACGTGGTCGCCAGGAGAATGTTGGAGTCGGCCTACAGTTTCATCAACCCCAGCGTCACGAGGATCGGAATGATCACCGCCACGATCGCCTCGCCGGCGATGAACCCCGACGCGGTGGCAATCGCATAGCGCGTGTGCGAGTCGGCGAACGTCAGCGGGCTTGTGCGGAACGGGGCCGCTCACAACAGAACCTCCGCTTGATCCCGAAGAAGGTAGCGCGCGCCGAGGCGACGCGACACCGCGGTGTTGTTCACGGGTACGACAGCGGCCGCTCGAAAACCACCGCAGCGCACGGAGGCGCGCTGGCAATTCTGCCGCGCTCTTCCGAAATTTCACCTATGCGTATCGGATTGGTTGGTTTCGCGGGGTCCGGCAAAACAACGGTGTTCAACACGCTCACCGGACTCAATGTCCCCATCGGCTTTGGGGGCGACGTGCACCTCGGTACGGTGAAAGTGCCGGACGCGCGCATTGACAAGCTCAGCGCGATGTTCTCACCGAAGAAGACGACGTTCGCCGAAATCGTCTTCAGCGACATTCCCGGTGAACACGGCGCCGAACACAAGGGACTCTCGGGCAAGGCACTGCAGCAAATCCGCGATCAGGACGTGCTGACGCTCGTGCTGCGCGACTTCGACAACCCGGCGATCGAAGGAAAGCCAGACCCGGCGGGAGACCTCGAGGCATTCACAACCGAATGTCTCTTCGCCGACCTCGCGATGATCGAGCGATGGCTCGACAGGGCGAAGAAGGAGAGGAAGGACGCCCTTGAGATCTCGCATTTCGAGATGATGCGGACGACGCTGGAGTTGGAGAAGCCGCTTCGCTCAATTCCGCCGAATCTACTGGATCGCAGCAAGCTGACGAGCTTCGGATTCCTGACCGATCGGCCGCTGATGGTCGTGCTGAATCGCCGCGAGTCGGAGGCAGCAAAGCCGATGAGCGCCGAGATGCTCAGAAGGCTGGAGTCACTGCACGCCGCGGGTCTCGTGCTGTCGGCGAGCGTCGAGGCGGAGATCGCCGTGATGGAAGCGGCCGATCAGCAGGCGTTCCTCGACGACCTCGGCCTCACCGAGTCGGCGCTGACGCGGTTCATCCGCACGGCGTATGGACTGCTGGACCTCATCTCGTTCTTCACGGTCGGCGCGGACGAGGTGCGGGCCTGGCCGATCCTGCGCGGTACGCACGCGAAGCAAGCTGCCGGAAAGATCCACTCGGATCTCGAACGTGGCTTCATTCGCGCGGAAGTGCTCACATACGAGCACTTCATCCAGCACGGCTCGGAGCACGCGGCACGCGACGCCGGCCACCTGAAGGTGGAAGGCAAGGACTACATCGTGCAGGACGGTGAGATCCTGCACATCCGGTTCAACGTCTAGGGAGACCGGGGGGACCAGTCGGGCCAGGCCGCGCGCTGCACCCGCGCGAGGTACTCGCCTCCGGGATTCAGCTCACTCGGACGCACCATCGAGTTGTAGGAGAAGAAGGCAATGCCGCGCGCGCCTTCGGCGCGGGCGGCGTTGATCTTTGCGACGGTGGAATCCGCCACCTGACGGTAGGCGCCGAGTCCGGCCCAGACCTTCGCGCCGCCGCCGGCCTCGACCGCCACACGCACCTGATCGCGCACGACCTGTGTGTTCGTGTTGTACGCCATGAGCACCGCGGCGTCGAGGAACCCCCGGCGCAGCCAGTTGGTCCACTCCTGGAAGCGGTTCTCGTACGCATCCCGGGCGTTGGCGAACACGTCGGCGGTGACCATGACGTGCGGGTTGCGCTTCTTCACGGCGAAGTAGATGCGCTCGACGATTTCCGTGACCTGCGCACGCCGGAAGTCATTGTACCGCCCCGGGAAGGAATCCGCGTACACCAGCGGATCAGACTCCAGCGCGGCAAAGCGCGCCCGTTCAGCGTCGCCGAGGTGTGGCATCAGCCACAGGCGGAATCGCTGGAGCGAGATCTTCGAGAAATCGTGATCCGGTGCCGGCAGGCGCACGTAATCGAAGTTGAGGCCGTCCACGTCGTAGTGCTCGAGAACGTCCATCCACAGGGAGTAGATATGCTCCTTGGACTCCGGTGCCGCCGGAGACACGTAGATGCCCTCGGAGTGATCGCGGTTGTCCTTTTCGTACTGTTGGATCTTCGCGCGGTACTGCGGATCCCACGGGTCCATGGCGTACAGTTCGCGCGCCAGCTTGTATGGAACCGCGAGCAGGTCGGGCCGCTTGTTGTACAAATGCGCGGTGTCGGTGGGCGGCGTATCCATGTTCGCGAGGAAGCTCGTGTTGAGCCACGCGTGCACGGAAATATTCCGCGCGTGGGCCTCGCGGAGCACGAGCGCCAGCGGGTCGAATTCCTTCGTGATGACGAGCCCCGGCGGGTTCGGTTCCCAGCGCGAGTTGTAATACGCATCGCCGCGGCCGCGGACTTGCACGATAAGCGTGTTGATGCCGTGATCGCTGGCACGCTGCACCATGAGCTTGATGCTGTCGGGATTTGTCAGCACGTCGCGGACCACCCAGAGCGCGCGGACCTCCGGCGGCGTAGGCATGGGCGGGCGCACCGCGGGCGGTGCATGGGGTGCACAGGCAGCAATCAACAGCGACGCGGCGAGCACGCGTGATGTAGTCGGGATCGACATGATGACGTCCGGGGTGGTGGCCGAGCGAAAGCGCGGCACGGCGGCGTGCCGCCCGCATGCATATTATAGGACTTCCGGCCATTCTTGGCGCGCCGGTTGCCGCGGATCACCCGACGATTGCGAGGTACACCGCCCATGATGCGACGTCTGCCGCTGTTGCTGCTGGTGTTCGTGCTTGCGCTTCCTGCACGCGGACACGCCCAATATGTCATTGGGACACGCGACTCCCTCAGCTCACGAGTGGACGCGGTGTTCCGCGTGTTCGACCGGGTGGATTCACCCGGCTGCGCCGTCGGCGTCTACCGCGATGGGCGCATCCTGTATGCGCGCGGATACGGCATGGCGAACCTCGAGCTTGGCGTGCCAAACTCACCGCGCACGGTCTTCGACATCGGTTCGGTGTCGAAGGAGTTCACGGCATCGGCCGTGCTGCTGCTCGCGCAAGAGGGGAAGCTCTCGCTGAGTGATGACGTGCGGAAGTACTTCCCGGAAATGCCGCCGTATGCCGCACAAGTGACGATCCGGAACCTGCTCAACCATACCAGCGGTATCCGTGATTACTTCACGATGATGGGCGTGGCCGGTCGCAGCACCGAAGCCACGGGCGACACGCTCGATTTCCTGCGCGTCATCACACGCTCGGCGACCACGAACTTCCCGATTGGATCACGCTACCTGTACAGCAACAGCGGCTTTGCGCTGCTCGGCCAGTTGGTGTACCGCGTGAGCGGCAAGCCGCTGCCGGTCTTTCTCAAGGAGCGGGTGCTCGGGCCATTGGGGATGACGGACTCACGGTCACTGAGCGACCATGCGGCCATCATCCCGAACCGGGCGCAAGGATACACGCCGCGCGGGAGCGCGTTCGCCATCGCGGCATCCATGTTTGACGGCACGGGCGGCGCGGGTTCGATGCATACGACTGTGGAAGACTTTCTGCACTGGGACCACAACTGGGACGATCCCATCGTCGGTGGCAAGGCGCTCGTAGACTCGCTACAAGTTCGCGGCAAGTTGACGAACGACTCGACCATCTCCTACGCACTCGGCGTGTCCGTTGACACGTATCGTGGACTTCGCCTCATCTCGCACGGTGGCAGCTGGGCCGGATATCGCGCGCACTACCTGCGGTTCCCAGAACAGCACCTGAGCGTCACGGCGTTCTGCAACCTGACAACCTCCGGGCCCGACACGCTGGCGCAGAAGGTGGCGACGGTCTATTTGGGGCCGCGCATGTCCGCCGACACGACTGGCGCGTGGGAAGTCGCGCTCACCACCGCGCCCA
>JAHFCU010000019.1 GCA_023249305.1 Gemmatimonadota bacterium
GGATCGCGGCGACCACCGTCAGCGAGATCTCGAGGTGCAGCAGCTTGATGAACGCGATCGTCGTCAGGATGTCGTGTGCCGTGGCGAGCACGGCGGCGAGGCCGAAGCGCCATTCGAACCGCCAGGCGAGGTACGCGAGCGTCACGATGAACGAGATGAGGATCGCGATCACCGCGCCGCGGCGCAGCTCGGACCCAACACGCGGACCAACCGTCTCGACGCGCACCACCTTGAACTGATTATTCGCCGGCGCCGCCTTCAGTGCCGCTTCGATCTGCTTGCCGACGCGCTCCGCGCCCGCCGCCTGCTCCGCGACCTGTGACGCCCCCTGCGCGCGGATGGTGAACTCGCGGTTGGAGCCGAACGTTGTGATCTCGGCCCCCTTGATGCCCGCCTTATCGAGCGTCGAACGCAGCTGGGCAACGTCGGGCGCCGCAGTGAACTCGAGCTGCATCAGCGTGCCCCCCGTGAACTCGATCGAGTACGGAAAACCGCCTTTGAACAGGGCCGAGCCCATGCCAAGCAGAATGAAGGCGACGGTCAGTACGGCCGCCGTGCGCCAGTACTTGATGAAGTCGTAGTTGGTGCCGTGAAGAATGCGCAGCATCAGATGCTCACCGACTCGGCGCCGCGGTTGCGGCTGAGCCAGACAAGGTAGAAGGTGCGAACGGTCCAGACGCAGGCGACCATCGTGGAGATAAGACCAGCGATGAGCGTGACGGCAAAGCCCTTCACGGGACCCGTGCCATACTGATACAGCACCAGCGCGGTCAGCGCGGTGGAGACGTTGGAGTCAATGATGGCAGACATGGCGTGCTTGAATCCCTCGTCGATGGCGGTGCGCACGCTCTTGCCGTGGTCAAGCTCCTCGCGGATGCGCTCGAAGATCAGCACGTTGGCGTCCACCGCGATGCCGATGCCGAGCACGAAGCCCGCGAGCCCCGGCAGGGTCAGCGTTGCATTGAAGCCGGCCAGCGCTGCCAGCGTGTACAGGACGTAGAGCACAAGGCCGCCCACCGCGAGCAGGCCGGAGAAGCGGTAGTACACGAGCATGATGAGCACGACGAGCGTGATGGCCACCACGCCCGCGGTGATGCCCTTCTGGATGGAATCCTGGCCGAGCGAGGCGCCAATGGAGCGCGTCTCAGCGACCTTGAGCGGCACCGGCAGCGCGCCCGCGCGCAAGACCAGCGCGAGGTCCTGCGCCGCCTGGAGGCCCGAACCGCCCATCGTAATCTGGCCGCGCGTGCCGATCGCGCTCTGAATCACCGGCGCCGACATCACGCGATCGTCGAGCACGATGGCCATGTAGTCGCGCACGTGCTTGCCCGTCTCGCTCTTGAAGCGGCGCCCGCCTTCGTTGTTGAGCTGGAACTCGACGATCGTCCCCTCCACCGGGATCGTGTTGGGCTTGGCGTCGGTGAGGTATTCGCCCGTGATGATCGGCCGCGCGTCGAGCACGTAGAGCGCGCGATACGGCCGATTGCCCATCGAGATCGTGTCCGCGCCCCACTTGAGCTGCTTACCCGGGGGTAGCGCCGCCTGGATGTCGGCGTTCCGCAGATACGCGTCAATCTCTTCGCGGTCCGACTCCGCGACGAGATACATGCCGGGATCACCGCCCGGTGCTTTCGCGACCTTAGTCGCGAACGGGCCGGTGGATCTGGTGCTGTCGGCCTTCGCGCTATCGCCCTTGAACTTCTTCGCCGTATCGGCGGTCGCAAAGAGGTTTGGCAGGGCGGACTTCGCGGCGCCCTTGCCGCTGTCGCTCTTCGTGGTTGCGGCGATGCCCTTGTCCTTCAGAATACCGTCAAGACGCGCGACGTTCTTCTCGAACGCCAGCGTCTTGTCCGTGATCTGGAACTGGAGGAAGGCTGACTTCTGCACCACTTCGGTCGCGCGCGCCGGATCGTCAATGCCCGGCAGGTCCACGATGATGCGGTCGCTACCGATCTTCTGCACGACGGGCTCAGACACGCCGAACTCGTCAATGCGGGTGCGCACGACCTTGAGCGCGCGGTCGAGGGCCTCGCCCTTGTTGGCGATCGTGCCCTTGGACTCATCCACCTCGAGGGTTAGGTGCATGCCACCCTGCAGATCGAGGCCGCGCTTGAGCGGCACGCGCTGGACAGTATCGAAAACGAAGGCGCCGTTGCGCTTGACGCGCTCGACGACCTTGCGCGGGAACAAAGCCCACGCCGAGGCGAGGACGAGCAGCGCAATCGTGAGCAGCCGGTACTTCAGGTTGGTCATTGCCCGGTGCTGGCAGAGGGTTTATGCGGAACCTTGAAGAGTAGTCTTGGGAATGGTCCGAGTCAATCATCTTGCGTACTGACAACGAGTTGCCTTAGGCCTGCGAAAGCGCGATCCGAGCCGACTGTTCATCCAGCGCCAACTGCTCCACGAGGGCCGACGCGTTGCTGAACTTCCTGGTCTCGCGGAGTCGCCGTATCAGGTCTACGCGCACGCGGCGTCCATAAAGATCCGGAGTCGTGTCGAACAAATGCGCTTCGAGCGTGCGCGCCGGGTCGTCAAAGGTCGGACGCCCGCCGAGGTTCATCATGCCGCCGAAGCTGCCGAGCGGCGTGCAGACGCGCACTGCGTACACACCATCGGGCGGGAGCAACTTACGCGGCGGCGGAAACGAGACGTTGATTGTCCGGAAACCGAGCGTGCGACCGCGTCCCACTCCCTCGGTGACGACGCCCGAGACGCCGTAGGGACGGCCGAGCGCGCCCTCGGCGCGCTCGAGGTCACCGCCCGCGATGGCGCGTCGAATGGACGTTGATGAAACCGGGCGGCCATCGGGCCCGATGACTGACGGCACAACCTCCACGCCAAAACCGCGCGCCGCCCCAAGCTCCTGCAGGACCGTGGCATCGCCCGAACGTCCACGCCCGAAGCCGTGGTCGTAGCCGATGAGCAGTTCACGCATCCCGAATCGCTCGCGGAGCACCGCGTCAACAAAGGTGGGCGCGTCATACTGCGCGAGCGCCGGTGTGAATGGCAGGATCGCGAGATAGTCGAGCGTGCTTTCGACGAGCACTTCGAGCTTCTCGTCGCCGACGGTAAGCAGGTGCGGCGCGGCGGCCGGGTTCACCACTTCCATCGGGTGCGGCTCGAAGGTCACGAGCACGCTCTTCAACCCCGTGGCCGCGGAGCGGGCCGCGAGACGGTCAAGCACCAGGCGATGCCCCGCGTGTACGCCGTCAAAGGTGCCGACGGTCAGTACCGTGCCCGCCGCGTCCGGGGGGAGCCCGGACTCGAGATGCCAGTCGAGATGGTCAGCCATCGCGCATCACCACGCGCGGTTGCCAGCGCTCGCCGCGCTCCGATGGACGGCGCTCGGCGAACGCAACGAGCGTGCTGCCGCTCGCCTCGGCGTTCCCGTCGAGCAAGGCCGCGAATGGCCCGTCTACCCGCGCCTCGACGTCAATGCCGCGCACGACGCTCGCGACCTCGTCATCAGACAGCGCCTGACGCGGGTAGCCCTCGAGCGCGTCCACCGCCGGCGCGAGCGTGACTGGCGCTCCCGCGAGCACTCGCTCGAGCGGGATCGAGCGCGCGAGCGAGAAGACTCCGGCGCGCTCACGCCGCAACGCGGCGAGGTGCGCCGCCGAGCCCGCGGCGCGCGCCAGGTCGCGCGCGAGCGAACGCACGTATGTGCCGCCACCGCAGGTCACGAGCATCCGGCAGCTCGCCACTGCATCATCACTCCCCTCGAATGACGAGAGCTTGACGGCCTCGATGCGCACGCGCGAGGGTTGCATCTCAGGCGCGCGTCCGTCGCGCGCCAGCTTGTAGGCGCGGCGCCCGTCCACGCGCTTGGCGGAATAGGCGGGCGGCACCTGCTCAATCTCGCCGAGAAAGACGGGAAGCGCTGCTTCGAGCGCGGCGCGCGTCGGGAGCGCGGCCTCGCGCGTCACCTGCCCTCCGGGATCCTCGGTGTCCGTCTCAGCGCCGAAGCGAATTACCGCCTCGTACACCTTAGGTTCATCGGGCAGCCAGCGCAGCAGACGCGTCGCGCGCCCAACGAGCAGCACAAGGAGGCCGGTGGCGAAGGGGTCAAGAGTCCCGCCGTGACCGACGCGCTTCTCGCCGAGCGCGCGCCGCGCCGCGTTGACGACGTCGTGCGACGTCACCCCCGCCGGCTTATCGACGAGCAGGAGGCCGTCAGGCTTCGGACGCGGAGCCATCGCCGGGAGAGTCCGACGGGCGCACGGAGGCAAGCAGCGTCTCGATGCGCGCCGCGCGCGCCACGCTTTCGTCGAAGCGAAAGGCAATCTCCGGCGCCACGCGCAGGCGCAGCGCGCGCCCGACGCGAGCGCGCAGGTGGCCAGCCGTGCTGGCCAGACCCTCGAGCACCGCAGCGCGGTCGGCGTCCGAGCCCATGATGGAGACGAAGACCGTCGCGTGCCCAAGGTCGCGCGTCACGTCGACGGCCGTCACCGTGACCAGCGCGCCGCTGACGCGCGGGTCCTTGACGTCCCCGGCAAGGAACGTCGCGACCTCCATCCGGATCCCCTCGGCCACCCGGTCGGGGCGGCGCGTGTCACGCGGCGGCATCAGCGGGCCCTCGCGCGCTCAGCCGGCGTGCGCCGGCTGCAGCGTGCGCGCGACGCTGTCCATCCGGAAGCACTCGAGCACGTCGCCCACCTTGATGTCGTTGAAGTTCTCGACCCCAATGCCGCACTCGAACCCTTCCTTCACTTCCTTCACGTCATCCTTGAAGCGGCGCAGCGACCCGATGTTGCCGCTGTAGATCTCGATGCCATTTCGGATCACGCGCAGCTTGCCCTGGCGCGTGACCAGGCCGCTGCGCACCGAGCAGCCGGCGACGGAGCCGACCTTCGACACCTTGAACACTTCGCGTACTTCGGCCTCGCCGAGCACCGTCTCCTTCTCCTCCGGGCGCAACAGACCTTCGAGCGCCGCCTTCACGTCGGCGACGGCCTCGTAGATGATCTTGTACAGCTTAATGTCCACGCCCTCACGCTCAGCCGACTGCCGGGCCTTGTTGTCGGGACGCACGTGGAAGCCGACGATGATTGCGCCCGACGCCTTGGCGAGCAGGATGTCACTCTCGGTGATCGCGCCCACGCTGCGCTGAACGACCTCTACCTGCACCTCCTCGTTCGACAGCTGCCCCAGCGCATCGGCGAGTGCTTCGGCCGGGCCGCCCTGGTCGGCCTTGATGAGCAGCTTGAGCGTGCGCTTGTCGCCCGCGCCCGACTGCGACATAAAGTCCTCGAGCGACACCGCCCCCTTGGTGGTGCGGCGGCTCTTCGCTTCGCGGTCGAGGCGCTCGCGCCGCTGCGCGATCTCGCGCGCTTCGGCGGCGTCGGCCACCGCGATGAACTGGTCGCCGGCCATCGGCACGCCGGTGAGGCCAAGCACCTGCACGGGAATGGCCGGGCCGGCGAACTTGACCGCCTTGCCGCGCTCGTCGAGAAGCGCGCGGACGCGACCCGAGTAGAGGCCGCAGATGAAGTCATCGCCCACGTGCAGCGTGCCATTCTGCACGAGCACCGTCGCGACCGGGCCCTTGCCGGCATCGAGCTGCGCTTCGACCACGGCGCCCGTCGCCTTGCGGTTCGGGTTGGCCTTGAGATCGAGAATCTCCGCCTGCAGCAGCAGTTGCTCGAGCAACGACGGAATGCCCGTGCCCTTCTTGGCCGACACCTCCGTATGCAGCACCTGCCCGCCGAACTCCTCGAGCACGACAGTGTGGTTGAGCAGTTCCTGCTTGACCTTCAACGCGTTCGCCGACGGAAGATCAATCTTGTTGATGGCGACGATCATCGGCACGCCCGCGTTCTTCGCGTGCGAGATCGCCTCGATGGTCTGTGGCATCACCGAATCGTCGGCGGCGACGACCAGCACCACGATGTCCGTCACCTGCGCGCCGCGGGCGCGCATGGCGGTGAACGCCTGGTGGCCCGGGGTGTCGAGGAAGGTGATGTGCTTGCCATTCGGCAGCGTCACGTGGTACGCGCCGATGTGCTGCGTGATGCCGCCGGCCTCGCCGGCAACCACGTTGGCCTTACGGATGAAGTCGAGCAGCGACGTCTTGCCGTGGTCCACGTGGCCCATGATGGTGACGACGGGCGGCCGCGATTCGAGCTGTTCCGGCGTGTCCTCGACCTTCGCTTCAGTCGGGGCGGCCGCGTACTCCGCCTCGCGCATGGCAATGAAGCCGAACTCGCCAGCAATGAGCTCGATCTGGTCAAAGTCCATGCGCTGATTGATGGTGACCATCAACCCGAGATGCTTGAACGCGAACGACACAATCTGCGTCGCGGGAATCTTGAGGATGTCGGCGAGCTCGCTGACGGTGATGAACTCGTTGACGTGCACCGTCTTCTTTTCCTGCTCGGCCACGGCGGCGCGCAGCGCCTCCAGCTCCTCACGACCCGAATCATCGCGGCGCCGCTTGCCCGGCGCGCCGCGCATTTCCTTCATCGTGCGGAAGATGTTCGCGGAGACTGCTTCCTGATCCACCTGTCCACGCTTTCCCTTCTTGCGGCGCGGACCGCTCGACGGCGTTTGCGCCGGCGCGCTGCCGCCCATGCCGCGGCCGCGATCCTCGCGGCGTCCGCCGCTCAGGCCACCACCCGGCGCCGCGGATGCGATGGGACGAGGAGCCATTGGGGTGCGGCTACCGGCGACCGCAGGCCGCCCGCGGGGTGCAGCAGGCACGACGGGGCGCGGACGAGGACGCTCGACCGCAGGCGCGCTCGCGGCCTTCGCGGCAGACGCGGATGGCGGCGCGGGCGGCGCGATGGGGCGCGCGGGACGCGGCGTAGGCGATGCAACGGCGGCGGGCTCGGCGATAGCCGCACGCGCGGAAGGCGCTTGCGGCGCAGCCGTGGGCGCCTCGGGGACGGGAGCGACTGGTGCCGCTTCGGCGACGGGAGCCGCTGACGGTTTGCCAGGCGCTGCCGGAGCGCTCGGCTCCTCGGTAACCGTCTCGATGATCTCTGGCTCGAGCGCTGGCTCAGGCGTTGGCGGCGCGGCGCGGCGACGCCGCACCTTGTGCGCCTCAACGGGCTCCGGGGCCGGTGCGGGCGGTGCCTCTTCGGCCTTCTTCTTCGCGCGTGACTTCGCCGCCGCCGGCTTCTTCGCGGATTTCGCAGGGGCGGGAGCTTCGGCCGCGGCACTTCCGCGCCGGCGCGATTTCGCCGCCGACTTCGGCGCGTCTGCCGACTTATGGGCGCGCGCGCGCTTCTCGCGTTCCCAGCGAGTCCGCGCGCGCGAGATCTGGTCGTCCGTCAAGGGCGTCAGATGGCTCCGCACAACGACATCCATCGCGCGAAGCATGGACAACACTTCGTCGCTCGAAATGCCGAACTCGGCCGCCAGGTCACTCACCCGAAGCTTCGTCAAACTGCCTCCCTCGTGCTGCTACGAGCCCGCGGAGCCAAGCGCCCCGCGCATGCCCTTTGCCAACGCCGCATCAACGATGCCAATCACCGCCGTCGCGTCCCTGCCGGTCACTGCGCCGAGTTCCGCCGCCGTGAAGCCGTCCACCATCGTCACTCGCTTCGCCGCGAGCAGCGGGACCACCTTATCCCGGCTGTGAGGCGACGCATCCTCCGCCATCAGCGCCATCTTCAACGTGCCGCTTTGCGCCGCGGCCCGCACCTGCTCCACGCCCACCACCGCGTTGCGTGCGCGCACCCCGAGGCCCGCCAGGCCAAGGAGACGGCGTCGCCGCGCGGCGTCCATCAACTTCCCCTGCTCACGCCGGCTCCGGCTCGCCCGCGTTGCCGTCGAGCGCGCCGCCGTCGAGCGCGCCGCCGTCGAGCGCGGCCGGCTCGCTGCTGTTGTCGTCGGTGGTGAGCTCGTTGATGAGCGCGATAATGCGATCGGCCTCTTCGGGCGCGATTCCCGGCAGGCGCAGGAAATCGTCGCGCTCGAGGTCGATGATGTCGTTGAGCGTGCGGAACCCGCCTGCTTCCAGCACCGCGACCGTCGCCGGCGGAAGGCCCTCGATGGCCGACAGTTGCACGTCAGCCGCCGTGTCTTCTTCCTCGTCGGGGAGCGGCTGGAACAGCGGCATGTCGCCGCCGCGCTCGAGCCACTCGCGGCTCGAGTACAGGTCGATCTTCCAGCCCGTGATCTCCGAGGCCAAGCGCACATTCTGGCCGTTGCGCCCGATGGCCAGCGAGAGCTGGTCCTCGTCCACGACGGCTTGAATCGTCTTCGTCGCGGCGTCGCTGAAGACGCGCGCGACCTTAGCTGGCGCCAGCGCGAGTTTCGCAAAGCGCTCTGGGTCAGGCGACCAAGGCACGATATCAATGCGCTCGCCGCCAAGTTCCTGCACGACCGCCTGCACGCGCGCGCCCTTGAGGCCGACGCAGGCGCCGACCGGGTCGATCGCGTCGTCCTTCGACACCACCGCGATCTTCGTGCGACTGCCGCATTCACGCGACGCGGCCTTGATTTCGACGATGCCCTGCTGCATCTCGGGCACCTCGAGGCGGAACAGCGCCTGGACGAACATCGGATCGGCGCGCGAGAGCACGAGCCGCGGCCCCTTGGGCGTCTCCTCGATCTTCTTGAGCACGGCGCGCAGCGGCTCGCCCTGCTTGTAGTCCTCGCGATGGTTCTGCTCGCGATACGGAATGATCGCCTCGGCCTCGCGGAATTTGTTGAGCATGATGACAATCTTGCCGCGCTCGATCTGCTGAATTTCGCCCGACAGCAGGTCACCGACGCGTCCCGAGAACTCGTCGCGGATCTTGGTTCGCTCGCCCTCGCGCACGCGCTGGATGATGCGCTGCTTGGCCGCTTGCACCGCCGACCGCCCGAACTCGGCGAACTCGACCGGCTCCTCCATGATGTCGCCGACCTGGAACTCCGCATCCTCGAACTGCGCTTCCTCGAGGCCGATCTCGCGGCTCGGGTCCTCGACTTGCGCGACCACGGTCTTCAACAGGACGATGCGGATCTCACCGCGCCCTTCGTCAATGGCAATGTCGGCCTGGACGTTCGGCCCGTGCTTCTTCGCGAGGGCGGCATGAATGCCATCCTGCAAGAGGGCGTGCAGCTCCGCGCGGTCGATCTGCTTGGAGTTCGACAGTTCGCGGAAAGCAGCTAGGATTTCAGCAGATCCAGACATCCAGGACCTCGTTACGGTTTCCAGTGAAACACCAGGCGGGCCTCGTCCACCTCGGCCAGCCCGAGCAGGTGCTCAACTCCTTTTTCGTCGCGAAGGCGCACGCGCGGAACTCCCGCGTCTTCGTCAACCCCAACGATCTCCACTTCAACGCGTCCCCCGAGGGCCGCCGCTTTCACGCTCGCCCGCCGCCCCGCAAAGCGCCGCCAATCGCCATCCGTGCGCAGCGGCCGTTCCATTCCCGGCGACGACACCTCGAGCACATAGCGATCGCCAAAGAGCGACGGATCAGCATCCAGTCGCGCCTCGATCGCTCGCGAAGCCCCTGCGCAATCGTCCACCGTGACCTTCTGCAGGTCGCGGCGATCTATGCGCACGTCGAGCAGCGGCCGCTGGCGCGTACCTCCAAGCCGCAGTTCGACAAGGTCAAACCCATACGCGTCAAGTGCAGCAGTGACAATAAGTTCCAGTGTCTGCTTCACTTGATTTCCATCCAAAAAGGAGACAAAAAAATGTGGGGGGCGACCCCACATTCCCAAGGCGGTTTGCCGCCCCGCCCAGCCAGAACATTATAGATGCCCGGTGGCGCACCGTCAAGGAGCCATCGCTCCATCGGCGTGCACCGAGCGCATCAGCGCGTCAGGTCACGCGGACGGCGCGATGACGGCGACTTGCCGCCCAGAGTCTCCCGCGCGGTGCGAGAAGAACCGTTCGGCATGACAGCGAGTGCAGCACGCGCTCACGTCCAGGAGCTTGACGCCGGCGATGTGCGCCTGGTCGGCAAGCAGCGCGCGCAGGTCCACGTTCGCCGGGAGATCGACGCTGCGGCGCATGAGCTGCGCGTAGACGTCAGGGCCGACTTTGTAGCAGGAGCCGCAGATGGCGGGTCCGAGGTGCACGATAACGTCGCGCGCCTGACACCCCAGCGTTTGCATCGCATGGAGTCCGGACTCGAGAATTCCGCCTGCTACCCCACGCCACCCGGCATGCAAGAGCGCCGACGCGCCGTTGGGATGTCCGATGAAGACGGGCACGCAATCGGCGACCGTGACGGCGAGCGCCGTGTCGTGATGTGCCGTCGCATGGCCATCTGCTCCGTCGAGTCGCAGCCAGCCGTCCCATCCGGGCACATGGGTGATGACCTTGGCGCCGTGCACCTGGCATGCGGAGGCCAGCCGGCCGCCCGTGGCACGCATCAGTGCCAACCAGCGCTCCGTCACCTCGCGCACAGGCGTGTCGTCCGTGAACCCGTACGTGCCGGCTTCACGCGTCGTCGTGAAGGCGGTCAGTCCCAGCACCGCGAACGAGGCGACTCGTTCGCGCGGCGGGAGCGCGCCGCTCATTTCTCCTCCCGCACCCGCGTGATGCGCGCCCCGAGTGCGTTGAGCCGCTCGTCGATGCGCTCGTAGCCGCGGTCGATCTGGCCCACGTTCTTGATAGTGCTCGTACCCTGCGCGCAGAGCGCCGCGAGCAGCATCGCCATGCCGGCGCGGATGTCAGGACTCTCGACCGTGCCGGCGTGCAGTTCCGACGGCCCGGCAACGAGTGCCCGATGCGGATCGCAGAGCACGATACGTGCGCCCATGGACACCAGCTTGTCCACGAAGAACATGCGCGACTCAAACATCTTCTCGTGCATCAGAATCAAGCCCTGACACTGCGTTGCCGTGACGATGGCGATGGACATCACGTCCGCCGGAAAGGCCGGCCACGGCTGGTCTTCGAGCTTCGGCACGTGTCCGCCGAGGTCGTTCTGGATAACCATGGACTGCGCCGCGGGCACGATGAGATCGTCCCCGTCCGCGTGGCACGTGATGCCCAGCCGCTCAAATCCCATGAGGATTGAGCGCAGGTGGCGCACGCCGGCGTCAGCGATGCGCAGTTCACTGCGCGTCACGGCGGCGAGACCGATGAACGAGCCGACTTCGATGTGGTCGGGTCCTATGGCGTGCGTCGCGCCGCCGAGCGTCGCGCCGCCGTGGATGGTGAGGGTGTTCGTGCCGATACCCTCGATGCGCGCGCCGAGGGCAACGAGAAACTCGCAGAGATCCTGCACGTGCGGTTCGCTCGCCGCATTGCGCAAGTTCGTCGTGCCGCGTGCGGCGACCGCCGCCATGACCGCATTCTCCGTGCCCGTGACGCTCGGTTCATCGAGGAAGACATCGGCGCCAATGAGTCCCTTGGTCGTGAAACGAATCTGGTCGGACAGCAGATGATCGGCGCCAAGCTGTTGCAGCGCCAGAAAGTGCGTGTCGAGCCGGCGGCGGCCAATCACGTCGCCGCCGGGCGGCGAGAGCGTGACCTCGCCGCAGCGCGCGAGCAGCGGTGCCGCCAGGAGAATCGAACCGCGGATGCGCTTGCACATCTCGAGGTCGAGGGCGCGCGCCGAGACCGTCTTGGCGTGCACGTGCAGCGTGGTCGCGCCGGTCCAGTGCGCCTCGGCGCCGGTGGTCGCGATGAGCTCGACGAGGATCTCAATGTCCCTGATGCGCGGCACGTTGTGCAGGGTCACCGCCTGCTCCGTGAGGAGCGTGGCGGCCACAATGGGCAGAGCCGCGTTCTTGTTGCCGGATGGGCGGATGGTCCCGCTGAGGCGGCGCCCGCCTTCGACGAGGAATCTCATGCTCTTAACTTACGATTCGTAGCCAGTTTCGGGAATGCGATTCCTGCGCGCGCCCTTGCATTTGCCCGCGCCGCGGCGGAAGCTACGGATATGTCTCCTCTTCTTCTTGTCGCCGCCGACACGCTGCTGGTTCGGCAGGTGACGCCGGATCGGACAGGCTTCGAGCAAGCCGTCTTCGTGGCAGCGGGGCTCGCGCAGATTGTCACGCTGGTCGTGGTGGTTCTGCTCGCCATCATTTTCTTCCGCATGTGGAAAGCGCAGCAAGCGATGCAGGAACAGCTCGGTCGCCTCGCCGCGAAAGTGGATCCACTGCTCGCGAGCGCAACCGCCGCCGCGGAGAACGTGCGCGCGCTGACCGACACCGTGCGGCGCGACGCGGGGGCGGCCGCGGAGGCGCTCGCCGACGCCACGACGCGAGTGCGCGACGCGGTGAGCGGCATCGCGGAGCGCATTGACGATGTGGGGAAGCTCATTGGACGCGTGACCGACAAGGCGGAGGCAGTGGCGGACGTCGCCGGCGCCGCGGTCACCACCATCAAGGCTGGCTCCCGACTGTTCCGCGATCAGACGGAGCAGCGACGACGGCGTGCGGAACCGCGGCCGCATCGTGACGAATCGCCTCGGCACGCGCAGGGGGAGGAGCCGGCGGCTCCTGCCGAGGAACCCGTGCAGCGCCATGAGGAGCTGGTGCGCCTCCACGAGGAGCCGGTGCGGCGTCGCGAGGAGCCGGATACGGACGAGGAGGACTTCGACGAGCCCTTGCGCCTCGCGTTGGACGACGAGAGTCATGAGTCGCCATACGCCGAAGAACCCGCGACGTCGCAGGCTCGCTCGCGCCGCCGTCGCCGCCGCCGTCGTCGCGGTGGCGGAGGCGGCGCAGGCGGAAGTCCTGGTGGCGGCGCGGGCGATTCGGCATCGCCAGGTTGATCCGAGGTCGCGGATGATGCGCTCGCTCACGCGGTGGCGTGCGGCGGCTGGGTGGTGCGTGGCCGTCGTCGTGCTGCTCGCACTCACCCCGGCCGTGGCTCACGCGTGGACGCCGGGCACGCACATCCTGCTGGGCGAAGCGGTGCTCCGCTCCGCCTTCCTGTTGCCGACGCGCGTGGCGGAGCTGCTGCAAGCGTTCCCGTATGACTTCCTGTACGGGTCGATTGCCGCCGACACGAGCATCGCCAAGAAGTACGCACGCTTTGGGCGGCACTGTCATCACTGGTACGTCGGGCTCGAGATACTCGACCGGGCGCGCGACGAAACGCTGCAGGCGTTCGCGTACGGCTATCTGGCGCACCTGGCGGCCGACGTGGTGGCGCACAACTGGTTCGTGCCGCATCAGCTCGCCGTGACCTCTAGCACGAGCGCGCTCGGGCACTCGTACTGGGAGAGCCGGTTCGAGTCGCATCTCGGCGTCCGCCACAGCCGGCGCGCGCACGAGATCATCCTGCTCGACCACGCGCGCTCGGACGACCACCTCGACCGGATCCTGAGCCCCACGATCTTCAGCACGCACACGAATCGCCGCATCTTCCGCGGCATGGTGCGCGTGACCGATGCGGAGAGCTGGCAGCGCATCTTCGCGGTGATGGCAGAACGCAGCCGATGGGACCTCGAGGAGCGCGCGGTGGGCTCGTACCTCAACCGCTCGTTCGACTACGTGGTGGACTTCCTGCGGCGAACGGACGGCAGCGAGCCGTACGCGCACGATCCATCGGGCGAGGAGCCCCTGCGGGCGGCGAAGGCCGTGCGGCGCACGGCGCTGCGCTGGGGCGGCG
The DNA here is from genome assembly GCA_023249305.1 of Gemmatimonadota bacterium. Lineage (GTDB taxonomy): Bacteria > Gemmatimonadota > Gemmatimonadetes > Gemmatimonadales > Gemmatimonadaceae > PNKL01. The sequence continues at coordinate 13,514 of JAHFCU010000019.1, forward strand.
ATGACGACGCGGCGCGCGAGTCGGCGCTGCGGCACTTCGGCCTGCCGTCAACGTCGCTGACGTTCACTGAGCAGCTGCGCGCGCCGTTGTACTCGCCCGCGCGCGCCCAAGCTTCCTAGTGCGCCTCGCAGGGCCCTGCGGCGCCGCGCGCTAGTCGTCCTCGCGCTCGAGACCGGCGAAAGCAACGACAAGACGCTTCCGCCCCACGGTTTCGTCGTCAAACTCCACGGTGATCTTGGCGTCGCGGCCGGCGCCCGAGAGTTCGAGAATGGTGCCGGCGCCGAACGCCTTGTGGCGCACGCGCGCACCCTTGACGTAGCGCGGCGCCACTTGCGACTCCTCGTCGGACGCGGGCACCCATGCGGCCGGACGCGCCACCGGAGCGCCGGGGCGGCGGACGGACGCAGATGAATACGCGAACGCGCTGGCGCTGCCGCGCAGTTTCGCCGTCGTTTCGGCGGCGTAGTGCGCCGCGGGGACGGGAGTGAGGAACGATGAGAGAATGCCCGGCATCAACTCGCCGTTGCGCCGCCGAGCCATGGCCCACGTGAGCACGAGCTTGCGTTCCGCGCGCGTGATGCCGACGTAGAGCAACCGCCGCTCTTCCTCGAGCATTGGAGGGTCGTCGAAGGCGCGCGCCAGCGGAAACAGGCCGTCTTCCATTCCCGAAATGAAGACAACGGGGAACTCGAGTCCCTTCGCGGTGTGCACCGTCATCAGCGTGACGGCGTCCGCGTCAGGTCCCAGTTGATCGGCCGCCGTGACGAGCGTCGCCTGTTGCAGGAAATGGTCGAGTGGACGCAGTCCGAGTTCTCCGCCGTCGTCCACCACGGTTTCGGCGGCGCCCTCGACCATGGCGCGCACGTTGTCGAGCCGGTCGTGCCCCTCGGGTCCCTCCGCACGCAGCGCCTCGTCGTAGCCCGTTGCCTTCAGAATCTCGACGACAAGGCGGTCCACGCTGGCGTCGGCCGCGCTCGCACGAAAGCGGTCGGCAAGCCGCACGACGTCGGCGAGCGCCTGCCGCGCAGCAGGGCGAACAGCTTCGAGGTCCCCGGCGCGCCGCGCCATCTCGAGCAGCGCCACACCCTGTGCACGCGCCAACTCGGCGAGGAGTCCGACGGTGGATTCGCCAATGCCGCGCCGCGGCGCGGTGATCGCGCGACGGAAGGCCTCGTCGTCAGCGGGGTTGGCCGAGAGGCGCAGCCACGCGAGCAGGTCGCGCACCTCGCGGCGGTCGTAGAAGCGCACGGCGCCGACGAGCCGGTACGGGATGCTGCGCCGGCGCAACGACTCCTCGAGCGACCGGCTCTGCGCGTTGGTGCGATAGAGCACGGCGAATTCCGCCGGCCGCTCCCGCAGGTTCATGCGCCGCGTCTCGATCATCTCGGCGATGGCGTCAGCCTCGTCGCGGTCATCGAGCGTCTTGAGCAGCGTGACCGTCTCGCCATCGGCGCGCGTGGCGCGCAGCGTCTTGCCGCGCCGCTCCGCGTTCTGCGCGATGACAACATTGGCGAGCGCCAGGATCGCGGGGGTGGAGCGGTAATTCTCCTCGAGGCGAACGACGCGGGCGCCGGGATAGTCGCGCTCGAAGTCGAGGATGTTCCGCACGTCGGCGCCGCGCCAGCCGTAGATGGACTGGTCATCGTCGCCCACGACCGCAACGTTGCCCTGTGGCCCGGCCATGAGCCGCACGAACTCGTACTGCGCGTGGTTGGTGTCCTGGTATTCGTCCACGAGCAGGTGCTCAAAACGTGCGGCGTAGTGCGCGCGCAAATCGTCGTGCTCGCGCAGGAGCTGCACCGGAAGAACGAGGAGGTCGTCGAAGCTCACCGCGTTCGCCGCGCGCAGGACGGGCTCCATCGCCACGAACACTGACGCGGCCGCCTTCGCCAAGGGCGTCAACGCGAGCTGCGCATACTCCGGCGGCGGCACGAGCGCGTTCTTCGCGTCGCTGATCGCGGCTGCGATGGCCTTCGGTGCGAAGTCCTTCACCGAGACCTTCTCGCGGTCCATGAGGCGGCGTACGACGGCCAACGTGTCATCTTCGTCGTAGATGGTGTATTCCGCCGTGCGGCCCACGCGATCGGCGTGCAGCCGCAGCATGCGCGCACCGATGCCGTGGAACGTTCCGATCCACATGCCTCGCGGCTCCGCGCCGAGCAACCGCGCGATGCGCTCGCGCATTTCGCCGGCGGCCTTGTTGGTGAACGTGACGGCGAGCACGCGGTGTGGACTGACGCCGAGCGCGTCCACGACGCGCGCGACGCGCGCCGTCAGCACGCGGGTCTTCCCCGACCCGGCGCCCGCCAGCACCAGCAGCGGACCGCTGCCGTGCTCGACGGCCGCGCGCTGCGCGGCGTTCAGCGTCACGTCCCCGCTCGAACCGCGCAGCCTCATCCAGGAAGGATCACGTCGAACACTGCGCCGCGATCGGACGGTACGAGCATGAGGCGGCCCTCGTGCGATTCCTCAACGATCCGCCGCGCGAGCGGCAGTCCGATGCCCCAGCCGCGCTCCTTCGTGGTGAACCCGGCGGCGAAGATCTTGCGGCGAAGCTGGTGCGGAATGCCCGGCCCGTCGTCCGCCACGCGCACGCGGGCCCCGCCGCCGGCGGCGCGGTCCACGCGCACCGCGATCGTGCCGCCCCGCCCCGCCAACGCGTCGACCGCGTTCTTCACGAGCGACTCGACCGCCCATTCGAGTAGCACGCGATCAACCGGCGCGACGAGCGGGCCATCGCCGCGCTCGAAGTTGACGACGACTGTGTTGGCCAGTGTCGGAACGCGCGCGCGGAAGTAGTTCACGACCGCTTCGACGGCGTCCCCGATATCGGTGGGCACGAGCTTCGGCGGCCGTCCGATGCGCTCGAACCGGTGCGCGACGCGCTCTAACCGCTCGACATCGCCCTGGATGTGTTGCTGCGCCGACTCCACGGCCGCGTCGCCCTCGCGCTCGGCGAGCAGTTGCATCCAGCCCTGCAGCGACGAGAGCGGCGTGCCGAGTTGGTGCGCGGCTTCGCGCGCCATGCCCGCCCACACACGCTCGCGCTCGGCGCGCGCGCGCACCCCCAGCGCCAGAATGCCCGCGACGATCAGGAGGCCGAGCATGGCCACCTGCAACAGCGGAATGACCTTGAGCCCGCGCACGAGTGGCGTGTTGCCAAAGTGGATTTGCCCGATGTTCGGCTCCTCGACTGGCGCGTTCTGCTTGTCGAGCGTCTTCACCAGCGCGGTCAGCACCGGGAAGCGTGGATCGGCAGGGCTGGCGAATCCCGCGCCGAGTTCAGGAACGTTGGCGAAGTAGGTGGGCCGTCCCTGCGCGTCGGTCACGATCACGGGGACGCCGAGCTCGCGGATCTCCTGCGACAGGTCCATGAGCGCAGCGGTTTCGGCGGCAGCCGTCGTATCCACGAGCGCGCCGTACACCTTGGCAAACATGCGGCCCGTGCGCTCCGCCTCGCCGCGCAGTTCATCCACCACACGCTGAGCGTACCACACGTACGACCCGAGCAGCACGAGAAGGCCGAGCGCGACAAGGATCACCGGCACCCGGCGGCGCATCGGCTACCGGATCACGTCGGCGCCCAGATACGGGCGCAACGCCTCGGGCACCGTCACCGAGCCGTCGGGTTGCTGGTAGTGCTCGAGGATGGCCGCGATCACCCGCGGGAACGCGAGCGCCGAGCCGTTGAGCGTGTACACAAACTGCGGCTTCTCACCCGGCGCCGCGCGGAAGCGAATGTTCGCGCGCCGCGCCTGATAGTCGGTGAAGACCGAGCACGACGAGACCTCGAGCCACTTCCCGACGCCCGGCGCGAACACCTCGAGGTCGTACGTCATCGCACTGCTGAAGCCCGTGTCGCCGGCGGCGAGCAGGACGACGCGATACGGAAGGCCGAGCAGCTTCAGCACCGATTCCGCATGCGACGTGAGGAGTTCAAGTTGCGCCGGCCCGTCCTCGGGGCGGCAATAGCGCACGAGCTCGACCTTGTCGAACTCGTGCACCCGCAGCAATCCGCGCGTGTCCTTGCCGGCGGCGCCCGCTTCGCGCCGGAAACACGGACTGTACGCGCACATCGCCATCGGCAGCTGCGCGACGTCGAGGATCTCGCCGCCGTACAGGTTCGTCACCGGCACCTCGGCCGTGGGAATCAGGAAGCCCTGATCCTCGGTCAGCGCGTACATGTCCTCTTCAAACTTCGGGAGCTGCCCCGTGCCGGTCATCGCGTTTCGGTTGACGACGACCGGCACCCACAATTCCTCGTAGCCGTGTTCGCGCGTGTGCAGGTCGAGCATCAGGTTCAGCAGCGCCCGCACGAGACGCGCACCGGCGCCGCGGAACACGATGAACCCAGACCCGGAGATCTTCGCGCCGCGAGGCAAGTCGAGAAGCTTGAGTGCCTCGCCCTGTTCCCAGTGCGGCTTCACACCATCCGCGACGCGGGGCGTGCCCCAGCTTCTCACCACTGCATTGTGCGTTTCGTCGCCCGCTGGCACCGCCGGAAGCGTGACGTTGGGAATATCGTAGAGCCCCTGCTGGATTTGCGCCTCGACGTCCACGAGACTGGCTTCGAACCGGGCGATCTCCTCACCAAGCGCGCGTGTTTGCGCTTGCAGTTCGATAGCATCCTCACCCGCCTTCTTGCGACGGCCAACTTCCTGGCTCGCCGCATTGCGCGCGGCCTTGCGCTCCTCGACCGCATGGATCGCCGCCCGCCGCTCGCGATCGAGCGCTTCGAGGCGCGCGATCACCGGCTCCAGCTGGTCGAGCATGCCACGGCGGCGCATGCCGTCGCGCAGCGCCGCGGCCTGTTCGCGCACCATCCGGATGTCGTGCATACGCTATTTGTCCGGAACGCCTTCGGCGAGGGACCGGAACCCGCAATTCGGATTGAACACGCCGCGTCCAAACACCAGACCGCTCGAAGTCGTGGAGTCCACGACGAACTTCACGTACAACTCAGACGAGATCTGGTACACGCAGCTGGATGAGGTCAGTCGCACGCCGACCACTTCGCCCGGGAGCACCGTCATGACGGAATCCGTCAGCCACCCGCCGAGTGGCGCGAGGAGAACGGCGTCGAATCCGCCGCTCAGGCGCTGCAAGGCGACGGTCCGTCCGCCGCTGACCGGCGTGCCGACGAACCGCTGGGGCAGGACGACGACCTTGCCCTTGCCGTCCATGTCGAAGGCGACGTCGAAGGCGAAGTTGCCGTCCACGCGCACCACCGAGCGAGCGGTCAGGTCGAGCGCCGAGGGCGCGTTCGCCGGCCCCTTGCCGGAGAGGGCATAGAGCGTGAACGCGAACGGTTCGTTGGCGTACGACGCCTTGAGCTTGAACGGGTCGCTGCAACCGGCGAGCGCCACCGTCGCGAGGGAGAGCGCCAACGCGTGATGGACCGCGCGACGACCGCGGCGAAGCGAGAAATTCGGTGTGTGCATGGGCTGTTGGTGAAAGTAGCGGGCTTGCGACGGCAGGGGAAGCGAAGTCGTCTTGACTTCGCTCTGGCGGAGCGTACACTTCGGCAACCTTTACTACACCGGAGCGGGACGATGCCAACGATTCGCGACCTCGTGGCAGCGATTCGGGAGCGGGAGGGGGTGCAAGCCGCGGTCGTCCTCGGGCGCGACGGGCTGGTCATCGATGGCCAGGCACTGCCGGCGCTCGAGACCGACAACATAGCGGCCCATGTCCCGCCGGTGCTGCTCGCGGCCGAGGAACTGGGCCATGCGAGCCAGCAAGGCTCGCTGCAAACCGCGGTGCTCGAACAGGAGCGCGGCTACGCCATCGTCGCGTCCCTTTCGCCCGAGGCCGTGCTGCTCGTGCTCGCTGATCCCTCGGTCAATTTCGCGCAGCTGCTGTACGAACTGCGGCGCAATCGCGCGAACATCGCCGCGCTCGTCTGACCGGCGTCCGCGCATGACGTGCCACGTACTCGTGGCCGACGACGAACCCCACATCGGCCGCATCGTCAAAACGAAGCTCGAGCAGGGCCCCTTTCGGGTGACGCTTGTCTTCGATGGCAACGAAGCGCTCGCCGCGCTCGCCGCGCATCCCGACATCCGGCTCGTCCTCCTTGACCTGATGATGCCGCACCTGAGTGGCCTCGAGGTCCTCGAGCGCATGCGCAGCGATCCACGGTGGTCGTCCACTCCCTGCGTCATCCTCACCGCCGCCGGGCAGGATCAGCGGTATGACGACGCAATGCGGCTCGGCGCGTCGGATTTCATCACGAAGCCATTCAGCCCGAAGCGACTGTACGCCCGCGTCGCCGAACTGACCGGTGTGGATGACGGCGCCGACGCGCCGCCGGCGGTGCCGTGAGCGGCGTGCCGACGTGGGTCGTGGTTCTCGCGGGGGGCGTCGGCTCGCGCTTCTGGCCGCTCAGCACGCGCGAGCACCCGAAGCAGTTCCTTCCGCTGCTCAGCGATCAGCCGATGTTGCGCGACACCCTCGACCGGCTCGCGCCGTTGGCCGGCGCTGAGTGCACGCTGGTGCTGACGAATGCGGAACTGGCCAACGGCGTGCGCGCGATCGCGCCGGAACTTCCGCCCGATCACGTGCTCGCGGAGCCCCGCCCCGCCGGCACGGCGGCCGCGTTGGCGTGGGCTGCATCGCGCATCGCGAAGACCGCGGGTCCCGACGCGATCATGGTGTCGGTGCACGCCGACTGGGCGATTGCCGACGTGCCGCGATTCCGCGACGCGCTGCGTCTCGCGGCCGCCGAAGCGGCGCGCACGCGTGGGCTCGTGACGGTTGGGATCGTACCGACCCACGCCGACACTGGACTTGGCTACATCGAAGTCGGCGACGCGACGGACGGTGCCGCACGGCGGGTCGCGCGGTTCGTCGAGAAGCCAAAGCGAGAGCGCGCCGAGAGGCTCCTCGCGGCGGGCGCTCTCTGGAACTCCGGGATCTTCGCGTGGCCGGTGGGGGTCTTCCTCGACGAGCTGCGCACGCACTGTGCGCCCGTCGCTGAGCCGCTGGCCGGCGCGGGCGACGACGCCGCGCGGTTTTTCGGCGCGGTGCAGGAACCGATCGCCGTGGACGTCGGCGTGCTCGAACGCAGCGCGCGCGTCTTCGTGCTCCCCGGGAGCTTTGGATGGAACGACGTCGGCACGTGGTCGGCGCTCCGCAGCGTGCGCGCGCGCGATGGTGAGGGCAACGTGGCGCATGGGCGCGTCCATCTGCGTGACTCGTGGGACAACGTCGTGTACGCCGCCGGATCGCACGTGGTGCTGTACGGCGTGCGGGGCCTAGTGGTCGTGGAGCACGACGGCGTCGTGCTCGTGACCACCGAAGAGCAGGCGCGCAACCTCAAGCCGCTGCTCGAACAGTTGCCGTCGTCATTGCGGGACCGCCGGTGACGCGCCGCCCGGCGCTCCACCGCGCGAGATCCGCCCGCACCTTCGCCGCATTCGGTACGCTGTGAGATTCTGCGCGCTCGCCAGCGGGAGCAAGGCCAACGCCACGCTCGTGGAGGTCGGCGCGACGCGCCTGCTCGTGGACTGCGGGCTCGGACCGCGCATTCTCACCAGGCGACTCGCCGAGGCCGGTGTGTCGCCCGCGTCCATTGACGCCGTGATCGTGACGCACGAGCACGTTGACCACATCAAGGGGCTCGCGCAGGCGGTCGCCAAGTGGCACTGGCCGGTGGTCAGCACGGCGGGAACGCTCTCGGCGGTCTCCGGCCTGCCGCGCGAACGACTGATGCCGACGCCGTACGGCACGCCACGTGCTATCGGCGAGCTCACGGTCGAACTCGTGGCCGTGCCGCATGACGCCACCGAGCCCGCGGCCGTGCTCGTCACCGCGACGCGATCTGGCGCGCGTCTCGGCCTCTCCACCGACCTCGGCCACGTACCGGACGCGCTTAGTGCGGCGTTCGCCCGGCTCGATTACCTGGTGTTCGAGAGCAACCACGACGAGGAGATGCTGCGCAACGGGCCGTATCCGCCGTTCCTGCAGGCGCGCATCGCGAGCGACACGGGACACTTGAGCAATCGTCAGACCGGCGATCTGCTGCAACGTGTGGCGCACAAGGGACTGCGCCAAGTGCTGCTCGCGCACCTGAGCCAGCAGAACAACGAGCCCACGCTGGCATTCGACGCCGCGTGCGCGGTGCTTCAGCGGACAGCGTTCAGGGGCGCGCTGGCCTGCGCGGCGCAGGATGTGGTCAGCTTTGCGCTGGGCCGCGGCGCACAGCTCGAGATGAGTCTGTAGGAGAGCGAGGAGGGACGAGGACGGGGGTACGGGGTAGCGGAATGGGGGCCGGGCTTTCGCCCGGCCCCCATCGTCAATCGCCATCGTAGATCGGATTCCTGAATCGAAGTCCGAGTTCGATATCCTCGATCTCAGTACATCTAGTACATGCCGCCCATTCCACCGCCCGGCGCCGACGGCATCGCGGACTTGTCTTCCTTCTTCTCCACGATCAGCGCTTCCGTGGTCAGCAGCAGCGCGGCGATGGACGCGGCGTTCTGCAGCGCCGTGCGCGTGACCTTGGTCGGGTCAATCACGCCCGCGACCACGAGGTCCTCGTACGTGTCGGTCAGCGCGTTGTAGCCGAAGTTCTTGTCCTTCGACGCGCGGACCTTCTCCACCACGATCGAGCCCTCGCCACCGGCGTTGGCGACGATCATGCGGATCGGCTCCTCGATGGCGCGGCGCACGATGTCAACGCCAATCTGTTCGTCGGCGTCGAGCTTGAGTCCCTTGAGCGCGACCTGCGAGCGGATGAACGCCACGCCGCCACCCGGCACGATCCCTTCCTCGACGGCCGCGCGCGTCGCGTGCAGCGCGTCTTCGACGCGCGCCTTCTTCTCCTTCATCTCGGCCTCGGTCGCGGCGCCGACGTTGATCACCGCCACACCGCCGGCGAGCTTGGCCTTGCGCTCCTGCAGCTTCTCCTTGTCGTAGTCGCTCGTGGACTTCTCGATCGCGACCTCGATCTCCTTGATGCGCCCCTTGATCTTGTCCGCTTCACCCGAGCCGTCGATGATCGTCGTGTTGTCCTTGTCGATCACGAGGCGCTTGGCGTGGCCCATGTCGGAGAGCACGGCGTTCTCGAGCTTGAAGCCCACTTCCTCGCTGATGACGTTGCCCTTGGTGAGGACGGCGATGTCCTCGAGCATCGCCTTGCGGCGGTCACCAAAGCCCGGCGCCTTCACCGCCGCGACCTTCAGCGTGCCACGCAGCTTGTTCACGACGAGCGTGGCCAGCGCCTCGCCCTCGATGTCCTCGGCGATGATCAGGAGCGGCTTGCCCGTCTGCGCCACCTTCTCGAGCACGGGGAGCAGGTCCTTCATGGACGAGATCTTCTTGTCGTGGATCAGGATGAAGGCGTCCTCAAGGGCGACTTCCATCTTTTCCGGATCGGTGATGAAGTAGGGCGAGAGGTAGCCGCGGTCGAACTGCATGCCGTCAACGGTCTCCAGCGTGGTCTCGAGGCCTTTGGCTTCCTCAACCGTGATGACGCCGTCCTTTCCCACCTTCTCCATCGCATCGGCGATCAGGTCGCCGATCTCCTTGTCGTTGTTGGCCGAGATCGAGCCGACCTGAGCGATCTCCTTCTTGCCTGAACTTGGGACCGAGATCTTCTTGAGATCCTCGACGATGACCGCCACGGCCTTCTCGATGCCGCGCTTGATCGCCATCGGGTTCGCGCCGGCCGTCACGTTCTTGAGGCCCTCGCGGAAGATCGCCTGCGCGAGCACGGTCGCCGTCGTCGTGCCGTCGCCCGCGTTATCGGACGTCTTCGTCGCGACTTCCTTCACCATCTGCGCGCCGAGGTTCTCGACCGGGTCGGCCAGCTCGACTTCCTTGGCCACCGTGACGCCGTCCTTGGTGATCGTCGGGGCGCCGAACTTCTTCTCGATCACGACGTTTCGGCCCTTGGGCCCGAGGGTGATCTTGACCGCCTCCGCCAGCTTGTCAACGCCGCGCTTCAGGGCCGCGCGCGCGTCAACGTCGAAATGCAGTTCCTTCGCTGCCATGGGTATCAGCTCCGTGAGGCTGTTGGGTTCTTAGTTGACGATCGCGAGGACATCCGACTCGCGCAGGATGAGGTAGTTCTCGCCATCAATGGTGACCTCGGTGCCGCTGTACTTCCCGTACAGCACCTTGTCGCCAACCTTCACGCTCATGGGGACAATCTTGCCGTCCTCGTAGCGGCCCGGGCCCACCGAGATGATCTCGCCCTGCTGGGGCTTCTCCTTCGCCGTGTCCGGGATGTACAGGCCGCCGCGCATCTGCTCGGCCTCCTCCGTCGCCTTAATGACCACGCGATCGGCGAGTGGCGCGACCTTCGACCCAGGGGTCTTCGCTGCCATGTTCAGGACTCCTCGTGCTTTGGGGGTGTATTTGTGCTATAGAAGGAGTTGGCACTCAACATACCTGAGTGCTAACAACGAGCGTAAGATATGCGAAACCCGTGCCAACGCAAGTGCAGGGCAGAACGGTCAATATCACGTAACTTCAATGGAGACAGCGTCTTAGATATGCCACAATTGCAGAGGGCCGACTGTCATGTCGGCCCTCCCCCTCTGTCATTCCGACGCGCGGCTACCGCAACATCGCATGGGCCATGGCAAGCCCCCGAAGCGTGAGATCAGGCTCCAGCAGGTCGAGCTCTTTGCACAGCGGCTTGAAGGATGGCGCCAGTCCGCCCGTCGCGAGCACAAGCGGCACCTGCCGACCCGGCCATTCCGCCTTGATGCGCCGCACGAGTCCATCAATGGAGTCGGCAGCGCCGAGGACCACGCCCGACCGGATGCACTCCTCGGTGCGCCGCCCGATGACCCTCTCCGGCGGCAAGAGCTCCGTCGCCGTCAGCTTCGCCGTCTTTCGGAAGAGCGACTCGGCCGACATCTGCAGTCCGGGCGAGATCACGCCGCCGATGAACCGACCGTCGCCCGTAATGCAGTCGAACGTGGTCGCGGTGCCAAGGTCCACCACGATGCAGTCGCATTTGTGGATGCGGCTCGCCGCCAGCGTGTTGATGATGCGATCGGCGCCGACCGTAAGCGGCTCATCAACGTCGAGCGTTATTGGGAGCTTGGAGCGCGCGTCCACAATGACGGCGGGTTCCCCCACGAGTCGTTCCGACGCCTCCGAGAGCGGCCCGGTGACGGCAGGTACGACGGAGCCGATAGCGGCTCCCTTCACCATCGTTGGCGCCACTCCCGAGGCCTGCAACAGCGCGCGCAGCAGCAGGAACGCTTCGTCGGGCGTGCGACTGGCATCGGTGGTCACGCGCCAGCGCGCCACGACTTCGTCGCCATCGCACAGGCCGATGGTAGTCTCGGTGTTTCCCACGTCGAAGACGAGCAGCATCAGCGACCCTCCGAAAAGACGAGCGATCCGCTGCGGAAGGCCCGCGGACCGGTCGGCGTGTCCACCATCAATTCTCCCGTCGCACCTATCCCCGCCACAACCCCAGCCGCCGGCTCGCTGACGCGGCGCCCGACGCCGAGATCACGCATGGCATACCGGGAGAGTTCATCGAGTGTCAACGGTCCCTCGGCCTTGGCGGCGGACCGCAGTGCGGGCACGATGCAATCCAGCGCTTGAAGTCGCGTGACGCCGCTCGCGAGTCCTGCCGCCCATTCGACATTCTCGGGTGGCGCGACGTTGAGGCCAAGGCCGATCGCCACCCATTCGATGCGCCGGTCGCGCCAGCGCGTTTCGATGAGGATGCCACCGAGCTTCCCACCGCGACGGTAGAGGTCATTGGGCCACTTGAGCTGCACGCGATCAGCTGCGAGCGCGTCGAGTGATTCCGCGACGAGCAGCCCGGCGCGCAACGATAGCACATCGAGCCCGCCAGGTGAAGTTGGCCGCTCCACCAACGTCATCCAGAGTCCGCTGCCGGGCGGCGACGACCAACGCCGGCCTGCGCGTCCACGTCCCGCGTGCTGCGCATTGGCGAGCACCAATGTGCCGGCTGCCGCGCCGCGCGCGGCCGCCGTGTGCGCGAGGTCCATCGTCGAGCTCACGCGTTCGTACAGTTCGACCGACGGCAGCGCGAGCCGCACGGCGAGCGCTGGCGCGCTGTGCCCATCGAGGATCGCGTCAGCCACGATAGGCGACGAGCGCGTAGACCGCGAGGCCGAGCGCGAAACGGTAGATCGCAAAGACAGCGAAGCCGTTCCGTTGGATGAAACGCAGCAGCACCGCAATGGCGATCCAGCTGCTCAGCGCGGCGGTCGCGATGCCCACGAGCACGGGGGCATCGAGGCCCGACGACAGCAGCTTGGGGACTTTCAGCACGGCCGCGGCGGCGATGACCGGCATGGACATCAGGAAGCTGAACACCGCCGCCGACTGTCGGTCGAACTTCAGGGCGCGTGCGGCGGTGATCGTCGAGCCGGACCGCGAGACGCCGGGGATGAGCGCGAAGACTTGCGCGCACCCGATCAGCAGCGCCTGACGCCAGTTCATATCGGCGAGCGCACGCTCGGCCGGGGCGGCGCGATCGGCCCACCAGAGCAGTGCCCCCAATGCGATGAGCGCCGTGGCAGTGAGAACGGGGGCGCGGAAGATCGTCTCGGCCTGCTTCTCGAGCAGGAGCCCGAAGATCGCAGCGGGGATCGTGGCGACTACGATGAACAGAACGCGGTGCTCGGCAATCGTCTCGACGCGCCCAGTGGTCGCGACATTGAGCGCCGCGCGCGCCAGCGCGATCCACTCCGCCCAAAAGAAGCTGAGCAGCGCGACGAGCGTGCCCAGATGCAACGCCACGTCGAAAGCGAGGCCCGGTTCGTTCCAGTGAAACGCCCACGGCGCCAGCGACAGATGCGCCGAGCTGCTGATCGGAAGGAACTCGGCGAGCCCCTGCAGGGTGCCGAGCACGGCCGCTTGCCAGACGGAGACGTCGTTCATCCGCGAGATCCTGTGGTTTCGTCGCCGCTCATCGCACGGCGTCGAGATAGAGCGCTTCGTAGAGCGGGAGCACCTTGTCGGTGGCGAAGCGGGTCTTCGCGCGTTGCACGGCTGCGTCGCCCATCGCGCGCCAGCGCGCCTCGTGACCGAGCATGTCGCTCGCGACGCGGGCCATGCCGACGATGTCACCGACGTCGCCGAGGTGGCCCGTGACGCCCGACTCCACCACTTCGGGCAGGCCGCCGACATTGTAGCCGAGCACGGGCACGCCGCAGGCCTGCGCCTCGAGCGCTGAGAGGCCAAAGCTCTCGGAATCGGTCGTGAGCAGGTAGAGGTCGGCGCTCGCGAGCAGCGGGGCAACGCCATCAATCTTGCCAAGGAAGCGCACGTCACTCTCAACGTCGAGACGGCGTGCCTCTTCCTCCGCGGCCGACCGATCCGGTCCATCGCCGACCATCACCAGCACGCACGGGATTTCGCGCCGCACCGCGGCGAAGATCTGCACCACATCGGTGACTCGCTTGACCGGGCGCATGTTCGAGATGTGCATCAGCACCTTGCGGCCGCCGCCAAGCTGCTGGCGTAGAGCGCCATCGTAGGCGCGACGATCGAATACCGCAGGATCTACGAAGTTCGGGATCACCTCCACGCGCCGGTTGTCGCAGCCGAAGGCACGCACGGTCTCATCCTTGAGGTGCTGCGAGACCGCGGTGACGCGATCGGATTTGTCGATGGAGAACTTGGTGATGGCGTGGTACGAGTGGTCCTGCCCGACGATCGTGATGTCCGTGCCGTGCAGCGTGGTGACCACGGGAAGATCGTGTCCCGCCTCACGCAGCATCTGCTTGGCCAGCCACGCGCTGGTCGCGTGCGGAATGGCATAGTGCACGTGCAGGAGGTCGAGCTTCTGCTGCGTAGCCACCTCGTGCATGCGAACGGCCAGCGCGAGGTCGTAGGGCGGGTACTGGAAGAGCGGGTACTGCCCGATGGCGACTTCGTGGAAGCTGATGCGAGGCGAGAACGTCGGCAGGCGGAAGGGGGGCGCGTACGTGATGAAGTGCACCTCGTGCCCGCGGCTCGCGAGCGCCATGCCGAGCTCGGTGGCCACGGCGCCCGAGCCGCCATAGGTGGGATAGCAGGTGATGCCGATCTTCACGCCGAACCTCTCCCGTGCCACCAGCGCTGGGCCGCCTCGATTGCGCCGGCATCGCGTGGGTCAAGTTGGGTCACGGCCTCATCGTCAAGCTGATGCCGGAACCAGGTGCGCTGCCGCTTGGCATACTGGCGCGTGGAGACAAGTATAGCCCGGCGCGCCTCGTCGAGCGTGCCCTCGCCGTCAAGGTGGGCGCGCAACGTTTCATAGCCACAAGCATTCCACGCCGGGGCGTCGGCCGGAACACGCGCGGTGAGGCCGCGTACTTCGTCGAGCCAACCGGTGGCCAACATTGCGTCGAGCCGTCGTTCGATGCGCTCGTGCAGCACTTCGCGCGGATCCACGACGAGCCAGCGCGAGCGCCAGTGCGGCGGGCGCGCCGCCTCCCGATGGAGATTGGAGATGCGCTGGCCCGTGAGCATGGCGACCTCGAGGGCGCGGAGGAGCTGCGTGCGACCGAGTCCGGCGCGCGCCTTGTCCACGTGCAACACCCAGCGGCGTAGCGTCGCGGTGTCGAGCGTCTCAAGCTCGGCGGCGAGCGCGGCACGGCGCGTGGGATCGAGCGGTGGCTCCTCGAAGAGCGGTTCGATGAGCGCGCGCAGATACAGGCCAGTACCGCCGACGATCAACACGCGTGGAGGGCCGAGGCGTCGAATGACCTCGTCAGCATGCGCAGCCCACGCCGCGGCGCTGTAGCGCTCGCCGGCATCGGCAAGGTCAAGGCCTTCGTGCGGTACGCGCGCGCGCTCCGCGGCCGTTGGCTTGGCGGTGCCTATGTCGAAACCGCGATACACCTGCCGTGAATCGGCGGCGAGGATGGTCAGCCCCTGCGCCTCGGCGAGCGCGAGAGCGAGCGCCGACTTGCCAGCGCCGGTCGGGCCGCAGACGACGCGAAGTTCAGCGCCGGCCGAATCGCCGCTCGAGCTCATCCCACGACAGATGGACAATGGTGGCGCGCCCATGCACGTCGTGTGCGGGAAGCGTCGTCCCCGCGAGCGCAACGTACAGGGCGCGCATTTCACCCGGCGCGAGCGCGTCGCCGGCCTTGATGGCCGCCTTGCACGCGACGGTCGCCGCGAGACGCTCGTGCCGCGCGTGGGCGCTAGCGACGCGGTCGCCGGTGAGCGCCTGTAACGAGTCGCGAAGGCAGCGCTCCGCGTCGAAGCGAGGGTGCGGATTGGGCGTGGCCTGCACGAGCACGGAAGTGCCGCCGAAGGCTTCCGCTTCGAAACCGAGGCGCGTGAGGAGGTCGCGATTCGCCTCGAACGCATCGGCCTCGGCTGGCGAGAGATGCAGCGTGAGCGGGAAGAGCAAGCGTTGGCTCGGCGCGTCGCCGCGTTCCATCGTGCCGATGAACCGTTCGTAGAGCACGCGTTCGTGCGCCGAGTGCTGGTCGATGAGCACCAGGCCGTCGTCGCGCTCGAACGCGAGGAAGGTGCGGCGCAGCTGGAAGAGCGGCGGAACGACGGTATTGCCGGCCGGACCGTCAGCATCGCGTTCTACGGACTGCCCTGACGGTGGCACCGCTTCGTGCGGCGCGGCGATGGCTTCGGCACCTGCGTCAGATGGAGAGAACGAGCGAAACAGCGGCGCGTCCCCTGCCCCGTAAGTCGGCGCGCGAAGTACTTCGACGTCGACGACGCGCGGGAGGTACGGCAGCGCGGTCGCCGCTGACGGTGCGGCACCAAACCAGACGGCGGCGTCCTCGGTGCCCAGCGCGCGCCGTACGGCGCGTTCGACGGCGCGCTCCACCGGCCAGCGGTCGCGGAATCGCACCTCGGCCTTGGCCGGGTGCACGTTCACGTCGACGTCGCCGCCCGGCAATTCCACCTCGAGCAACAGGGTAGGGCGTACGCCCGCGGGGATCGTGGAACGATACGCCGCCTCGGCGGCACGGATGATGCCCGTGTCGCGCACCACACGGCCGTTGACGGCGACGAAGACGCGGCGCGTCGTCGTGCCGACGTCGGCCGGCCGCTCGACGAGTCCATGCACGCGAATCGGACCGCTGACGTCGTCCACGCCGACAAGACCATCGGCGAGCGAGACACTCCAGAGCGCGGCGACGCGATCGCGCAGGCCCGCGGCGGGCGGCAGAGTGAGCAGCAGCTTCCCGTCGTGCGCGATGGCGAAGCGCACGTCGCGCCGCGTGAGGGCCATGGTCGTCAGCACGTCCATTACGGCTCGCCACTCGCTGCGCGCGCCGCGCAGGAATTTGAGCCGCGCCGGCACGTTGAAGAACAAGTCGCTGACCGACACCGTTGTGCCGCGGCGTCTTGCGACGTCGCTCACAGTGGCGAGCGTGCCACCCTCAACGCGTACGCGTGTGCCCGCACCATTCTCGGTGGCGGTGTCCAGCTCGAGGCGCGCCACCGACCCAATGGCCGGGAGCGCCTCGCCGCGGAAACCAAATGACGCAACGCCGACGAGGTCGGCCGCGGTACGGATCTTGGACGTTGCGTGCCGTTCGATGGCGAGAACGGCATCGTCGCGTGCCATGCCGCAGCCGTCATCGCTGATGCGCACGAGCACGCGGCCGCCGTCCTGTGCGGCGACGTCAATGCTGGTGGCGCCCGCGTCGAGCGCGTTTTCCACCAGCTCCTTCACCACCGAGGCGGGACGCTCGACAACTTCACCCGCCGCAATTTGGTCGGCGACGGTGCTGGGCAGGACAGCGATCAGGGCCACGCTGGAATCTCCCGGACCGCACAGCACGGGTCAATCATCGCCGAGCGGAAGCAGGAGTTCGGCAGCGATCCAACCCTGCCGCTGACCGTCGAGGCGCACCTGCACCCACGCGCCCTGCCGCTGCAGCACGCGCGCCACTTCACCCGTGAGCGGCGCGGGGCCGGGTTCGGCGCCCAGCACGGGGAGCGCACGCAGCGGTTCGGTGCGCGTGACCACGGCCGCGTTCGCGGCGCGCTGAAGGTTGTCGAGCGCCACCGCAGCCCCGAGGAGCACGGCACCGATTGCCAGCAGCCACAATGCGCGCCTCGCGATGCGCAGGCCGCCGCGTATCCGATGCACCAGCCACCACCATCCACCGCCCCAGACGAGCAGAAGAAGAATCGGTGGCAACTGCACCGGGACGTGCGGCACTCGCGCCACGCCTCGATCCTGCACGGCGCGCACCAAGGCGAGCCGGTCGCGCAGCTCCAGGTCGAGCGGCGCGCGCCGCAGCGCGCGTTGCCAGCCCTGCACGGCATGGGCGGTGTCATTCGCAAGCCACGCGGCGGTCCCGACGTTCGCCCAGACGTCCGGACGGTCGGGATGCAGTCGGGCGACATCGAGGAAGTGGCGTTCGGCGCGCGCGAAGTCGCGGCCTGCGTACGCGGTCTGCGCCGCCGCCCAGCTCTTCGCGGCTTCATCTCCCTGCCGCGCGAGCAAGGGATGCGCAACGCAGAGCACGAGCACCATCGTGGCCTGCATCGCGCGTGGCGCGCGGCGCGGCCGCCCACCGTGGCGTGCTTCACCGTCCACCGCCCGGATCAACGCGAAGAATTCCGCGGCGGAAGGCATTTGCGCAGGCCGCGCGCCGCCGAAGACGGCCGCATCGAGCTGCTGCATCAAGGATGCGGCGCGCGACGCCGTCTCGACGGTTACGCCCTCATGGCGCAGGTCGGCGACGAGCGTGCCGTTGGCGAGCGCCAGCCCGACGTCGAGTCCGAGGCGGTCACGCAACGCGTCATGCACGAGGCGCCGCAACGCCGCGACGTCGAGAGGCGGCGCGTGCACCGCGTCTTCGAGTCGCCGCGCACTGCTCGGCGCGCGCCGCGGCCGGCGGCGCCGACGACGAAAGGCGCCAATCAGAGCAGGCATTGGTGCGATCAGCAAGCAGGCGATGAACCACGGAGTGCGCAACCACGAGTACCCCGCAGATGATCCCATCGTCGCACGCAGCGACAGGTCGCCCGCACCGGGGGACGCGGCTGCCGGTACGAGCGCATCGATCGTCGAATCCACGACGATGGTGTCGCCGGAAGCGACGGTCACGTTCAACGCGGCGCTCGTGGCCACCTCGAAACGGCGCACCGACGGATTGAAGTACGCAAAGCGCTGTGCCGTGATGCTGCGCCGCCCCGGCTGACGCGGCGTGAGCAGCCAATCGAATTCCTTGGCGCCGCGCATGGTGGACGGCGTCGAGTCAAACTCAACGCGCTCATCGGCGGATACCACGGAGCCCCAGTTCACCACCAGGCGCGGGCGCGGCAGCAACGTCACATTGCCGCGCCCCTCGATGCGCACGGTGACCACGAGCGGATTGCCGACGCGCCCCGACGTCGAGTCTAGGCGCAGCCGCGCGCGCCACTCACCCACGGCGCCCGCCCAGTCATCCGGCCTGTTCGCCGCGGGCACGGGCAAGACGGTGAGCGAGAGCGCTTCGCTGCGCAGGGTGTGCGTCTCTTCGCGGCTGAAGAACGAGGCGCTCTGCGGCAGCGCGTACGTGAGCTTGGACGGCGGCACCTCGTAGCGGCCCGGCGCGAGCGCGAAGAAGGCGCGCTGAAAGACGTGCACCTCGTAGGGCCGCCCGTCGATGTTTCCTACGAGCGGCGTCTTCGCGTCGGGCAAATCGTAGACGAGCAAGGAGCGCGTCTCCGGCGGCACGAACTCCGGATTGCGGCGCAGGCGTTGGCGCACTTCCTGATTCAGGAAGACACCGATCTGGTACGTGGCCTGCTGGCCGACGTACACCGTGTCGGGGAGGAGGATGGCGTGGAAGTTGACTCCACGCGAAGGATCGAGGCGGGTGCGCGTGACGACAGGGGGATTCTGCGCCTCCGCGGTCGGCGCCAGGCCGAGCACGAGCAGAGCGCCGGCCATCACCGTGCGGACGCGACGCGCGGCGCTCGCGGCACGGGCAGCGCGGACAGCGGCGAGGAGGCGATTCACCAGTCCTTGCCTCCCGGCGGTCGCTCTCGTTGCGGCACGCGGCGGCGGCGCGACTGCGTGTCGCGTTCGTCGCGCGCGGCGGCATCGAGCAGCTGCTGCGCCTGCTGCGGCGACATCCCCGAAGGATCACGCTGCTGCGGCGTCTTCCGCTCTTCCTCGCGCGACCCGCCACCGCCCGACTGCGGCGGTGGCGCGAGCCGGAGCCGGAGCGCGAGCTCGTAGTTCCATCGCGCGTCGGCGTCGTCTGGATGCGCGAGCAACAACGTGCGGAGCACCGCAAGCGCGCCGCGCGCCGACTGCGTGCGATCGTCGCCCTCGGATCGGCGCGCGCGCAGCAACTGCGCGAGCCCCAGGTTGTACAGCGTCCGGTCGCGCAACGCGGGCACCGCGCCGAACCCGGCGCGCTCGAGCGCGTCCACTGCGCCATCGAGCGAATCGGCGGCCAGCAGCACGGTGCCGAAGTTGTACAGGGTGCGCGGCGTTCGGTCGCCCCGGCCAACTGCTTCACGGTACCACTTGATCGCCTCGCCGGTGCGGCCCGCCTTGAATTCCGCGAGCGCCCGATCACTCAGCGACTGGGCGCGCACGACGTGCGGGGCCACCGCAGCGCCAATGCCAAGGGCGACCGCGACCCCTAGGCGCCGCCGCAGGACAGGCGGCAGCCAGCGAGTTGATACGCGCCCGCCGTCCGCGTGCCACGCGTCGAACAGCAACAGGAGCAAGGCGAGCCCGAGCAGCCACTGATAGCGCGCGGGCATCGCGAGGCCCGCCTCGGCGGCGCGCCGTCGCGCCTCAAGCGACGCCAACGCGCGCGCCATGCGCGTCCCCTTATCCGTCGCGTTGGCGGGGATGAACTCTCCGTCGGCCACACGCGCGACCTCAGCGAGCGTCTCCGGCGCGTAGCGGCTGATCACGATGGCGCCGTTCTCGTCGCGCTTGGCCTCGACGCCGCTGGCCGTGCGGATGGGAATGGACGTGCCGCCCTCGGTGCCGAACCCGACGGTCACCAGGCGCACGTTGTCGCGACGCGCGCGCAGGGCGGCCTTGATGGCCTCGGCGCGGTCGTCAAACCCCTCGCCATCCGTGAGCAACACGATGGCCTTGCCCGCCCCGCCCTGCGCGGCAGCCAACAGGTCGAGCGCGCCGGTGATAGCTGGGGCAAGCGCCGTGCCCGGCTGGCCGACGATGGACGGATCGAGGTTATCGAGGAAGAGCGCGAGCGCGCCGTCGTCTGACGTGAGCGGCGAGAGCACGTAGGCCCGGCCGGCGAAGGCAATGAGCGCGACCCGGTCGCCGGGTGATGCCGCGCGGAACCGCCGCACTTCCTGCTTCATGCGCTCGAGCCGCGTGGGTCGCTCGTCGTCGGCGAGCATGGACAGCGACGCATCCATGGCGAGCACGACATCTCCACCCTTCGTCCGGATGATCTCGCGCGCCGTGCCCCAGCGGGGCCCCGCGAACGCCACGGCAGCGAGCACGCTGGCGACGCCGAGGCGGATCGCCCGACGCAGACCCGCAGCCGACTTGGCGCTCGGCGCGAGCCGCTCACGCGCCACCTCAGAGCCGAGTGCGGCCAATCGCTCGCCGCGTCGGCGCTGCCACGTCCACGCCGCCCCCGCACCCAACGCGGCGACGAACAACGCGAACACGAGCAGCACCGGACGCTCCCACGCGATCATCATGGCAGCGGTCCTCGCCACGCCAGCAGCGCGAGCTCGAGCACGAGCGCCGCGAGCGCGAGGCCGAGTGGATAGACGTAGAGCTCGTTGTAGCGCACGTAGCGCGACGCGCGCACCGGCACGCGCTCGAGCCGGTCAACCTGCTCGTAGATGCGTTGCAGTGCCGCGCCGTCACGCGCGCGGAAGTAGTGGCCAGCCGTGCCGTTGGCGATGTCGGTCAGCAGCGGCTCATCAATCTCGACCTTGCGGTTCTCGTAACGCAGGCCGAACACGCCACGCCCCACGGGCACCGGCGCCATACCCTCGCTGCCGACGCCGATGGTGTAGATGCGAATGCCAAGCGACGCCGCGGCCTGCGCAGCGGTGCGCGGATCAATCGCCCCGCGATTGTTCACGCCATCCGTGAGCAGGACCATCACCTTCGAGCGCCCTGGCGCGTCGCGCAGCCGGTTGGCCGCGGTGGCGATCGCCGTGCCGATGGCCGTGCCGTCCTCGAGCTGTCCCGACTGCAGGTTGTCCACCGCGGCCAGCACCACCGGATAGTCCACCGTCAGTGGCACCTGCGTCAGCGCCTCGCCGGAGAATGAAACGAGCCCGATGGCGTCCGTCGAGCGCGCGAGCACGAACTGCTTGATTTTCTCCTTCGCCACCTCCAGCCGGTTCTGAGGCTGGAAATCCTCCGCGAGCATCGAGCTCGAGAGGTCCACCACGAGCACGATGCTGATGCCCTCGCCCGTCACCTGTTCGGTGCGCGCTCCGGTGCGCGGCCGAGCGAGCGCGACTGAACCCGCCACGAGGGCGGTCACGCGCAGGACGAGCAGTGCGCGCGCCGCCCACCGCCCGCGCGCCGGGCCGCGCTCCAGCACATCCACGCGAGAGAAGAGAATGGCATCGGGGTGCCGACGTCGGCGCCAGCGCAACCAGGCGAGGATCATGGGGAGCAACAGCAGCCACCACGGAGAAGCAAGCTCCCACCCACGCAGCATGGCGATCATGGCGTTCCCCGCCGGCCGCGCGGCCCTTTCCCCTTGTCGATGGCGGCCAGACGCGCCTCATACGCGGTTTGCACGTCGCGCACGACACTGCGCGCGGCGCGGGCGACCTTTGCCACACGCTCGGCATTCACGTGCTCGCCCGCGAATTTCACGGCGTCCGCGACGTGCAGCACTTCCGCAACTTCCTCGGGAAGAATCGGCAGCGCGTGGTCGGCGAGCGATCGTACGTACTCGGGGGTGGTCAGCCCATCGGTGGCCTGCGGAAAGCGACGCGTGAGGTAGGCACGCATCACCTCCGCATATGCCAGCACCGCACGCCCAGGTTCTCCGGCGTCCGCGAGCGCGAGCGCATCCACTCCCGCAAAGCTGGCCTGCGCGTCGACAAACGCGTCCGGCTGACGAACCTGCGCTTTGCGGCCACGCCATGCGCGCCAACCGAGTAGCACGATCACGAGGACCGCCAGGGCGCCGAGCGCCCAACGCCAGTACGCGGGGGGCGAATCGAGTGCCGCGCGTGCCGCGCGCGGCACAAGCGCCGCGGTATCCGCGGGGAGCAGTGAGGTCACCTCGACGAAGACGGGACCAACCGCCAGCGCCTCGTTCCCCCGCGGGTGCTCCCATCGCACGTCGCCGAGCGGCACGACGCGACGTCCGGGCTCCCACGCGATGAAGCGATAGGTGGCCGTCTGATCGAAGCGCGCCGCCGACGATTGGTCGGCGATGCCACGGGGATCGAGCGCTTCGACGCTTCCAGCGGAATCGGGGACGTCCGGGAAGCGAATGGCGGCGCCGGCCGGCGCCTGCACGCGCACACGCACCGTGAACGGCTCACCCACCACCACCGTCACGGGTCGTACGTCGACCCCGACGACGGGGCGTCCCGCCGCGCCCTGCAGCGAGAGCAGCAGTGCGGCCGGCGCGAGCCAGGTCATTAGTGCCGGGCCCGCCGGCGCGCGCGCGTCTCGCGCGTGGCGAAGAACCGCATCAGCGCGTCGACGTAGCCCGTCTCGGTGCGCACGCGCACTTCGTCAATGGCCAGCCGGCGGAAACGCGACGTGCGTTCCGTGCGTTCGGCGTATTGCGCGTCGCGGTATGCGCTGCGCACCGCCGCGTCGTTCGTATCCACCTCGAGGTACGTCCCCGTTTCGGGGTCCACGAGGCGCGCGACGCCGAGCGCCGGCAGGTCGCGTTCGCCCGGATCGTCGAGCACGACGCCCACCACGTCGTGTCGCTGGCGCAGGCGGCGCAGCGCGTGCTCGGGATTCGGCGCCACAAAGTCGGAAATCACGAAGACGATGGCGTGGTGCGAGAGCAGCCGCGCCGCATGGTCGAGCGCTCCGGCCAAGTCGGTGCGACGCTGGCGCGCGGGCCACGCGAGCACGTCGCGCACGAGGCGCAGCGCGTGGCGCCGTCCCTTGCGCGGCGGCACGACGTGTTCGATGCCGTCCGAGAACAGCACCAGGCCCACGCGGTCGTTGTTGCGCGTGGCGGTGAGTGCGAGCACCGCAGCCAGCTCGGCGGACAACGCGCGCTTGTCGCGGTCGGCGGTGCCGAAGCGCGCGGAGCCGGAGCAGTCGACGAGGAGCAGCACGGTGAGCTCGCGCTCCTCGACATAGCGCTTGACGAAGAGCCGCCGCATGCGCGCCGAGACGTTCCAGTCAATCGTGCGCACCTCGTCGCCGGTCTGGTACTCGCGCACCTCGGCGAACTCCATACCCTGCCCTTTGAACACCGAGTGGTACTCGCCGGCGAAATGCGAGTTCACGAGGCCGCGCGTGCGCAGCTCGATGCGCTTGACCTGGCGCAGGATCTCCGGCGGAACGCTGGCGGCTCCTTCGTCGCGCCCGGGGCGCGGCGCCGCGGCCACGGCGTCCGTGCTCGCGGTGGCCATGTTCACGGCGCGGGGACGGCGTCGAGAACGCGGGCGATGACGTCGTCGGGCGTCACGCTTTCGGCCTCGGCTTCGTACGTGAGCAGCACTCGGTGGCGCAACACGTCAGGTACGAGCGCCTTGACGTCATCGGGTGAGACGTAGTCGCGGCCACGGAGGAAGGCGTGCGCGCGTGACGACTGCGCGAGCGCGATGGTGGCGCGCGGCGACGCGCCGAACTCGATGAGCGGCTGCAGCGCAGGGAGTCCCGCGTCCGCCGGCGCACGCGTGGCGTGCACGAGATCCACGATGTAGTCCACCAGCCGTTCGTCGAGGCGAATGCCGGCGATGTCGTGCCGCGTCCGCATGATCTGCGCGGGCGTCGCCACGTGCTCCACGGGAATGGCATCACCTGACGCCATGCGCCGCATGATCTCCTTCTCCTCGTCGCGAGTCGGATAGCCCACGCGCAGCTTCAGCATGAAGCGGTCCACCTGCGCCTCGGGAAGCGGATACGTGCCCTCTTGCTCGATCGGGTTCTGCGTCGCAAGGACGAGAAACGGCTCCTCGAGCAGAAACGACTGACCGCCGATCGTGACCTGCTTCTCTTGCATCGCCTCGAGCAGGGCCGCCTGCACCTTGGCGGGTGCGCGGTTGATCTCGTCGGCCAGCACGATGTTCGCGAAGATCGGGCCCGGCTTCACCGAGAACTCCGACTTGCTCTGATCGAAGACTTGCGTGCCGACCACGTCGGCCGGCAGAAGATCGGGCGTGAACTGAATGCGACTGAAGGTCGTACTGATCGTCTCCGCCAGCGTGCGCACGGTCAGCGTCTTGGCGAGGCCGGGCACGCCTTCGAGCAGCACGTGGCCGCCGGTGAGGATGGCGATCAGCAGCCGGTCGATCATGGCGTCTTGGCCAACGACGCGCTTGGCGACTTGGGCTGAGATGGCGCGGGCGAGAGTGGTTTGCACGAAAGGCAGACGGTAGAGGGAAGACGGTAGACGGTAGACGGTAGACGGTAGAAGACTGATTACTGGAGCCGGACGGCAAACCGCTGCGTGTGACAGTCCCGCGGCGGATAGCGCGTGCGGGCCGTGTTACCCCGCGGGGGCATCGACGGGCACGCCGAGTGTGGCGATGACCGACAGTTCCTTCGCGGTGAGTGGTCGCGAGGCGCCCGGCGGCAACGATGCAAGTCGCACGGGACCGAACTGTGTACGCACGAGGCGACGCACCTCGAGACCGAGCGCCTCGCACAGGCGGCGCACCTCACGGTTACGCCCTTCACGAATGGTCAGGGTGAGGAGCCACTGCCGGTCGGCGCCTTGGGCGGCCTCCACGGCAATCGGTCGCACGAAGCCGTCATCGAGTTCAATGCCGGCACGCGCATGCCGTACGGCGGTGGGCACGTCGCCGCGAACGGTCACCACGTACGTGCGCTCGATCTCCGACGACGGATGCGTAAGGCGGTGCGCTGCCTCACCATCCGTTGTGAGCAGGAGCACGCCTTCGGTGAGATAGTCGAGCCGTCCGACGTAGGTGAGGCCCGGCACATCGGGGACGAGTTCAAAGACCGTGCGGCGGTCGCTGCCATCGGGGCGCGAGGTGAGCACGCCCGCCGGCTTGTGCAGCACGAGCCACGTTGGCTTCATGGGACGCGCCAGCGTCTTCCCATCCACCGTGATGACGTCGTGCGCCGGATCGACGCTCTGGCCGGTGCGCGCCACGGCGCCGTTGACGCGCACCCGGCCAGCCGCGACGAGCTCCTCGGCCTTACGGCGCGACGCGACGCCGGCGCGCGCGAGCGCGCGGTGAATGCGCATCGCACCGCTCGTCACTTGTCCTCGTCGGAGTGGATGACTTGGTCGAGCGTTTCCGGCTCATGAACGCGAAGCGCGACGGCCAGTTCATCGGCGCGCGGCAGCTCCTCGAGATGGCGCAGCGCGAACTGCTCGAGGAACGCGTCCGTCGTGCCGTAGAGCAGCGGGCGGCCGAGCGCCTCGGAGCGACCGACGATGTCGATGAGCCCGCGTTCGTGCAGTGACTTGAGCACGCTCCCCACGTCCACGCCGCGGATCTCCTCGATCTCGGCGCGGCCGATCGGCTGACGATAGGCGACGATCGCCAGCGTCTCCAGCGCCGCCGGCGAGAGGCGCCGCGGCCGCAGCGCCAACTGCGCGCGCTCGATGGCCTCGGTGTACTCGGGGCGTGTCAGGATCTGCCAGCCGCCGCCGGCATCCACGAGCTCGACGGCGTGGCCGTCCACGTCGTAGTGCTCGCGCAGCTCATCGAGCGCGGCCTGCACCGCGGCCGGTGATGCTTCGGCGTCGAGTGCGGCGAGCTCCTCGGTGGGAATGGGACGCGGGCTCGCGAAGAGCGCCGCCTCAAGCAGCTTCGCCAGCGAATTCACGGCGGATCTCCACGGAGGCAAAGGGTCGGGGCTGAGCCAGGCGCAGCTCGCCGCGGCGGGCGAGCTCGAGCAACGCGAGGAGGCCCGACAGCACCTCCCACGGCTCGGCGCCCGGCGGGACGACATCGCGGAACCGCGCGACGTCGCGCAACGCGATCACGGCGCGCACGACTTCCATGAAACCATCCACGTCGATCGGCCGCGAGATCACGTCGTGCACCTCGGGCTGCTGCGCGTGGCGGAGCACCCGGTCCACGGCGGCGAGCAGTTCGCCCAGCGAGAGCGCGAGCGGTGCCTGCACGACCGGCACCAGCGACGCGGGAACGAACGAACGGGCGAACCGGTTGCGCCGGTCCTCGCCGAGGCGCTCGAGAACGTCCACGACCTCGCGCATTTGCTGGTACTCGAGCAGGCGGCGCACAAGCTCGGCGCGAGGATCCTCCCAGCTTTCTTCGCTGTCAGGACGCGGCAGGAGCATTTGCGCCTTGATGCGCAGCAGGCGCGCCGCCATTTCGAGGTACTCCGCGGCCTCGTCGAGTTTCAACTGGTGCATGCGCCCGATGAACTGCTGACAGATGCGCGCGACGGGGATGTCGTAGATGTCCACCTTCTCGTCGCGGATCAGCGAGAGCAGCAGGTCGAGCGGTCCGCTGTAGTGCGGCAGGTCGACGACGAATCCCGGCCCGGCGATGCCGCCCGCGCCGCTGGCATCAGCCGGCGTGTGGGGTGCAGAGTGATCGGTCGTCACGTGGTCCACGGGCTGAGAATGATGTGTGGAGCGACGAGGTTGACGGCGAAGCGGTCGAGCCACAACGCCGGGGCCATCCAGGCGTTCAGGATAGGTCCTCCAAACATGAGGATCAGGATGAGAATGACGAAGCCGTAACGCGCCATTCGCTGGTAGCTCACCGCCAACTTCACGGGCAGGAAATGCTTGACGACATGCGAGCCGTCGAGCGGCGGCAGCGGCATCAGATTGAAGACCGCGAGCAGCAAGTTGATGAAGATGCCGAGGCGGAACATCAGCTGGACGAGCGCGAGCGAGTCGCTCGCCGGGGGCAGGACGCGCGCCAGGAGTCCCAGGCCGATGATCGCCGGAACGAGGAGCGCTGCCAAGAGCAGGTTCGTGGCGATGCCGGCGAGCGAGACGATGATGTCCCCGCGCCGGTAGTTGTGGTAGTTGCGCGGGTTGACGGGCACTGGCTTGGCACCGCCAAGCGCCATACCCGTCGTGTAGAGCATGATTGCCGGGAGGATGATCGTCATCCACGGGTCAATGTGCCGCAGTGGATTCCAACTGAGCCGGCCGAGCATCAGCGCGGTATCATCACCCTGAAGGTGAGCCGCGTAGCCGTGCGCATACTCGTGCGCGACCATGGCAAACAGGAGCACCGGCGCGCCGAGCAGGAGCTGAATGGCCTTGGGGGTCACGGTCGTCGCCGGGGGTGGAAGAGGCCCATCGCGGGCAGTCAGACTCTAAGGTATTGGGGCGGAGACACGGACGGTAGATGAGACTGGAGCTGGAATCCGGAGGCTGATTGGGGATCTGGATTCCGGATCGCGATGGCGGATTGAGGATGTGGATTTCGACCAGCGATGGCCTACGAGTGAACGGCAGGAAATCGCAACTCCGGATCCGAATTCGCGATCGGAGTTCGGAATCCGGATTTCCGATCCTCAATCGCTTTCAACTGCGTGGGTAGTGGGCCAGTTTAGATTTGACTAAGCGGGAGAACGTGTTAGAGTAGCGGTATGCCTACGCGCCCAAGGAAGACGCCAGCCGACGTGAACGCCAATGCCGTGCGAGTGGCACGGATCGCGACCCGTGAGCCTGAGCCTGTTGCCATGACGAAGAGTGAGCTGGCACGAGCGTTGGGAGCGTTGGGGGCGAGTAAGGGCGGGAAGGCGCGAGCGGCGGCGCTGACGGCCAGGGAACGGAGTGCGATTGCGCGGAAGGCGGCCGAGAAGCGGTGGAATGATGCCCCGTAAGAATCCAGCGCGGTTATATCCGCTCTCCGAAATGCACGTCTTGTCCGTTCTTGAACCGATATGGGAATCTCATCCTGACGGTCACGGCGGCTATAGGCCGATTGCCGAGGGAGACCGGGGCGACGTATCCATCCCGTGCCCGCATTGCGGCAAGACCCTTGCCCGCGAGGCCACTCCAGAGGTGATTGACCGCTCATTCTTCCAGTGTCCGAACTGCAAGCGACAGTCACGGGGTACCGAGCCCAAACGCGAACCCCTCGGGCACTAGCGAAGCCATCTTGTGCGGGTCAACCAAGTACGAGCCAGTCGGAGGGAGCGGCTGGCTCCTCGTAATGTACCAGCACACAGCGTCCGTATCGTCCGTCACGCCGTCCCCAATCAAGCGAGCAGGCGTTTCTGTCTCTTGGGTATTGACAATGCTTGCCCGGGCACGCATATTAGGAGCCATGAACCAACTCTCCGTGGAACGTCGCGCCGCGGTCCTTGCGGCCTTGGTTGAGGGGGCGTCGGTGCGGGCCGCTGGCCGAATAGCCGGGGCCGCGAAAGGCACCGTTTTGAAGCTCTTGGCCGAAGTCGGAACGGCCTGTCTCGACTACCAGCGCCGCGTTTTGGTCAATCTCCCGTGCAAGCGCATTGAGGCGGACGAGATTTGGTCCTTTGTG
>JAHFCU010000060.1 GCA_023249305.1 Gemmatimonadota bacterium
CGTGTGCGCGACACTCGACGCCGTGCTGCGCGCTCGCGGCTTGCTGGTGGCCCGTTACACCTCGCCTCATCTCATTGATTTCCCCGAGCGCTTCCTCGTGGACGGTGTACCCGCGGCCAGCGACCGGATCGTGGAGTGGGTGACACGCTGGACTCCCGAGGTGGAGCGGCTGGGCGCGACGTTCTTCGAGGCGACGACGGCGATGGCGTTCCAGTTCTTTCACGAGGACCAGGTGGATGTCGCCGTCATCGAAACCGGACTCGGCGGGCGGCTTGACGCCACCAACGTGATTCAGCCGCTGGTCGCCGGCGTGACGAATATCCAGATCGATCACGTGGAGTATCTTGGCGCGACGCGCGAGGAGATCGCGTTCGAGAAGGCCGGGATCTTCAAGGCAGGGGTGCCCGCGATCGTCGGCGAGCCGGAGCTTGGCATCCGTGATCTGCTGGTATCGCACGCACGCTCGCACGGCGCGACCCCCATACATGCGGTGTTCGCCGAGGCATCCATCGAAGCGGTAGATGTCGCAGCAGGCGGCACGCGCTTCGTGCTGCGGCGCGGCGACGGCGCGCTCGCCGTGCAGACGCCGCTCGTGGGCCGCCATCAGGCGTCGAATGCCGCGGTCGCGCTCGCGATGCTCGACGCGCTGCCGGAGGATCTGCGTCCGAGTGCGGCCGCGGTGAAGGCGGGATTGCCAAAGGTGCAGCTGCCGGGGCGATTTCAGCGTGTGGGGAAGCACGTGTTTGACGTCGCGCACAATCCGGACGGCTCGCGCGTGCTCGCGCAGACGCTTGCCGAGACACGGATGCCTCGCCCGGTGGCCGCCGTGTTCAGCGTGCTGAGCGACAAGGACTGGGGCGCGATGATGGCGGCGCTGGCCCCCCACGTGGACCTCTTTGTCCTGACCAACGCCCCGACGGCGCCGTCAAGCCGGGCGTGGAACGTCACGGACGTCATGGTCCATGCCCGCTCGCATGGATGGGCGGCGGAGGTGGTGCGCGACTTTGATCGTGCGCTCTTACGGGCCGGCGAAGAGGGGCAGACGGTACTGGTGACGGGGAGTTTCCACACCGTGGGAGATGCCATGCTGCGGTTGCAGGTATCGCCTACCGCCGGGTAATTTCAATGGATGCAACCGAAAGGCCCGCTTCCCGGCTTCCGCGACTTCTATCCTGAGGATCTGGCGCGGCGCACGGCGATCTTCCGTGCGTGGCGCGCGGTCGCGCGCCGGTACTCGTTTGTCGAGTATGACGGCCCGCCGCTCGAGCCCCTCGAGCTGTACACCGCGAAGAGCGGAGACGAGATCGCGGCCCAGCTGTACAGCTTCGAGGACAAAGGCGCTCGCGCGGTCTCGCTGCGTCCCGAAATGACGCCGACGTTCGCGCGCATGGTGGCAGCACGCGCGAACGCGCTGCCCAAGCCGGTGCGCTGGTTCTCCGTACCTCAGCTCTTCCGCTACGAGCGTGCCCAGCGTGGCCGGCTCCGTGAGCACTTTCAGCTCAACGTGGACATCGTGGGGGAGGCAAGCGAGCTCGCCGACGCCGAGTTGCTGTGCGTGGCGGTGGACATCATGCGCGAACTCGGCCTCGGCCCACACGAGGTGCGGGCGCGGGTGAGTGACCGCCGCGTGCTGAACGCCGTGCTCGCGGCGATCGGGGCGACCGACGGCCAGCTGGGCGCGGTGTACGCCGTGCTCGACAAGGTGGAGCGCCAGCCGCACGAGATCTCGCGCGAGAAGCTTGACGCGGCGGGTTTGGCCCCGAATCAAGTCGAGCGGGTGTTGGCGCTGGCCGACGTGTCGTCGCTGGACGATCTTGAGCGTGACTTCGGGCACGTGGAGTCATGCAAGCCGGTGATCGCGCAGTTCGGTCGCTACCTGGCGCACTTGGAAGCGCTGGGCGTCTCGGCGTGGGTGGACGTAGATCTCTCGATCGTGCGCGGACTGGCGTACTACACGGGCATGGTGTTCGAGCTCTTCGACGCGCAGGGTGAGCTGCGCGCGATCTGCGGCGGTGGCCGGTACGACAACCTGCTGGGCCAGCTGGGCGGCGTGGACCTGCCGGCGCTTGGGTTCGGCATGGGTGACGTGGTGCTCGGCGAGGTGCTGAAGGCGCACGGCCTTCTCGACGCTTCGGGTTCCGAGGGCCCGGACTTTTGGGTCGTCAGCGGCGAGCACAACGAGCCGGCGACGGTGCTGCGTGCGGCGGCGGCGCTGCGGCGCCTGGGCTATGCCGCCGAGTACGTGCTGAACGAGGAGAAACTGCGCACACAGAAATCGTCGGCCCAGATCAAGGCGGCGGAGCGCTCGGGCGCGGCGTGGCTGATGGTGCTGCGCGACGACGCCCGCGCTGTCGTGCGGCCGCTCGCGCGCGCACCGGGAGAGCCGGCGCGCGAGGGCGTGGAGGTTGCGCTGCTCGACCTGCAGGATCCCGAGCGCGGATTCGCCGCACTCGCCCAAGCGGGGGTTGGCGCCCCGCGTGAAGACTGACACCCGGACCGATGGCTGACGACAAGAAGCTGACCACCCGCGCGGCGGACTTCAGCGCGTGGTACAACGAAGTGGTGCTGCGCGCGGAGCTGGCGGACTACTCGCCGGTGAAGGGTTCGATGGTCATTCGCCCGAATGGCTACGGCATCTGGGAGCGGATGCAGCGCGCCCTCGATGACATGTTCAAGGCGACGGGTCACCAGAACGCGTATTTCCCGCTGCTGATCCCCGAGAGCTTCATGCACAAGGAAGCGCAGCACGTCGAGGGATTTGCCCCCGAGTGCGCGGTGGTGACGCGCGGCGGCGGCAAGGAACTGGAGGAGCCACTCTTCATCCGGCCGACGTCGGAGACCATCATCTACCACATGTTCGCCAAGTGGACACAGTCGTACCGCGACCTGCCGATCCTCATCAATCAGTGGGCGAACGTGGTGCGGTGGGAGATGCGAACGCGGCTGTTCCTGCGCACGCTCGAGTTCCTGTGGCAGGAAGGGCACACGGCGCACACGACGCACGACGAGGCGGAGGAGGAGGCCGTCCGCATGCTGAACGTGTACCGCACGTTCATGGAAGGGTGGATGGCGATGCCGGTCATCACCGGGCTCAAGAGCGAGAGCGAGAAGTTCGCCGGCGCGCTGCGCACGTATGCGTGCGAGGCGATGATGCAGGACAACAAGGCGCTGCAGGCCGGCACGTCGCACAACCTCGGCCAAAACTTCGCCAAGGCGTTCGAGCTGCAGTTCCAGGACGAGAGCGGGCAGATGGCCTACGCGTGGAACACGTCGTGGGGCGTGAGCACGCGCATGGTCGGCGGGCTCGTGATGACGCACGGCGACGACAATGGCCTGTGCACGCCGCCGCGTCTGGCGCCGATCGAGATCGTGATCGTGCCCATCTGGAAGAACGATGATGAGAAGTCACGCCTCACGGCGGCGGCACTGAAGGTGAAGGACGAACTCACGTCGTGGACGGGGCGCGGGGCGACGGACCGTCTGCGCGTGCATCTGGATTTGCGCGACGCGATGAAGCCCGGCGCGAAGTACTACGAGTGGGAGCTGCGCGGGATACCGCTGCGGTTCGAGCTGGGCCCGAAAGACCTCGACAAGCAGGCGGTGTTTGCGGCGCGGCGCGACACGCGGGGAAAGCAGTCGCTGGCGATGGACGGGCTGCCGGCGGCGGCCGCCGCGCTCCTCGAGCGCATCCAGCACGACATGTTCGCCGCGGCGCTCGCGCGCCGCGAAGCAAACAGCGTGCGTGGCAACATCACATACGCTGCGTTCCGCGAGCTGATGGACGGTCCGGGCGGATTCGTTTACGCCGGGTGGTGCGGTGATCACGCCTGCGAGGCCAAGGTGAAGGAGGAGACAAAGGCTACGATCCGTGTGATGCCAGACGCGGAATTTCGCAGCGCCGAGGCGCCAACATCGTGCATGCACTGCGGGCGTTCTTCGAAGGCCGAGGCGGTGTGGGCCAAGGCGTACTAGCCCGGGCGTACGAGCGCCGCGACGGGACGCTGTGGTGCGAGGGCGTTCCGCTCGAGGCAATCGCCGCGAGTGCCGGAACGCCGGCGTACGTCTACAGTTCCCAGGCGATGCGCGAGCGCTATCGCGCCCTCGATGCCGCGCTGACGGGCGTCGCGCACCGCATTCACTATTCGCTCAAGGCGAACAGCAGCCACGGGTTGCTGAAGGTACTGCGCGCGGAGGGCTGTCGCGCCGACGTCGTGTCCGGCGGCGAACTCATGCGCGCGCTGCGCGCCGGCTTCGCGCCGGACGACATCATCTTTGGCGGCGTCGGAAAGCGCCGCGACGAGATTCGCGCTGCGCTCGAAGCGGGCGTGCTGCTGATTAACGTCGAGTCTGCCGCGGAGCTGGAGATCGTCGAGACCGAGGCCAAGGCACTGGGCGTGCACGCACGGATCGCGTTTCGCGTGAATCCAGAGGTGCAGGTGGCGAACGCGCACGAGTTCATCGCGACGGGGTCGCGCGGGCACAAGTTCGGCATTCCGTGGGGCGACGTGCCGGCGGTGGCCATGCGGGCCCTCGCGTCGCCGCATGTCGAAGTGGCCGGGCTCGACATGCACGTTGGGTCGCAACTGCTCTCGCTCGCCCCGTACCGCGACGGCGTGGCGCGACTGGCGGAGCTGGCGCGCACGTTGCGGGCGCAGGGCGCGCCATTGCGGTACTTCGACGCCGGCGGCGGACTCCCCGCGCGCTATGACGCTGAAGAGGCGCCCGACCTGGCGTTGTTCGCCGAGATTGTCGTGCCCGTCGCGACGTCGCTTGGCCTCGAACTGATCGTCGAACCCGGGCGATTCGTGGTGGCCGAATCGGGCGCACTGCTCACGCGCGTGCTGTATCGGAAGATGAGCGGCGGCACCGACTTTGTGGTTTGCGACGCCGGCATGTCGGAGCTGCTGCGCCCGTCGCACTACGATGCGTATCACGCCATCGAGGCGGTGCGGCCGCGCGGTGGGACGAAGACTGTGGACGTGGTTGGGCCCATCTGCGAAACGGGCGACTTCATCGCCCGCGACCGGCTGATGGACGACGTCGCCGCGGGCGACCTGCTGGCGGTGCACACCGCGGGGGCGTACGGTTACGTCATGGCGCTGACGTACAACACACGTCCGCGCGCCCCTGAAGTGCTGGTGGACGGTTCGCGGTGGGCGGTAATCACCCGCCGCGAGACGCTGGACGACCTGGTCCGGCTCGAAGCCGCTTCCCTCGACTGGACGGAGGCCTGATGAAGATCGGTCTCATCAGCGATACGCACGACCGCGTGCCCGCCATCATCAAGCTGCTGGAGGAGTTCCAGGCGCGCGGAGTCGAGATGGTGCTCCACGCGGGCGATTACTGCTCGCCGTTTGCGCTCCAACCCTTCCTCGACAACTCGGCGCCGATGGTCGGCGTGTTCGGGCGCAACGATGGCGATCGTGAGGGACTGCGCGCCACGGCCGCGCAGGCGCTGGCATGCGAACTGTTCGAGGCGCCGCACTCGACGCAGATCGGCGAGCACAAGATCCTGCTCGTCCATGACCTCGCGGACGTGACCGAACGGTCCATGCAGTCGCACACGCTCGTCGTGCATGGCCATGCACACAAGCAGGAAATGAAGACGCGGGGCGACACGCTTATTCTCAGCCCGGGCGAAGGCTGCGGCTGGGTGCACGGCGCGCCGGGCGCGGCCATCGTGGACCTCGACACGAAGCATGTCGAGTTCGTAAAGCTCGACGGCGCGGAGTGGAAGCATTAGTGTCGCGCATACTCATTCTTGATTGCGGCTCGCAGTTCACTCAGCTCATCGCGCGCCGCGTGCGCGAGGCGCACGTGTACTGCGAGATTCACCCGCCCGCCTCGACGCTGAGGTGGATCCGCGAGTGGAATCCGGCGGGGATCATCCTCTCCGGCGGTCCGAGCTCCGTCACCGACGATGGCGCACCGACGTTTGATTGCGCGCTGCTCGACGTTGCTCCGGTGCTCGGCGTCTGCTACGGCATGCAGTGGATCGCACACGCCGAGGGCGGCGCGGTCGTGGCCGGCGGTGGCCGCGAGTATGGCCGCGCCGAAGTGCAGGTGGTCGAACCGTCGGGTCTGTTCGCCGGATTTGACGCGGGGGAGAAGACCACCGTCTGGATGAGTCACGGCGATCATGTGGAAGCGGCGCCACCTGGCTACGTGGTGACGGCGCGCAGCGACCGCGTGATTGCGGGCTTCCGCCATGCGGAGAAGCCGGTCTATGCCGTGCAATTCCATTCGGAAGTCGCGCACACCGTACGCGGCGCCGAGATCATCCAGAACTTTCTCTTCGGCATCTGCGGCTGCGCGCCGGACTGGACGCCCGGCCACTTCATTGACATCGAGGTCGCGAAGATCCGCGCACTCGTCGGCGACAAGCACGTGATCTGCGGCCTGTCGGGCGGCGTGGACTCGTCGGTGGCGGCAGCGCTCGTCCACAGGGCGATCGGCGACCAGCTCACGTGCATCTTCGTGGACACCGGGCTGCTGCGCCTGCATGAGCGCGAACAGGTGGAGCGCACGATGGGGCGCCATCTCGGCATCAAGCTCGTGACGGTGCGCGCGGAGGAGCGGTTCCTAGCCGCGCTCGCCGGAGTCGCCGAGCCGGAGAAGAAGCGCACGATCATCGGGCATACGTTCATTGACGTCTTCGAGGACGCGTCAGCCGAGGCGGGCAAGGACGCCGAGTTCCTCGTGCAGGGAACTCTATATCCCGATGTCATCGAATCGGTGAGCTTCAAGGGCGGTCCGAGCGCGACCATCAAGACGCATCACAACGTGGGCGGGCTCAAACCGGGGATGAAGTTCAGGTTGATCGAGCCGCTGCGCGAACTTTTCAAGGACGAGGTGCGCAATGTCGGGCGCGAGCTCGGGCTGCCCGAAGAGATGGTGGGTCGCCATCCGTTCCCCGGCCCCGGTCTCGCCGTGCGCGTCCTCGGCGCGCTCGACCGGCCGACGCTCGACACGCTGCGGCAGGCCGATGCGATCTTCATGGAGGAGATCGGCGCCGCCGGGCTATATGGCAAGATCTGGCAGGCATTCGCCGTCTTTCTGCCTATTCGATCGGTGGGTGTCATGGGTGACTTCCGCACCTACGAAAACGTCATCGCCCTCCGCGCGGTGACGAGCACCGATGGCATGACGGCCGACTGGTTTGCGTTTCCGCCGGATGTCCTCGGCCGCGTGTCGAGCCGGATCATCAACGAGGTCCCAGGCGTGAACCGCGTGGTCTACGACGTGAGTTCGAAGCCGCCGGCCACGATCGAGTGGGAGTAGCGCCCCGGCATCAAGAAGCGTCGGGCGGCGCGTCATACGCGCCGCCCGGCAGGTGTCGCTAGATCTTCTTTTCCTCGAGCAGCTTCATAAACTGCTTGGGATCGGTGAGCGCGAGGAGCCGCTCCGGCAGGTCGGGTTCCTTGGAGAACTGAGCGATCTTTCCCAGCACCGGCAGGTACTGGTTGGATACCTCCAGGGGCGGCGCGACGATCAGAAAGAAGAAGTGGACGGGATGTCCGTCCATCGCCTTGAAGTCGATTCCGTCTTTCTTGCGGCCGAAGGCGACGCGAAGCTTGCTGACGACGAGTGAACGGCAATGCGGGATCGCGATACCTCGGCCAATGCCCGTCGAGCCGAGGTTTTCGCGGCGCTTGAGCATCTTGAACAACATCTGCTCGTTCTTCTCGTCCAGCCCGAGCAGGGCGATCAGTTCCTTGAGGATGTCGTCTTTGGCGGTGCCGGCCAAGTTAAGTTGGACGGCATCTTCGGCAAAGAATTCACGCAGTTCCATGCGGGGTCTCGAAGGCGTGGAAAGGTCGGCTATTACGCGAAGCTAACTTCGCGCGCGAGTGAAGTCAAATCATTTTGTTGCACGGACTTGGCCTTCCGGTTAGGTTGATGAAGATGCCCCGTTTTCCCTTTCAGGTTTCTTCGGACGTCCCTGTCTTCCTGGCGCCGATGGCTGGGGTGTCGGAGTCGCCATTCCGACGCCTTTGCCGCCGCTTTGGCGCAGACGTGGTGGTGACGGAGTTTTTGTCGGCCGAGGGAATTCGACGCGAGAACCGGGCCACGCTTGTCAAGCTGGGCTTCGAGCCCGACGAGCGTCCAATTGGGGTGCAGATCTTCGGCGCCGAGCCGGAGGCGATGGGCGAGGCGGCACGACTGGTCACCGACGTGTTCGCTCCCGACTTCATTGACATCAACTTCGGGTGCCCGGTGAAGAAGGTGGTCCGTCGCAACGGCGGCTCCGGGTGCCTACGCGACCTCGATCTCGTGCAGGTGGTCATTCGTGCCGTGGCGGCGGGCACGCATCTGCCCGTGACGGTCAAGATCCGCAGCGGGTGGAGCGAGGACTCGCGCGACCCCGTGGGGATCGCACTGCGTTGCCAGGACGCCGGCGCTCGCATGCTGGCGTTGCACGCCCGGTCACGCACGCAGATGTACACTGGGTCGGCGAACTGGGACGAGATCGGGCGCGTCGCCGAGGCGCTCGAGATTCCCGTGATCGGGAACGGCGACGTGAAGACCGCTGATGACGCGCTGCGTCTGTGGCAACACACGCGCTGTGCCGGCGTGATGATCGGACGCGGCGCGTTTGGTCAGCCGTGGATCTTCCGCGAGGCGCGCGCGCTGATAGATGGCACACCAGTGCCAGCGGCGCCCGACGTCGCTGGGCGCTTTGCCGCGGCGCTCGATCACGCGCGCATGGTGCAGGAGTACGAGCAGGATCCCCCAGGCGCGGCAATCGAGTTCCGGAAGCACCTCGGATGGTACGTGCGTGGCCTCCCCGGCTCGGCGGCTTTGCGCAAGCGACTACACGCCGTGGAGTCGTTTGACGAAGTGGAAGGAATTTTCGGCGCGTACCTTGCGAGCGAGTGGATGTCGCACGAATCCAATGGGGCGGAGGACGGGGCGCGCGCCGCCGTGGAACCGGCCGCATGATGCGCGATCGGGTGCGCGCCTTGCTTGCCGACGTGGCGGCCGGCCGCCGCACCGTGGAGGATGCGCTGGCGCAGCTGGATGCCGCTCCGGTGGAAGACCTCACCTTCGCGAAAATAGATCATCATCGCGCACTGCGCCAAGGGTATCCCGAGGTCGTGTTCGGTGAAGGGAAGACGCCAGCGCAGGTTGTGCAGATCTGCGCGCGGATCGCCGCGCACGGCGATGGCTTTCTCGTCACGCGCGCCGACGAAGCCAATCGCAACGCGCTGCGCGCCGCGCATCCTGCCGCCGAGCTGGACGGCGTGGCTCGCACGGTGCTCCTCCGTCGCGAAGGCGCAGCGGCCCCCGCGGAGACGGGCACGCTCGTCGTGACCGCGGGAACGGGCGACTTGCCGGTGGCACAGGAATGCGTCGTGGCGCTGCGAGCGTTCAGGCATGCGGCGAGGCGTGTGGCGGATGTGGGCGTGGCCGGCATTCATCGCGTGCTCGCGCAGCAGGACGCCCTGCGCGCCGCGCGGGTGATCGTGGTCGTCGCCGGCATGGATGGAGCGCTTCCGTCGGTGGTCGGGGGGATGGTGCGGGTGCCGGTGATCGCTGTTCCGACCAGCGTCGGATATGGGGCGAGTTTCAACGGACTCGCGGCGCTGCTGACGATGCTGAACTCGTGCGCGGCGGGCGTGGTGGTGTGCAACATTGACAATGGATTTGGGGCGGCGGTGGCGGCGGCGCGCATTCTCGAGATGGACGAATAGGGCGTGGGCGCTGCGCTCGCGTTCCTCGCGCTCGTCGTGCTCGGCGGTGCGGCCGGATTCGCCGGCGGCCTCTGGGTTGCCGCACGCCGCCGCGCGGTGGCGACGCCACTTCCCGTTCCGGCGCCGCTGCGCACCGTGGCGCCGCCGCGCCCGACGCTGAATCCGGTGCAGGTGCTGCGCGGCGAAGACCTGATCGCGCTGGCGGAGCGCGACGCCCGAGAGCTGACCGAAGAGTTGCTGCCATTTCTGGTGGACGTTTCGCGCCAGCACGGCGCGTCTGAGGTCACACTCTGGCGAGATGTTGGCGGTGACGCGGCGACGCTGGAGATCGTGGCTTGGACTGGCGAAGGCCTGCCGCCCTCGGGCGCGGCGTGGGGCACGGCGCCGGAGCGCGCGCTGGTGGCGTGGTCGGCAGCCGAGCAGATGGTGGGCTTCGAGCGCCGAGACGGAGAGCCGCGGCTCGCCATCTGCCCGGTACGGTTCGCGTCGGGCGAGCCCGCGGGTGCGCTGGTGCTCTCGGCGGTCGACAAGTTCATCACGCCGCGCGATGCGCTGCGCGACTGGCTGCCGCGCCACGCGGCGCAAGTAGGGCGGCTCGTGAGCCTCTTCTCGACGCGCAACGAGGTGGCTCGGCAGAGCCGGTTCACGCGCGCGCTGCTGCGCATCGCCCGTGACCTGCAGAAGGCCCACGAGCCGGGTACGCTCGAGCTCTCGCTCTGCGGCTACGCCGTGGAAGTGACCGGCGGCGAGTTCGCGATGCTCCTGCGCTGGGACGCTGCGCAGAAGGCGGGGCGGGTGGCGTCGTTCAGCGAACGCACGCCGTACGCACTGCGTGAGAGCGCCGTGACGACGGCGTCGGTGGCGGGGGCAGCCTGCGTCGAGGGGACACCCGCCTTCTGGGAGGACGCGCGGTTCCTCGCGGAGCGCGGCGGATTGCTGCGCGAGGACGACGGCGGCATCGTTGCGGGCTCGATGGCAGTGCTGCCGATGATGCGCGGCTCCGACTGCATCGGGGCGCTGGTGGTGGGGTCGTCCATCCCGGGCGTGCTGCGCGCGCTTGAGATTCGCAACGGCAGCGTGCTGTCGGCACTGGCGGTGAACGCGCTGGAAGCGGCGTGGGAGCTCGCGGAAACGAGCCGACGCTCGCGCACGGACGCGCTCACGGGGCTGTGGAATCGGCGGCATTTCGACGAGCAACTCGAGCGCGAGCTCGCCGAGACGGACCGCTACGGCGGGACGTGCGCGCTCGTAATCTGCGACATTGACTTCTTCAAGAAGGTCAACGACACGTATGGTCATGACGCGGGCGATGTCGTCCTGCAGCAGGTGGCGGCCGTGCTACGCGACGGAGTGCGCACGGTGGATATCTGCGCACGACTTGGCGGCGAGGAACTCGCGCTGATTCTGCCGAAGACCGCGCACGAGGGCGCGGTGGAACTTGCTGAACGACTGCGCCAACGGCTCGAGGCGATGACGGTGGCTTACGCGGGGGTCACGATCCGGGTGACGGTGAGCATGGGTGTGGCGATCTACCAACCTGGCAGTGACGCGAAGGGCGGGCTCTTCAAGCGCGCCGATGAGAACCTGTATGCGGCGAAGGGACAGGGGAGGAACAGAGTAGTTTCCTAAGGACTCTGGATATGGACCTAGGATTGCGATGGAAGATCTTGATTGAGGATCTCAATGGGCGATTGATCTGCAATCGCTTGTCGGGATCCTAAGTCGTTATCCGATATCATGATCCTGAGTCCATATCCTCAATCAGTCGGAATCTTGCTATATTTCTATCTTCAGTAGTCGGGGGCGACCTGGTTTCGATTGTGTAGGTGGCTCTGTGGCTGCGTGCCGAGGTTCTCGGGTTCCTCGTAAAACCGCCTGGGAAATGTTAACTGCGAACAACAACTTCGCTCTTGCTGCGTAAGGCTTAGGCCTTACCCCAGCAGTGCCCGATGGACAGCCCTCCCGGGGCGGTTCGACGGGTATCGCAAATCCGGGATAGCGCGGCCGTACGTCCTCGGCGGCTGTGCGAAACTCTAGAGGGCTCATCTTGCAGTCG
Source organism: Gemmatimonadota bacterium (assembly GCA_023249305.1). Taxonomy (GTDB): domain Bacteria; phylum Gemmatimonadota; class Gemmatimonadetes; order Gemmatimonadales; family Gemmatimonadaceae; genus PNKL01. The sequence goes on from JAHFCU010000060.1 coordinate 11,752, forward strand.
GGCGCTTACCACCCAGCTGCCGGAGACATCAATCGGTGAGCTACGCACGTAGACGCTGTGGATGATCCTGTGCAAGACGAGGGTTCGACTCCCTCCGCCTCCACTTGCTTCGGCAGGAAACGAACCAGCGACGTCCGAGTGGGCGTCGCTGGTTTG
>JAHFCU010000061.1:0-9663 GCA_023249305.1 Gemmatimonadota bacterium
CCGACGACGTGTGCAACGACCCGCCCGCCTGCAGATACAGGTGCTTGAGCGAAACCGGGTTCGCGGTCGGAATCACAGGGGCATTGACCGCGCTCCCGATTTGCACCGAGTCGCCCGCGACCGGCACGATTGCCGGCGACCAGTTGCTGGCGGTGATCCACGACGTACTCGTCGTACCAGTCCAGATGCGATTCGCGATGACTGGCGCCCCCGTGGCATTGAACGTCACCGGCGAGCCCGCCAGTGCGCCGCTCGTCGCCGTCACGGTGTTCGTGCCGGCCACCGCGCCGAGCGTCAGCGTGGTGCGCGCTCGGCCGTTCGCATCGGTCGATGTTGTCGAGCCGACGAGTGATCCACCACCCACAGTGACGGCCCACGTGATGCCGGTGCCGCTCACCGGATTGCCCGCGGCATCCGTCACGAGAACCACGAACGGCGCGGCAAGCGCTGCGCTCGGCGCACCGCTCTGCGCGGTGCCGGAATCGGCGGCGATGGTTGTTGCGGCCGCCGCTCCAATCGTTATCGTCGCGCTGGTTGTGCTCGTCAGTCCGGTGGACGCAAAGCCGAGCGTGTACGCGCCCGCCTTGTCAAGCGAGAGGCTGTTGAAGCTGGCGGTGCCGAGCGATGCGGTCGCGGTTAGCGTGCCCGACAGTACCGCGCTCGCCGGTCCCGAGGCGATGGATGCCGTCACCGTGCCCACGAAGGCCGTGGCTCGGTTGTTGTAGACGTCCAGCGCGCGCGCACTGACTAGCGCACCCGCGAAGTTCACGGCCGATGTGCCCGTCGTCGGCGGCTGCTTGGAGACGGTGAGATGCGTCGCCGTGCCCGGCAGGCCGGTGGCGCGGAAGCCGGTTGAAAGCGCGCCGACAGTGGCCGTCACCGAGTCCGCGCCCGAGACGGTGTCGGCCGTCAGGCGCACGCGCGTGCGACCAAGCGCATTGGTTACGGTCGAGGTGCTGTCGATCCTGCCGGTGCCGGTGACCATCGTCCACAGCACCGTCTGCCCGCTCAGCGGGTTGCCGCTGCCATCGCGCACCAGCACGACGAGCGGCTGCGCCGCCTGCGTGCCGACGGTCGGCGTTTGATTCATTCCAGAGTCGGGTGCGATGCTCGCCGCCGCGGCCGCGCCGGTGGCCGTCGCGCCCACCGTCAGCGAAATCGCGTTGGCGAGTGCGCCGTACGTCGCGGTCATCGTCTGCGCACCCGCGGTGCCGCCGAGCGTCCACGTCGTAGTCGCCTGTCCCTGTGCGTTCGTTGTCGCGGTGCTGGGCGACACGGAGCCGCCGCCCGTCGCGCTGGCGAACGCAATCGTCGCGCCCGCGACGCCATTGGCCGCACCGTCCGTCAACTGCACCGTGATCGGCGACAGCGCCGTCCCGCCGGCCGCGCTCTGACTGCCGCCGCTGATGAGCACGATGGCGGCCGGCGCACCTGCCGTCAGCGAGAACGCGCCGGTGGTAGACGTGCCGAGTCCAGTCGCACTTGCGACGAGTGTGTAGCCGGTGCCGGACTTGTCGATCGTGAGGTTGTCGAACGTGGCCACGCCCGCCACCGCGGCGCGCGTGAGCGTCCCCGCGAGCGTTCCGGCACTCGGATTCGTACCGATGGCGACGGTCACGTTGCCAGTGAACGAGGTGGCGATATTGCCGAGCGCATCGAACGCCGTCACCGGCAGCGTGATCACACTGCCGGCGCTGCCTCCGGAGGAGACGTTGCCCACGGTGATGTGCGACGCTGGCCCTGCCGCAACGCTGAAGGCCGTGCTCGTGACCGACGCCAGGCCTGCGGGACTGAGGACGAGCGTGTAGCCCGAACCCAGTCTATCCACCGACAAGTCGTCAAAGCGAACGACGCCGGCCGCGGCGGTGCGCGTCTTCGTGCCGCTCAGCGTGGCGCCCGTCGTGTTGGTGCCGAATGCGATGCTCACGCTGCTGTTGAACGACGTGACCGTGTTGCCCTGCGCGTCCTGCGCCGTCGCGGTGACCGCCGGCGTGATCGTGGTTCCGGCCTGCACGGAAGACGGCAGTGCGTCGACGACCAGGCGCGTCGCCGCGCCAGCCACGACGTTAAATGGATCGCTCGTCGCGCCGGTGAGTCCGGTCGCGCTGGCCGTGAGTATGTAGCCTGTGCCGGCGCGATTCACGCTGAGATCGTTGAACTGCACCACGCCCAGCGACGCGGAGCGCGGCGTCGTGCCGCCGAGTGTCGCGCCGGCGGCGTTGGTACCAAGCGCGATCGCCACGCTCCCGCTGAATGAGGTCGCGGTGTTGCCAAGCGCGTCCTGCGCCACCAACACCACCGACGGCGCAACGACGGCACCCGCCGCCGCCGACGACGGCTGCGTCGTGAACACGAGTTTCGCGGCCGCTCCCGCGGTGATGCTGAACGGCGCGGACTGCGCGGCGGTGAGGCCGCTCGCGCCGAACTGGAGCGAGTAGGTGCCCGGGCGGTTCACCGAGAGTCCGGTGAACGTCGCCACGCCAGCCACGGCCGTGGCCGTCGCCGTGCCGCTGAGCGTCGCGCCCGCCGGGCCGCCGAGCAACGAGACCGACACGTCACCTGCAAACGCCGGCGTCACGTTGTTGAAGATGTCGAGGGCGCGCACCTGCACGCTGCCAATCGACGCACCCGCCGTGGCGCCTTGTGGCGGCGACAAGATTTCAAACTTCGCGGCCGGCAGCACGCGCGCCGTGGCCGTCACGGGAATCGGCGATCCACTCAGCCCGGACGAGGAGATGGTCATCCCCTGCGGCCCGGGCACCGTGCCGAGCGTCCACGTGGTGGACGCGAGTCCATTCGCATCGGAGACCGCGCTCGCCGGCGAAACACTGCCGCCGTTCGGCGCAGCAAAATTCACCGTCACACCGCTCACGCCAATGCCATCGCTCGCGGCGACCTTCGCGACCACCGGCAGCGGGAGCGCCGACCCGGCGTCGGCCGTCTGGAGGCCGCCCGATGACAACGTCAGCGCCGAGGCGGGCAGCGTCACCGTCAGCAGCGCACTGTCCGCCTGGCCCGTCAGCGTTTGCGCGCGGATATACGCCTTGCCGCGCGCCACGAGCGTCACCGTGCCGACGGTCGGACTCGCCAGCGACGCCACCGTCGGCGCTGAACTGGAGAAGACCACGGGCGCCCCGGACAGCAGCGTGCCCGTGGTGCTGAATACCTGCGCTCCGATCGTCACCGTGCTTCCGACGAGCCCGGTGTTTGCACTCAGCGACGCTGCGATACTGCCGGCATTGCTGCCCGTGCCAGTGTATTGCACCGGCACTTGCACCGGTGGGGGCGCGGGCGCGCCCGGCAGCGTCGGTGTGACGGTCACCGGAATCGAACCGGAGAACACGGTCTGGCCTGCAGCGTTGATGTAGTCGAGCCCTGCCGACATCGGCTCGCCCGTCGTTGGCGCGCCGGCGAGCAGCGGAACCGTGAGGCTGAGCGTGAGTTCGTCTGCTCCCGCCGGGAAATCGACCGTCGTGTCGAGTGCCACCTTGCCGTCGGCATGCAGCAACCGAATGTGCACCCGCGTAAACGGCACGAGCCCAGTGCCAGCCGCCACTTGATACGCGGGCGGGAACTGCCCGAGCAGCGAGAAGCCGCGGGCAAATCGCACGAGCGACGTTGCCGGTGCCGTGATCTCGCGACCGCAACTAATCACGGCCACTACCAAGGCGCTGCCAAGCAGCAACGCTCGGCGCCAGCGGGCGGAATCAGGGGGCAGGTGCATGGATTCGGAGCTCGGATGATGGCACGACCGCGACGGGTGCGAGCCCGCCACAATCATTAATGGCACGAGAATCCGCGAAGTTAGCGCGACCTAGCCCCGCTGACTAGGAGGCCGGTCGCTGTAACTTCGTGACCTGCGTCACGGAGCCTTGCGCGGCGCTCCTGTTTCCACTGGCAAATCAGTGCGCGCCGACCAGTCCTGGAACGACCCGTCGTAGAGCAGCACGGAGTGCCCGAGCGACCGCGCCGCCGTCAGCATCGCCGTGGCCTGCTGTCCGATGTGGCAGTAGCCGATGACCACGTCGTTCGGTCCGACTCCCGCCGCGGCGAACGCCTCGGCCAACGCCTTCGCCGGCCGCACACGCAGCGACTCGTCGGTCAGCGTGCTGAAGGGCACGCTCTTCGCGCCGGCGATGTGTCCGCTGCGCTGCGGCGCGCTCGGGCTGCCTCCGGCTCTCGATCCGTTGTAGAACGCGGTGTCGCGTGCATCGACGATCGACACGCCCGGCTTTCCTATCATCGACTTCACGAAGTCGGCATCGACGACGAAGTTCCGGATCTTGAGCGGCGACAGATTCCCCGCGTGAGGCTCAGGAACGTCCGCGGTGACCTGATGACCGTCGGACGTCCAGGCGCCCATGCCACCGTCGAGCACCGACGTCGAGTCGCCGAGTCCGGCAAAGGTGAGCGTCAGCAGGATGCGCGTCGTCGGGCTCACCCAGTCCTTGCCGTAGTACAGCACGACGCGTGATCCGTCCGAGATGCCAAGCGCGGCAAGTCGCGCACGCAGTGAATCGGGGGACGGCATTTCAAGTGTGAGTCCCTTGCTTGCCGCGCCGCTGAACGACACGTCGGCGGTGCTCACGAACCGCGCTCCCGGAATGTGCGCGGCCGGATACTCCTTCGGGTCGCCGACATGCAGGAGCACGAGGTTGGCGTCGTGCAGATGCTGCGCGAGCCAGCCCGTCGTCACGAAGAGTGGCGAGCGCGGGTCGGGCGCGGCCGGCGTGAGCGCTTGCGACTGCGCCGCGATGGGCAGCAGCGTGAGAACGGCGAGGAGAGTCAGCGATCGGCGCACGCGAACCTCGATGAGCGGGACCATCGAGTGTACCCCGGAGACGGGCACGGCGACAAGGACCAGCGCGCGGGCACGGCGACACGGACCAGCGCGCGGGCGCGGCGTTCCCCTGAACGTCCGTTCACGCTCCCTCGTAAAATTGGAGACCGTCCCGCGCGCGTTGTTCAATGGACGCGCTTTCGCTCACGAGGAATCCACGTGATTCGTACCGTCCGTATCGCTCGCGCCCGCGCGACCATCGCGCTCGCAGCAGGCGCGCTCGCCGCAGGCACGCTCGCCGCAGGCACGCTCGCCGCGCAATCCAAGCCCGTCGCGTCCAAAGTGGTGTGGCCCGACGAAGGACCGGCCACCTGGGCGCCTCGTCCCACCGTCAGCGCCATCACCGCCAACGACCTGCGTACGCGGCTCTACGGCATCGCCGACGACTCAATGCTCGGCCGCAAGATGGGCGAGCCCAGCAACTTCAAGACGACCGAGTACATCGCCCGCGAGTTCAAGCGGCTGGGCCTCAAGCCGGCAGGTGAAAACGGCACGTACTTCCAGATCGTGCCGTACGGACCGCTCGCCTTCGACAGCGCGACCTCCACATTGCGGGCCGGTGACGCACTCTTCTCGCGCAGCGCCGAGTGGGTGCCGATGGCGCCAAACGCGGCGAGCGGGATCGGTGGCAAGGCAAGTCTCGCGGGTGTCCCAGCGGTCTTTGCGGGTCGCTGGGGTGACACCGTCGCCCTTGATCCGGCCTTGGTGCGCGGCAAGGTGGCGGTGTTCATTGCGCCCGCTACAGTGGGACGGCCTGCGCCCACCCTGCTGCGTTGCGACTCGGTGCCCGACAAGTTCGGCGCACAAGCGGCCGCGATCGTCGAAGCGACCACGCCGCGCGCGGCGGGACGCGGGGGCGCCGGCTTTGGCGGTCCACGTGATACGCGCGCGTCGGCGGCCGGGGCAGTGGCCGTGTTGCTGATCGGACAGGACGCCATACCGGCAGCGACCGTGGCCGCCGCGTGGACGGCTCGCTGGGTGATGCAGCCGGCACCGGACGTTGCGACGTCCATCGCGGGCGCGACGCTCACGCGTGCGGCCGCCGCCAGACTGTTCGGCAAGGGCGTCGATCAACTCAAGGTCGGTGACGTAGGCCAGTCGGTATCGGCCTCGTGGAATCAGGCGTGGAAGCTCAGTGAAACGCCGGGACGCAACGTCATCGCAATGCTCCCTGGCTCTGATCCGGCTCGCGCCGCGGAGTACGTGCTGGTTGGAGCACACAACGATCATCAGGGCGTGCTGGCCGCGGCCGTCGATCACGATTCGCTGCGGGCGTTCAACACCGTGGTGCGCCGGCAGGGAGGCAACGACCCGGTCTGCCGTCCCACTGCTGCACAGCAGCACACCATCGACTCGCTCATCACTCGCGCGCGCAACATCCGTCCGCCGCGGCGCGACAGCATCATGAACGGCGCCGATGACGACGGCTCGGGCACCGTCGTGCTGCTCGAAATCGCCGAGCGTTTTGCCACCGAGAAGCCGGCGCGCTCAATCCTCTTCATCTCGCACGAGGGCGAAGAGGCGGGCCTGCTCGGCTCCAAGTGGTTCGTCGATCACCCGACCATACCGCTCAAGGACGTGGTGGCCGCGCACAACATGGACATGGTGGGGAAGGGACGCGCGGATCAGGTGAAGTACGGCGGCCCCGCCAGCGTGCAGACGCTCGGGTCGCGCCGGCTGTCTCGCGAGTTTGGCGACGTCATCGACAGCGTGAACGCGGTGCGGGCCGAGGTCATGGCGATTGACAAGACGTGGGATGTCACCGCGAATCCGATGAACCGGTTCTGCCGCAGCGACCAGGTGAACTACGTCAACAAGGACGTGCCAGTCACCTATTTCTCACTCGGCTACGCGCAGGACTACCATCAGCTCACGGACGAACCGCAGTACATCGAGTACGAACACGCGGCGCGCGTGGGGCGCTTTGTGCACGACATCGTGCTGGCGATTGCCAATCGCAAGGACCGGCTGGCGATTGCGGGCAACGATCCCGCGTACCCGCGCTGCGGCAGATAACCCGGGACAACAATCGAGAGGCGCGGCCATACGGCCGCGCCTCTCGTCGCGTCGATTCGCTGCGTGGCCGCGCCGAAGCGCGCGGCCGGCTTACGGCAGCTTGGCCGCCACCTTGAAGCGCGTGCGAATGTTCAGCAGCGCGTCCGCGGCGTCGGCGTTCTTCTTGATGATGTCCTCGAGCAGGACCAGCGCCACGGCGTCGTCTTCCACCAGCGTCGGCTCGGGGCCGAGGCGCTGGCCAAAGCCGGTGTGACGGCCTGGATCGATCACGATCTCATTCTTGAGAACGATGTTGTCCTTGCCGTCGTCGACGCGAACGACGCAGAACTTCTTGCCGGCCTTCTCCATGTAGCCAAAGCGCAGGCCATCCGCGCTCGAGGGCCACGCCGGAATCGTGTGCACGTTGCCGTCGGTCCCCTCGAAAGAAGTGGACGCGGGGGTGAGGCGGCCAAAGTTCCGTTCGAAGCCGCCGTGATACATCAACGCATGTCGCATGGTCAGAAGGGAAGAGGGATGACACAAACTTGCCGCGTCGCACGGGAGATCACAACCCGTCCCACGGGCGCCAAGCATCGTCCCGGCGCCCACCCGGTGGTGTACCTTTCTCCCGTTCGCTTCGCCGTGCGCGGGGCGTCAGGACCTTCTACGTGACCTACCCCGACATCGACGACGCCTTGCATGCGCGCCTCCGCGACCTCTGCGCCGCGGGCTGGGAGTTCTTTGAGCGCTTCGACCGCACCGTGCGCGAGCGGGGCTTCCACGCGTTCATCGCTTCGGAGTACGAAGTGGTGCTCGACGCGCTGATTGCCCACCGCGCTCCCGGTCAGCGATTCCTCGAACTCGGCTCGGCGTCGGGCGTGATTACCATCATGGCGGACTTGCTCGGCTATGAGGCGTGCGGCATCGAGATCGATTTCTCGCTGGTGAACACGGCGCGCGAGCTGGCGACGCGCTTTGACTCGAAGGCGCGCTTCGTGGCTGGCAGCTTCTTCCCCGCCGGCTACGCGTATCGCGCGGCCGACGGCGAGGTGCGCACCGGCACGCTCGGTGAGGGCGCGTCGGGCTATCTCGAACTCGGGCGCGCGCTCGACGACTTCGACGTCGTCTTCGGCTACCCGTGGGGCGGGGAAGAGCCCGTGCTGCTCGACCTGATGAAACGCTACGGCAGTCCCGACGCGCTGCTGCTGATGCACGGAGTCAACGATGGCGTGCAGGCGTATCGCGGCGGCAAGCGTCTGCCCGCGCGGAGCTAGCCCAGCACGCCGTCGGCGCGACGCGTATTCATCGAGCCGCCACATTTCACGCTCCGAGGACCCGATGCCACGACCGCCAGAAGCCGCCGTACCCGCCCGCCGTGTGGCGTGTGGTGCGCACTTCCCGATACGGTCACTCACGCGGCGGGCCGCGCTCGCGCTGATGCTGCCGGTCACGGCGCTGGCCGCGCAAGCCGCGCCGAGCGCGGCGTATCCTGGCAAGACGTCGCCCCTGCCGACCGGACGAGTCACGTACCGCACGCTCGTCGAGACGAATCTCGAGATGGAGCGCCTCGCCGCCGAATTCCCGGATCGCGTCCGTCGCTTTGCGCTGCCGCATAAGTCGCTGCTGGGGCAGCCGGTGTGGGCGATGGAAATCTCGCATCGCGTCGCGCAGTCATCAGGCAAGCCCGTCTTCCTGATGACGGGGCTGCATCACGCGCGCGAATGGCCAACCGTGGAACTCACGATGGAGTTCGTCCACGACCTGCTGAAGAGCGACGGGGCCGACAGTGCGCTCACGCGCGCGCTCGATCAGGTGCGATTCGTCGTGGTGCCGGTGGTAAACCCCGATGGCTATGAGCTGTCTCGCTCGTTGCTGAATGAACAGAAACGCAAGAGCTGCCGCATCGAGGCGGGCAAGACGCCAACGTTCGCCGACTGCGCCAACCCGGCCAACCAAGGCGCGGGGGTGGACCTCAATCGCAACTACGGCGCGTTCTGGGGCGGCGGCGGCGCCAACGTGCAGCCGATGCAGCAGAGCTACCGCGGCGAAGCACCGTTCTCGGAGCCGGAGATTCAGAACATGCGCGACCTGATGGCCGCCAATCAGGTGGTGGTGGCGCTGAGCAATCACACGCCAGACGCCAAGGTGCTGCGCGTGCCCAGCTCCGCCGAAGAGCCGGTGCCGGCCGATGTCGTCGTGTACGATTCGCTCGCACAGTTGCTCGGCAAGGATCTCAATTGGCAAGCGGGTCCGTGGCCCAAGGTCTACTACGTCGCCAGCGGGACCATGGAAGAGCAGGCGTACTACACGGCCGGCACGCTCGCCTTCACGTTTGAAAACGCGCCGGGGCAGCGCTCGTTCCATCCGCCGTATTCGTTTGTGGTCGATCAGTATTTCGGCACCGGGGCGTATCCGGCTTCCAGTTCGCGCGCTGGCTTTGTGCGACTGCTGCTGGCCGCCGCCGATCCGTCGCTGCACAGCGTGCTGAGAATCCAAGCTCCAGCGGGCGCCAAGCTCACGCTGCGCAAGTCATTCACACTCGAAACGGCGCCCGTGGTGCAAGCGGACAGCAGCAAGGCGCCGGCCATCAAGATCCCGACGACACTCGAGTCTTCGCTCATCGTGCCAAGCGGCGCGCGCGAAGTGCGCTGGCACGTCAATCCATCGCGCCGGCCGAGTCAGCACGAGCAGGCGTTTCTCGAGGAGTCGTGGACGCTGACGTGCCGGTTCCACGATCGCATGCAGCAGCTCGAGGTGAAGGTGGCCCGCGGCGAGTCGGTGAAGATCAGCCTGCCGCGCTGCGGCGGAGCGCAGTAGCGTCTCGCGCG
>JAHFCU010000061.1:9763-11535 GCA_023249305.1 Gemmatimonadota bacterium
ACGGCGCGCACGCGGCCGCCGCCTCGCTCGCCCGCCCGCCACGTCGTATCTTCGCCTCCGTGACTGATGCGCCCCCGTTGGACGACCTCTTCCTCGCCTTCCAGCAGGCGGTGGCCGGGCGGTACTTCATTGATCGCGAGATCGGCCGCGGCGGCATGGGCGTGGTCTACCTCGCGCGTGAGGTGCAGCTCGACCGCATGGTCGCCATCAAGCTGCTCCCGCCGGAGTTCGCGTGGCGCGACGACCTGCGCGCGCGCTTCATCAACGAGGCACGGCTCGCCGCGCGGCTGACGCATCCGCACATCGTGCCCATCCACGCGGTGGACGAGACGGGCGATTTCGTCTACTTCGTGATGGCGCTCGTCGATGGCGTGACGCTCGCCCAGCGCGTGCGCACGCGCGGCCCCGTGAGCGCATCCGAGGGCACGCGCGTCCTGCGCGAAGTCGCCCTCGCGCTGGCCCACGCGCACGGGCAGGGCGTGGTGCATCGCGACGTGAAGCCCGACAACATCCTGCTCGACCGCGCCACCGGACGCGCGCTCGTCGCCGACTTCGGCATTGCGGCCGTGCTCGCCGCACCCGCCGAGAGCGGTGCGGCGTTGCCCGTCGTCGTCTCCGGTGCGCACGCGACCATCGGCAACGCGGGGACGCCGGCGTTCATGAGTCCCGAGCAGATCCTCGGCAACCCGGCGGATGCGCGCAGTGACATCTACTCTTTTGGCGTCACCGCGTATTTCGCTCTCTCGGGGCGGCTGCCCTTCGAGGGCGCCTCGACCGTCGAACTGCTCGCGCGCCAGGTGCACGACGCGCCGCCGCCGCTCCTCTCCCTCGGCGTCGCCGTGCCGCGCCGTCTCGCGCACCTCGTCGACCGCTGCCTCGCCAAGGATCCCTCCGAGCGTCCGGCAAGCGCGCAGGCCGTCGCCGAACAGCTGAGCGTGGCACTCGAGCAGCGGCGCGAGGTGCCGGCCGTGCTGCGCGGATTCGTGAAGCGCACGGGGCGGACGAGCGATCCGCAGTCGATTCTCGCGCTCACCGCAATTTCCGGTGCGAGTGTTGGCCTCTCGTATCTCGTTGGCCCCATCGCCGGCTTCACCGCGCTGATCGGCGGAAATCTGATCGCGCAGAGCGCGTTCCTGGCGGCGGGCGCGCGCCATCTGCTGGAGCTCGGCTTCGACCAGGGCGACGTGCGTCCCGCGTTCGCTGCCGAGCTTGCGGCCTCGAGCGAAGAGTATGCGGTGACGTCCGAAGCCGGCTATCGGCGCGTCGCCAGCGCGGCGCGCGCCGTGGGGCGCGTGGCCGCGACGTTTGTCACGGGTACGGGTGCGGTGGCGGCCTTCTACACGTGGGTGGCGGGTCCTGGCCACCACGTGGCACGCCAGACCGCGCAGCTCGTCTGGCCGGTCATCGCCGTCGCCGCGACGGTCGGCGCCGGCGCCTTCTGGGTGGACTGGAGCCTGCGTCGGCTGCGCGGCGACGTCGACACCAGATTCTGGGCGGCACTCTGGAATGGGCGCATCGGTTCCAGCATGTTCGCTATCGCGCGGCGCCTGCGCCGCGGCGCGCCCGTGGTCTCTGCCGTCACGCACCGCGCCACCGAACTCTCACTCGGCATGGCGGCCGAGCAGTTGTACGAGTCGCTGCCGAAGCCCGCGCGCAGGGCATTGCGCGATCTTCCCGCGCTGCTGCGACGGTTGCAGAGCGATGCGCAGGCGCTGCGCGGCCGGCTTGATGCGCTCAATGAAGCGCTCTCGGATGCCGACGCCGCGGCTGCG
>JAHFCU010000020.1 GCA_023249305.1 Gemmatimonadota bacterium
GGACTGCTCGAGGAGTTCGGCGATAACCGCGTCGTGGACAGCCCTATCGCCGAGCTCGGCTTCGCGGGCATCGGTGTGGGCGCGGCGATGGCCGGCCTGCGCCCAGTCATCGAGTTCATGACGTGGAACTTCGCCCTCCTCGCCATTGACCAGGTGGTCAACTCGGCGGCGAAGATGCTGTATATGTCGGGCGGCCAGTACAACGTGCCGATCGTCTTTCGCGGTCCCAACGGCGCGGCGCTGCAGCTCGGCGCGCAACACTCGCAGGCGTTCGAGAGCTGGCTCGCGCACATCCCTGGCATCAAGGTTGTGTCGCCGGGCACGCCGTACGACGCCAAGGGTCTGTTGAAGAGCGCCATTCGTGACGACAACCCCGTGGTCGTGCTCGAGGGCGAGATGCTCTACAACACCAAGGGCGAAGTCCCCGACCATGAGTACGTCATTCCGCTCGGCAAGGCCGAACTCAAGCGCGAGGGCGGCGATTGCACGATCGTGACGAGCGGCAAGATGGTGCTCGTCGCGATGCAGGTGGCCGACCAGCTCGCCAAGGAAGACATCCACCTGGACGTCGTGGACCTCCTCACGATCCGCCCGATGGACGTCGAGTCCATCTACGCGTCGGTGCGCAAGACGCAGCGTGCGGTCGTGCTCGAGGAAGGGTGGGAGATCTGCGGCATCGGCGCGCAGGTGGTGGACTTCATCCAGCGCGAGTGCTTCGACCACCTCGACGCGCCCGTGCTCCGTGTGCACCAGAGCGACGCCCCGATGCCGTATGCCAAGGGGCTCGAGAAGATCGCGAAGCCCGACGCCGCGAAGACGATCGCGGCGGTGAAGCAAGTCATGTACCGCGCGTAGTTCCGTCACCTCCGCACTCCGCACCCCTCGCTCCTACTCATATGGCTACCAAGGTGTTCATGGAAGCTCTCTCCCCCACGATGGAGGAGGGTCGGCTCGTCAAGTGGAACACACCGGAGGGCGCCGCCGTGAAATCGGGCGATGTGCTCGCCGAGGTGGAGACCGACAAGGCGGTGATGGAACTCGTCGCGCGCGGCAATGGCGTGCTGCGCAAGCAGTTCGTCGCCGAAGGGTCGACCGTGCCGGTTGGCTCAGTGGTCGGCGTGATTGCCGCGGCCGATGAAGACATCACCGCCATCGTGAGCGGCACTGGCGTGGCACCGGCCGCGTCTCAAGCGGCCGCTGCGCTGGCTGTTGTGTCGGCTGCCTCGGCTGGTGCCGCGGCTCTTGCTCCTTCGTCCGCCCGCGTACCCTTCCCCTCTGGCCCCGCTTCTCAATCAAGGAGCTCCCCGCTTGCGCGGCGGCTCGCGCGTGAAAGCGGTGTCGACGTCGGCGCCATCGCCGGCTCCGGCCCCGGCGGCCGCGTCATCAAGCGCGATATCGAGGCGGCGATGAGCGGTGGCGGCGCGTCTACGTCTCCCATCTCCCGTCTCCCATCTCCCATCGCTGACTATCGCGACGAGCCCCTGACGCAGATCCGAAAGACGATCGCTAAGCGGCTCGCTGAGTCCCTCGGCCCAATTCCGACGTTCTACCTGACGGCCGAGTTCGACATGACGCGCGTCGTCGAGATGCGCGCGCAGGCGGTGTCGCTCGGCGATGAGTTCAAGGTGTCGGTCAACGACATTGTGCTGAAAGCCGTGGCGACGGCGCTCGCCGCGCATCCCGAAGCCAACGCGCACTGGCTCGGTGACCGCATTCGTTACTTCAACCGCGTGCATCTCGGCATGGCGGTCGCCACCGACGACGGGCTTATCGTGCCGGTGATCTTCGACGCCGACCAGAAGGGCCTGCGCCAGATTGCGCGCGAGTCGCGCAACCTCGCGGCGAAAGCACGGGAGCGCAAGCTCACGCCCGAGCAGTACACGGGCTCCACGTTCTCCGTGTCGAACCTCGGCATGATGCAGATTGACCAGTTCACGGCGATCATCAACCCGCCCGAGTGCGGTATTCTCGCCATCGGCGCCATCGAGGACACACCGATGGTGCTCGACGGCGCGATCGCCGTACGCAAGCGCATGCGCGTGACGATGAGCTGCGACCATCGGGTCATTGATGGAGCCGTGGGTGCGCGATTCCTGCAAGAGTTGCGGCGCATGCTAGAGAATCCACTGATGCTCGTGTTCTAGAGATGGGAGATTGGAGATGGGAGAGGGGAGTAGACGCCCGCCCATCTCCATTCAGATCTCCCATCGCCCGTCTCCCATCTCCCATCTGCCTCTCCCATGGCAAACTTCGATGTTGTATTCCTCGGCGGTGGCCCCGCGGGTTACGTTGGCGCGATCCGCGCCGCGCAGCTTGGTCTCACCGTCGCCGTGATTGAGCGCGAAGGGCTCGGCGGCACCTGCGTGCTCTGGGGATGCATCCCCGCCAAGGCGCTCCTGGAGTCGTCGCACATCGCCAACCGTCTGAAGCACGCCGCCGAGTTCGGCGTGAAGGTCGGCGATATCACGCTCGACTTCGGCGTGGCGATGAAGCGCTCTCGCGACGTCTCGACCAAGAACTCCAAGGGCGTCGAGTTCCTCTTCAAGAAGAACAAGATCACCTGGATCAAGGGGACGGGCGTCATCGGCACGGGGAAGACCGTCAAGGTCACCACCGCCGACGGCAAGAGCGAGACGCATACGGCCACGAAGGCGCTCGTGATCGGCACGGGCGCGCGCGTGAAGGGCCTGCCGCAGGCGGGGCTCGAACTCAACAAGACGACGGTGATTTCGTCGGATGAAGCGCTCGTGCTGGAGAAGGCGCCCAGGTCGCTGGCCGTCGTTGGCGCCGGCGCCGTGGGCTGCGAGTTCGCCGACGTCTTCAACGCCTTCGGCACAAAGGTCACGCTCCTCGAAGTGTTGCCGCGCATCCTGCCGCTCGAGGACGAGGACAGCTCGGCCGAGGTGGCACGCGCGTTCAAGAAGCGCGGCATTGACGTGTACGCGGGCGCGAAGCTCACCGGAGCGAAGATCGCGAAGGACCACTTGACGCTGACCGTGGAGGCGGGCGGTCAGAAGCAGGAGATCGAGGTGGAGAAAGTGCTCGTCGCCGCCGGTCGCGCGCCGAACATCGAGAACATCGGGCTCAAGGAAGCGGGCGTGCAGCTCACCGACCGCGGCTTCATCAAGGTGAACGACAAGCTCGAGACCACGGCAAAGGGCGTCTACGCGATCGGCGACGTGGCGGGCCCGCCGATGCTCGCCCACAAGGGAGAGCGCGAGGGCGTGATCGTCGCCGAGATTATTGCCGGGCATCGGTTTCACCCGATTAACTACGGCAACATCCCCAACTGCACGTACTGCCACCCTGAGGTGGCGTCCATCGGACTCACCGAGGCGCAGTGCAAGGAGAAGAAGCTCGACTACAAGGTCGGCAAATTCCCCTTCAGCGCGAACGGCCGTGCGCGCACCTCGGGCGAGACCGAGGGCTTTGTGAAGATCATCCGCGACGCCAAGTACGGCGAAATCCTCGGTGCGCACCTCGTGGGCCCACACGTGACCGAGTTGATCCACGAGCTGCTCGTGGCGCGGGAGAACGAGTTCACCGTGGAGGAGCTGGATCTGGCCATCCACGCGCACCCGACGCTGTCGGAGGCCATCGCCGAAGCCGTGCTCGATTCGATGGGGAAGATGATTCACGCCTGATGGCGTGAGAGAACAGCAGAGAGCAACAGAAAACAACAGAGTACAACAGAGGGGCGCCGCGATTTGCGAGCGCCCCTCTCTTGTGTTCTGTTTGACGCGGCCCCCCCTTCCGTTCGACTTCCCGGGCCTGTCATGCGAGCGCCGTGGTTCGCGCCCCTCATCATGCTCGGCGCCTGCCAACAAGGCGCCGTGTCTATCAACCTGCCGACGACCCCCGTCGGACAGAGCGATACGCTCGTGGCTCGCGACCTCGCGCCGGGAGTGGCCTACCGCAAGTTCGTGGACCGCACGGCGCCGAACGTGATGTACCTCGTGCGGGTGGACCTGCGGCGCACCGACCTCGCACTGCGCCACGTGCGCGCGCTCGACCAGCTCGTCAGCCGCGAGAAGACCTCGGACATGGCGCGCCGAGTGACCGCGACTGGCGCAACGGTGCTCGCCGCGGTGAACGGGGACTTCTTTTCGCCCACCGGCGAAAACGAGAACAACCAGGTGCTCGGCGGTGAGTGGTGGAAGGGCGTGCAGGTCTCCGAATCCACATTCGACACGTTCGACAACGCGCACGCGCAGTTCGGCGTGGACGCGGCCGGTCGTCCCCTGATGGACCGGTTCGTCCTCGACGGGCGCGCGTGGGCGCGCGGCGCGGTCACTCCAGTCGCCACGGTCAACTCCGTGCCGCAGGGCGCTCCCACCGCCGCGTCGCTCTACACGTGGCGTTACGGCGCGGCCACGCCCCGTGACACTGTTCGCAAGGTGACCGAAGCGCCGATGGTCGCAGCGGGCAAGCGCGCCGACACGCTGCTGTATGTCCGGCGCGGCACGACGTCGCCCACGTCGGTAACGGCGATTCCCGCGAACGGTGCGGTGCTTGTCGCGTACGGCACCGGATCGAGCGCCCAGGGCGTGCAGGCGATGGCGGACGGCGACACGGTGAAGATTCTGCTTGCGACGCTTCCTCGCGCGGGCAGCGGCTTGGTGCCCGCGCTACTCATCGGCGGGTGGCCGCAGATTCTGCGCGACGGCAGCAACGAAGCCGGTCAGTCGGCGACCGTCGAAGGCACGATCGCCAGCAATACGGACAACCAGCATCCACGCACGGCGGTCGGATTCTCGCGCGACAGTTCGATGCTCTATCTGCTGGTCGTGGATGGGCGAACCACGCTGAGCGTTGGTGTGACTACCGTGCAGCTGGCGGTGCTCCTGCAGCGCCTTGGCGCGTGGCATGCGATGAACTTCGACGGCGGTGGCTCGACGACGATGGTCATTGACGGCGTCGTCGTGAACGCGCCGTCGGATGCCACCGGTGAGCGACCTGTCGGCAACGCACTGCTCGTGGTGAAGAAGCCGTGACGCCATTCGCCGTCGCCGTCGTCGCATCTTAGTGTTAGAAGGTCCGAAGCATCATCCTGTAACGGAGCCCGCAAGATGTCACTGCTCTCGTCCTGCCGAATCCTCCCGCTCGCGTTGTGCGCCATCGCCTGCTTCGCCGCGCCGCGCGTCGCGAGCCGTCCGAGTCCCGCCGCCGACTGCTGCCTTGACCTCGGCCGTCGCGTCGCCGCCGAGCAGCGCGTCGGCGCCATCAATGCACGCCGGTTCACGCATGCGGAATATTGGGCGGCGGTCGAGCCGTCGCTCACGTCGAAGGCGCTGCGCGTCACGCCGGTCGGCGCCTCCACGCATGGGCGTGCACTGCGCGCCGTCACGTTTGGCACGGGCCCAACGGCTGTCTTCCTCTGGTCGCAGATGCACGGCGATGAGTCCACGGCGACGATGGCGCTCGCCGACCTGTTCACGTGGATGGCGCGCGCGGCGTCGGAGCGCGATCCGGTGCGCGACCGCATCGCGTCGAAGCTCACCGTCGTGATGTTGCCGATGCTGAACCCGGACGGTGCCGAGGCATTCCAGCGCGAGAACGCGATCGGCGTGGACATCAACCGCGATGTGCGGCGCCTGTCCACCGCGGAGGCACGCGTGTTGAAGGCCGTGCGCGACTCCATCAAGCCAGCATTCGGCTTCAACCTGCACGACCAGAACGCGCGTACGCTGGGACGGCCCAGCAACCAGCGGGTTGGCATCGCGCTCCTCGCGCCCGCGGCCGAGGTGACGAACAGCTTTGGCCCCACACGCGCCGCGGCGCGACTGGTGGCGGCGCGCATTCGGTCGGTGCTCGAACGCGAGATTCCCGGCCGCATCGCGCGCTACGACGACACGTTCAACCCGCGCGCCTTCGGCGACCTGATGCAGAGCTGGGGCACGAGCCTCGTGCTCATCGAGAGCGGGGGGCTTCCTGATGATCCGGAAAAGCAGCAGCTGCGGCGCGTGAACGTCATCGCGATCCTCTCCGCGCTCGACGCCATCGCCACCGGCGATTTCCGCAACGAAACCCCCGACACTTACATGTCGCTGCCGGTCAACAGCGGCTCCGCGGTGGACGTCCTGATCACCGGCGCGTCCGTCGTATTGCCCGGCCAGGCGCCTGTGCGGCTGGATCTCTCGTTCAACTTCGACGATCCACTGCGCAAGGGTCGCGCGCGTCTGCGCGAGATCGGCGACCTCGACGACGTGGTGGCGTTTGACACGGTGTCAGCGACAGGCCTGTTCATCCACCCGGCGGCCGCCATGCTGACCGAGCAGCGTGGCAAGATGTACTTCCGCAGCGGCGTGCCGGTGCAGATGACTCTACGAAAGGGCGCGGATCCGGCGAGCGAGCTGGTCAAGGAGTTCGGAGGGAATAGATAGGGCGGCGCTGTTGCACCGCCCTCCGTGGCGCTCGTAGCGCCGCGCTATCGCGCCCAGTGCTTGGCCGCCTTCCCTGCCCCGGGGTTGAACAGTTGCGCGTCAATCGGCACGTCGCACTGCCAGTCGTGATACTCCTCGAGCTGGCGGCGCGCGCCCGCGGCGAACATCTCGACGCGCGTGGCCAGCCATCCCTTGCCGCACGGCGCGAGGGCGCCGAGGTGCACGTCGAGCGGCGGCCGGCCCGCGGTGCTCGCAAGAATGATGCGCACGACCATCAAGTGCTTGTCCTCCACCCAGAACTGCGCCGATGTCGTGTTGGCCGGATCGCTGGAGCCGATGATCCACACCGCATGTCCCTGCCACTCCGCCGAGCGCAGCTTCGCGAGGTCCACGCCGAGCGGGACGAGCTGGACGATGGTGCGCTCCACCGTCTGCGCGTACGCGCCGGCGATGAGCGCCACGAACGGATTGCCCCCGGCGCGCATGGCCGCGAGGGTGTCGGCGCGCAGCACCCATGTGGAGTCCCACGTTGAGATAGTCGCGTTGCCGTTGGCGAGCGGCGCGACGTCAATGCGCAGCTGCGCGCCGCGATCCGGCGTGATCCTGAGCGTTTCGTACCACGTCTGCACGGTGTCGCGTCCGTCGCGCTGGCGGATTGTCGTGGTCTGCCGGAAGGTGAGCGTCTTGAACCAGTCGCCCGCGTATGTGGATCGCATGCGGGCGAGGACGTCTTTGCCCGTCGCTGGCGTCGCGCCCTGCGCGAGGAGTTGCGACGCAAGGGTCATGGTAGCGGCCGCGGCGACGAGGCGTATCGTTCGGATCATGGAAGGCTCGGGTTGGGACCTGATTCACGATACACGCGCGAGGGGCCGCACGCAGTGCGCGATCTCCGTTCGTGTGGTGCTGACTTTCCTGACGGCGGTCGCCGCTGCCTGCGGCGGCGGCGCATCAAGCGCCACCGGGACGCCAACGCCGCCGTCTACGCCGTCCGGCTCGGGCTTGACGCCAACATGCGTCATCACCAATGGCGGGCCGGGGGCGCCGATCAACGATCCCTCGGGGCCGTACTACCATCAGGTCGTCGTTGCGCAGACCACCGACGGCCTCGCGATGACGGGCATCAAGCAGGTGATTGACCACGCGTCGGTCCCCGACGGCGTGCGCCGCGCCGACGGCTCCGTGCTCGTCTACTACGTCAACGGTGCCCAGGGCTACACGTGGGTCGCACGCTTCGAGGGCGACACCGCTCGCGTGCTCGGGCAGATCACGATCGACGGCATGCCGAACCCGCTCGGTGTCGTGGACCCCGATGCGGTTCTTCTTCCCGACGGGCGCATTCGACTGGCTTTCTTCTGGGGCTTCGGCGCGCCGGGCACCGCCCTTGCGCGTGCGATGTGCATCGCCGAGTCGAGTGACGGCATCAACTTCACGATGAAGGGGACGGCCTTTCCGATCGGCACCACGGAGACGCTCACAGACCCGTCATTGCTCGCCCTCCAGGACGGCACGTGGCTGATGGCGATCTCTGCCGGGCAGAACACGCTCATCGCACGCTCGGCTGACGGGCTCACCTTCACGCGCGAGGCGACGCTGACCTACGGCGGCGTTCCTGAACTCTCGCGCGCCCCCGACGGCGCGGTGCGCCTGTACGTGTGTCGCGGAGGAATCACCGCCTATCGGTCCACCGACGCAGGGCGCTCGTGGACACTCGAGCGCACGGTGATCAGTCCGCCTGTCAACGGCCATCAGATCGTGTGCGATCCCTCACTCGTTGCGGGCGCCGGGCTGTTCGTCTTCAAGACTGGCTGATCCGCGGCGGACTCGGCGCGCGCGCTGCGCACTCGATGAAGGGCAACGCTAGATTGCAGGCGTGAGTTCCCGCCTCCTGCACGTCGTTGATCTTGGCGTCATGCCGTACGCCGAGGCGCTCGCGCTTCAGCGCGACGTCGCGTTCGCCCGCCTCGCGGGCCGCGTGGCCGATGATGTGCTCCTGCTCGTCCAACATCCACCGGTGATCACGCTCGGCCGGTCCACGAAGGCGGGCAACCTGCTCGCGTCGTCGGAACAGCTCGCCGCGCGCGGCGTCGCAATGTTCGATGTGGAGCGCGGTGGCGACGTCACCTTCCACGGCCCCGGTCAGCTCGTGGGCTATCCGATCGTCAACCTCACGCAGCACAGGCCCGACCTGCATTGGTACCTGCGCCAGCTCGAAGAAGTGATGATCCGCACGCTGGCCGCGTGCGGCATCACCGCCACACGCAATCAGGGCAAGACGGGCGTTTGGGTGGGCGATCGCAAGATCGCGTCCATCGGCGTGCACGCCCGACAGTGGGTGACCTGGCACGGCTTCGCCCTCAATGTCACCACCGACCTGTCGTATTTCGACCTCATGATTCCCTGCGGCATTCAGGACGTGGTGATGACGAGTGTCGAGCGTGAACTGCTTAGCGCGGCTTCAGGCCCATGTCTCGCGCCATCGCCCGCGCTGTTCGATGACGCGCGTGAGCGCACCGTGACCGCGTTCGCGTCGTTGTTCGACCTTTCGCCGCGGCCAGCCGACCTCGCCGTGTTCACCGCGGACATCGCATCATGAAGCGCGTGGCCTGGCTGCTCGTACTCGTCTCCGCGTGCGGCCACGGCGCGCCGCCCCCCATGCCGCCCGCGCCAGCGGCGCCGCCGATCGCGCTGCCGCGCTCGGCCGAGCCGCGTTCGTATGCATCGCTCGACACGGGCGCCATGCGGCTCAACATTCTGCTTGCCACCACCCGGCGGTCGGTTGCGAGCGATCGCCCCGGCGATCGCTATGGCCCGGAGGACGGCGACTCGCTGCAGTTCGCCGCGATCAGCGTCAACGTCCCGTCGTATCGCGTGCGCGGCACCGGCGACCTGCCGCGCCCGGGCGCGCTGCGCGACAACCCGGTCGCCTATCGGCCCGATCCGCAGCGCGACTTCTTTGTCACCTCCACCATTCCGGTGGACAGTGCGCGTTTCGTGCAGCGCCTCGCCGCTGACCTCGGCGCCACGCGCTCACGTGACCTGCTGGTCTTTGTGCACGGCTACAACGTCTCGTTCGAGGACGCCGCCGTGCGCGCGGCGCAGGTGGCAGCCGATCTCAACTTTGACGGCTCGATCGTCCTTTTCTCGTGGCCGTCGGCGGCATCGGTCACGGCGTATGTGCGTGACCAGCAGTCGGCGCGCAATGCCGGCTATCAGCTACTGCGCGTGTTGCGCAACCATGCCGTGGCCGCGCAGCCCGACCACATTCACCTGCTCGGACACTCGATGGGTGCGGAGGTCGTGGGTAAGGCGCTGACGCTCACGTCGCCCGGCGACTCGACGCCGCGCTTGAGCGAAGTGGTGCTCGCCGCACCTGACGTGGACGCGCGCGTTTTCCGGCGCGAGATCCTGCCCCGCCTCGCGGTGCATGCGGCGCGCATCACGATGTACGCATCGAGCGACGATGACGCGTTGCGCGCTTCTCGTCTGGTCAACGGCGCCGGCCGCCTCGGACTCGGCGGCGATTCGCTCGTCGTGATTGACGGTATGGACACCGTGGACGCGACCCGTGTCAGTGCCGACGTGCTCGGCCACACGCTGTTCGGCAATCAGGGCTTTCTCGCCGACCTCGCCGTGCT
This sequence comes from Gemmatimonadota bacterium, assembly GCA_023249305.1. GTDB lineage: Bacteria > Gemmatimonadota > Gemmatimonadetes > Gemmatimonadales > Gemmatimonadaceae > PNKL01. Next base: position 10,019 of record JAHFCU010000020.1, read on the forward strand.
GCTCGCCGACGGCAAGTCGCCCGGCGAACGCCGCCTGCTACCGTCGAGAAAGGACGGGCTGACGTTCTATCGCTTCCGGGGCGACCGGCGGTAGCCGCGACTACGGTTCCCTGTCGCGGCGGGGCGGCTCGCGCGTCCAGATCACGACGAGGCCGCAGGCGGTGTCCTTCTGGTTAAAGCGCGCGGGAATCTCTGACGGGCCGCGATAGATTTCGATCGCCTCGATCATGTCGGGCGTGAGCTGATCAACCGAAAACCAGCCTGGCGGCATGAAGATCCCGTCCACGTAGTACTGCATCGAGCAGGAGGTCGCGACACCACGTCCTCGTCCGCGCGTGGAAGGCACGCTTTGCCGCGAGGAGACCAGGCGCGTCATGCCGCCGTCATCCGCACTCAGCACGCGCAGACCGTTGACCATGCGGAAGAGATCAACGCTGCGTTGCGCCCGCCGCTTCTCGATATCGGCGCGGGTCATGAAGACGCCGAATCCCGCGCCGCGCCGCGTCCAGAACTCGCTCAGTCGTCCGTCCTCGCCAGGTTGGGTAGTCACCAACACGGCGTCGAGCTCTGCCTGCATCTTCTCGAGCACGAAGTGCACCTGCTTCGTGTCCCCGGGCTTGAGCAATACGCGCTTGCTGTCGGGGTAGAAGCCGAGCCGCCGGGCGAAGACGGTCACGCGACCAGGCGGTGCGCCATTAAGCAGGAACTCGCCCGAGTCGCTCGAGGCGGCGCGCAGCTGCGTCCCCTCGATCCACACGTCGGCACCCGTCACGGGGCCGCCCGATGCGGCGCGCACCTTGCCGAAGACGATGGTGGTCGCCCTATCCTGGGCGAGTGCAGACGACGCACACGCCATCAGGGCCACGAGTGCCAAGCGTTCGATTCGCGACATCAGGACGCACTCCCGTTGGGGGCCAGATTCACGGGCTTTGTTTTGAACTTTCGCGGATTCCCGCCCGGGAGGCAAGGACCGCGGTCACAATTCGCGCCGCCGCGCCCTGTCGTCGGGCCGCCGCGGCGCGGTGCCGCGGGACCGCCTAGGGCCAAGGGGCCCGTCAACTCCCCGATTCGCCGCTCGTATATTGAGGGACCGTGTCCGAGGATCCCCGCCTGTACGCCGCGCGCGAGCGCGAGGTCGCGCCGCGCGACGACACCGAGGGCGCCGCGAGCGGCCTGAACGAGTCCCAGCGCCGTGCCGCGACACACGGCGACGGCCCGCTGCTGATCGTCGCGGGCGCCGGTACCGGGAAGACACGCACGCTGGTCCACCGCGTCGGCGTCCTGCTCGAGCGCGGTGTGCGCCCCGAGCGCATCCTCCTCCTCACCTTCACGCGGCGCTCCGCGCAGGAAATGCTCGCCCGCGCCGAACGTCTGGTGGGCAGCACGAGCCGTCATGTGCACGGTGGCACGTTCCACGCGACCGCGCATCGGCTGCTGCGGCGCTTTGGTGAGCAAGCGGGCCTTCGCGCCGACTTCACGATCATGGACCAGTCGGACGCCGAGGACCTGATGCAGTTCTCGCGGGCGCGGCTCGGGTTTGGCGACCGCGGCAAGCGGTTCCCGAAGAAGGAAACGCTGCACCACGTCTACTCGCGGCATGTCAACACCGATATCCCCATCGGCGCGCTGCTGCGCGAGGAGTACCCCAAGTTCGTCGAGTACGAGGACGACATCGCGAAGGTCTACGCCGATTACACGCAGCGCAAGCAGGAACGCAATCTCGTTGACTACGACGACCTACTGCTCTTCTGGGCGATGCTGCTCGAGCAGGTACCGGCGCTCGCTGAGCGCATCGCCGGGCTGTACGACCACATCCTCGTGGACGAGTACCAGGACACCAACCTCCTGCAGGCGCGCATCCTGCACGGGATGTGCCGCACGCATCGCAACCTGACGGTCGTCGGCGACGACGCGCAGAGCATCTACTCGTTCCGCGGCGCGACCATCCGCAACATCCTCGACTTTCCGCGCGACTTTCCCAGCACAACTATCGTTGCGCTCGAGGAGAACTACCGGTCCACGCAGCCCATCCTCGACACGTCAAACATCCTGATTTCGCGTGCCGGCGAGCGCTATTCCAAGAACCTCTATACGCACCGCACTGGCGGCGACAAGCCGTGGCTCGTCACCGCGCAGGACGAGCCGACGCAGACGCGGTTTGTCGTGGACCGCATCCTCGAGCTTCATGAGGAGGGCGTGCCGCTGCACGAGATGGCCGTGCTGTTCCGCGCCGGGTATCACAGCGCCGACCTCGAAATCGAGCTGACGGCCCGCAACATCCCCTTCGACAAGTGGGGCGGGCTCAAGTTCCTCGAGGCCGCGCACGTCAAGGACGTGCTCGCCTTCCTCCGCGTCCTCGAGAATCCACGCGATGAGGTGAGCTGGTACCGGCTCCTCCTGTTGATGCCCGGCATCGGCGAGGTGACGGCGCGCAACGCCATGGAGGTGATGGCGGAGCACGCGTGGAGTCATGCGGCCTTCGGCCAGTTCCGTCCGCCACCGCGGGCCAAGACCGCACACCAGGCGCTCGTCACGCTCCTCGACACGCTGCGCTCGGGATCGCCGGACGATGAAGCCGTGGTCGCCCGCGAAATCACCCGTGTGCGCGTGCTCTACGACGACATCCTCCGCGAGAAGTACGACCGTCCTGATCCGCGCCTCGCTGACCTCGATCAGCTGCAGGTGATCGCCGGCGGCTACCCGAGCCGCGCGGCCTTTCTCAGCGCGCTTGCGCTCGAGCCGCCGCAGGCCACGCAAGACCTCGGGTTCGGCTCCGACGCCGAGGACGACACGCTCGTGCTGTCCACCGCGCACAGCGCCAAGGGGCGCGAGTGGGACGCCGTCTTCGTCATCTGGGCCGTGGACGGCTACTTCCCGCTCTCGCGCGCGCTCGGTGACGAGGAGCAGGTGGAGGAGGAGCGGCGTCTCATGTACGTTGCGCTGACTCGCGCACGCAACCACTTGGCCGTCAGCTATCCGCTGAACGTGTACGACACTCGGCGCGGCGCCAACTACTCGTTCGACCAGGTCTCGCGTTTCCTCGACCGCGGTGTGCGGGCCACGATGCAGCGCATCGTAGCCGAGCCGCCGGCGGCCGAACTGCCCTCGCCCGACACGCCGTCGGCGTCGGTCGTGGACCTGCGGTCGATCCTGAAAGGGCGCTTCGGCGCGCCGTAGGACGGCGGACGGTATCGCGCGCGATCAGCGCTCGTCGCGTGCGTCCCCGCGATGTCGCGCGCGATGCGCATCGATCACGCTCGCGATCGTGCGCCTGAGATCGCGACCTTCGCGCTCCCACACCACGTCGTACTCGGCGAGTCCCGTCATGTACACGCGTCGCGCGAGCAACGCCGCGTTGTCGAGCCGAACGCGCGCCGTGTAGTAGGACGGGAACGTGGTGAGCACCGGACCCACGCTGTCTACCAGCTGCCGCCGCGCCCACGCGTACACACTGTCGCGTGCGGTGAGCCGCGCCGGCTTGCCCGCGGAGCCCGGATGCGCGGCGTACGCGGCCTCGAGCGAATCCTTCACGCGCGTCCAGAAGGCACCGAGGCGCTTCTCGTCCTCCCAGCGGCGGTCGCAGCGTGCCGCGTTCACCGTGTCGCCGCGCGCGCGGAAGAACGCCGCGGCACCTCGCGCACCAACAAAGTTCGCAAAGCTCTCGTTGAAGATTGCCGCGCCCGGCGCGTAGTACCGGTTGTGCGTGAGCTCGTGCACCACCGTGTTCGTGACGTCGGCCGAGTCGGACCGCAGCGTCGTCGAGAGAAGTGGATCGTTGAAGAACCCGAGCGTGCTGAACGCCGGCGACGGGCGCAGGTAGGTATCGAAACCGCGATCTCGCAGGCGCGCTTCCTCACGCTGAGCCTCGCGCACACTGAAGAACCCCTTGTACGGCACGCGGCCGACGACCGGGAACCACCACGTCACCGGAGCCAGCGAGTCGCGCGCCGCGCCGCTCAGCACGAGCACCAGCGTGTCGCTGGGCACTCGCGAGTACTGCGTGAACGCTTCCCGCGCGGGCAGCCCGAGAGAATCCGCTGCGAAGGCGCGCGCGTCAAGCACCAGCTGCAGCTTGCCGCGCGTTACTGCATCCGTGGCCGTGTCCGCGACGAGCGCGGCGATCGGTCGTCGGTGGCGCAGGATTCTCCCCTCCTCCCACGCCGCTCGCACGAGGTAGCGTCCCGTGCGCGTCGCCGCCGTGAGCACGGCCGCGCCTCCGAACACGATCAGGAGCACCGCTCCAACGCTGCCCCAGCGCAGGCGCATAGCGGCCCCGTTCAGCGGGAGGGGTTTCGCTGGTCGCGCGAGCGCCACGTCACCCCCATGCGATGAACCGCTCCCAGTGCGCCATAGCCCTGATAGGCGTAATCCAGCGACCACTCGCCGCGCACCGCGCTTCCACCCGCCGACCACGGCGCTCGCGCCATCTCGTCGGAGTACGCAAGGCCGGCACCGCGCACCTGAAGCTCCCACCCGGCGCCGGTTTTGAACGCGCCCTCGACACCCATTACCGACGTTGAGCCCTCGCGGTCCGTGCGACGGAGTTCGACAACTCCGCGCCACGTCGAGCCGCCGAGCGAATAGGCGGGCGTCGCAATGCCGCCGCGCACCGTGACCGGCAGCGAGAGGGTGCGCCGCGCCGGATTCCCGCGCGGCGCGCCGCCGTGTTCGATCGAAAAGTCCACGTCCCATCCACGCATCGTGATTCCTTGCGCGACACTCATGGTCAGGGCCGAAGCGCTCAGGTCGGCCACCTGCTGCCGCACGTAGGTCACGGCGATGCCAAAGCGCAGTCGTCCCAACTGCTGCTTGTGTCCGAGCGTCGCAGCCAGTTCACTCCCACCGACGCGGCCGCCCGTGGCCGTGCCACGTTTCCCGCCCGTCAGCGGATCCGGAATGATCTCGTCTGCACTCCCGTAGTCGAGCGACTGGATGCCGGCCGCGATCACCGAACCGCGCCACGGCATTGCATACGCGAGTGTCGCAAGCTGCGCGTCGCCGATCCATGTGCCGGCGCTCACGGCCGCTGCGCGTCCGAGTGGAAGATGTTGCGCGCCATAGAACAGCGCACTTGCGTCCGTCGCGAACGGCGCCGCATCGCCGCCGCCCGCGGCGCGCGCGCTCGCGGGCAAACTGAGCACCACCGCGGACGACTGCGCATGCAGTGGGTGCGCGCCGACGGTGACGGCGACGGCACCCGTGACAACAGCTGAGAGCCAGCGCGGAAGAGCTCGACGTCTGTTCATCGTCCTCAATGTGTCATCAGTGGCCGGTCCGCAACAACCATCTCCCGTCCCTCATCTCGCGTCTGCCTCACCGCACTCTCAATATCCCAAGCTGCGCCCCATCGCTCGCTCCAAACGCGCTGCCGCTCGACTTCATGAAGCCGAGCACCAGCGGCCCCGGCGACGGGACGTACGGACCCACCGACCCGTACGTCATTGTGCCCTGAATCAGCGGCCCTTCGGCGTAGCCGCCTGCCGGAACCGAGAAGAGCTTCAATGGCCATTGATCCGGAAAACCGGCAATCGTCGCCTGGCGCGCCATCAATTGCCGCAGGTTGCGGGACAGGAACCGATACCGTGCACTTACCTGGCTCCTCGGCACGCCGAGGATGCTGTCCGCCCAGATCGCGACGGAAAAGTCGCCGAAGAGTCTGGCAAACGGTTCGCCCGTACGCGCCTCGACGTTCGCAATCCCCGTCAGCGACGTCTGCACGAGCCGTCGATAGATGGAATCGCCTTTCTGGTCACCCAGCCAGCGCAGGAAGAGCCACGACGCCCCGCGCTCTTCAATCGAACCGCCACCATCGTATGTCGTCACCGAGTGGTTCGTCGTGCTGTTCAGGTAGATGTACGCGTTCAGTAGTTGCGGGGCGATGAACGGCTGCGACGAGTCCGGGAAGATCTGCTGCGGCGTTGACCGGCCGAGCGGCGGTGGGAACCGCGCCTCGTACACCTTCGACGCAAGCTCCTCCGCTATGTGGCTCAGCCCTTCGTTCAGCCACCCTTCCTCCGATTCGCCCCCACGAGCCACAACGTGGTGGAAGAACGAGACCATGTGCTGCATCTCGTGGATGAACGTGCCCGACAGGTAGCGCTGCACGTCGAGCGATGCGTGCGGACAGCTGTAGAGCGCGAACGGGTCGGGGACGAGGCCGTAGAAGATCTCGCCCGCGTTCGAATTCGGAAGCGACGGCACGAGGTCGCGCCCCCAGAAGAACCCGGTCACGAACCCCTTCAACGCGCAATCGTTCGCCGCCACCAGTGCGTTCACCCGCTGCGTCAGGAAGACGAGCACCTTGCCGTTGCGATCAACATCCGACTCGGGCCCGAATGACTCAACCACGGTGCGGTACAGCTCCGCGTCGAACAGGTGGCCGAGCTTCTGTAGGTCCGCGTCGTTGTAGCCGGGGAACGCCGTCGTGTCCACATAGATGCCGAGGTGATCGCCGAGGAAGCGCAGCTTGCCGGTGGCTGTCGTCACTTGGCTGCCATCGAGCACCGTGATCACCTTGAACGTCCGCAGGCTCCCCAGCGTCAGCGCGAGCATCGGCGGGTGGTACGGCTCGGCGGTGTGCGCGACCGGCGCAATGCGCCGCTCCTCATCGCGCAAGTGCGCATCCAACTCCTGCTGCGCGGTCCGCAGTGCGGCGCGCGGCACCCAGCCTTCACTTTCAAACAGCGCCGCCGCCGTCGCGATGCCGGCCGTCACGCGCGCCGCCGTCTCCACCACGGTGGTCGCACGTGTGGCGAACTGAGGGACGATGATGTACGACGCGAAGCCTTCAGTCGCCAAGGTCACGCACGACGACAGCTCGGCGGAACCAATCACCGTTGCCTCGTACGGCCGCAGCGTGATCGGCCGGCGGCGCGGTGTGTACGACAGCATTCGCGGCGCCGTCCACGCGCTGCCGCTCAGCACGCGCACCCCCACGCTACCCGCGGGAAGACAATCGGGCACCACCACGCGCAACTCGGCGTCCGATCCGCTCACGGGCTTCACGCGCACGCCGCCGATCTCAACCGTTGACGCCACGCCGCCAAGCGCGTTCCCCGCAACGGCGAGCGTATCTCCGGGGCCAACGCTCCCCGGCAGGAAGCCGCTGATCGCCGCACCGTTCGTTGCCGTCGCCGTCAACGTGATGGCGCGGTCTCCCGCCCCCGCCGGAAACGCAAGTACCTCGACGCGTCCGGCACGGATCCCGAGACGCAGCTCTGCCCGGGCGACGCCGTTCGCGTCAGTTACCGAAAGCGAATCGAGCATTGCGGCACTATCGGCGCTCCCCGCTCCGACGCGGAAGACGACAACCGTCGCCCTCACGGGCGCGCCCGCGACGTCGCGCACCTCGACCGCGAACGACTGCGCAAGCAGGCTTCCGGCGGGCGCGGTCTGCGCATCACCCGCGACTACGCGCAACGTGAAGTCGTGCCCCGCTGTCAGCACGCGCTCGTGTGCACAGCCTGTGGCCAAGACCACAGCAGAAATTCTCCAGACTCGCCTCGCGCGTCTGGAGATTAACCCTTTGATTGACAAGCGATTAGGCACTCGCAATTGGTTTCGAAATTGCTTTGACGGCACGCCGCGCTCGCGCTATCCTTATGAATTCAATGTCGTTCGTCCATCTGCACTGCCATTCCGAGTTCTCGCTGCTTGACGGCGCGAACCGGATCGAAGACCTGATCGATCGGGCGCTGGAGTTCGAGCAGCCGGCCCTCGCCATCACCGATCACGGTAACCTGCATGCCGCGTGGGAATTCCAGGAGAAGGCCAAGAAGGCCGGTCTCCGCCCCATCATCGGCATGGAGGCGTACGTTGCCACCGCCGACCGCCGCGCGCGCACACGTGGCGGCCCGGGAGAGCGCAACTACTATCACCTCATCCTCCTCGCCCAGAATCTCACCGGGTATCGCAACCTGGTGAAGCTCTCGTCGCTGGCCTACACAGAGGGGTTCTACGGCAAGCCACGTGTGGATCGCGAGCTCCTCGCGAAGTATAACGAGGGGATCATCGTCTCCTCCGCGTGCATGGCCGGCGAGATCGCCACGCACCTGCTCGCCGATCGCGCCGCCGAGGCGCGCCGCGCGGCCGAATGGTATGCCGACGTCTTCAAGGACCGCTACTACCTCGAGGTACAGGCGCACAACTCGGGTGACCAGGCCCTCCTCAACGAGCGTGTGCTCAAGCTCGCCGGCGAGCTGAGTCTCCCGGTCGTCGCCACGAACGACTCGCATTTCCTGCGCGCCGAGGACCACGACGCGCACGACATCCTGCTTTGCATCGGCCTCAAGAAGGATCGCGCCGATGCCAACCGCATGCGCTACGACCGCGGGCTCTACTTCAAGAGCGCGCCCGAAGTGCGCGAGTTCTTCCCCGAACGTCCCGACGTCCTCGAAAACACGCTCAAGATTGCCGAGCAGGTGGACGTGAAGTTCGGCAAGAAGTACCACCTGCCGTCCTTCCCCCTCCCCAAGGGCGTGAAGACGGAGAACGACCTGCTCGTGCAGCTCGCCAAGGACGGCATCAAGGAGCGCTACGGCTCGCCCCTTCCCGCCAACGTGAAGGAGCGCATGGAATACGAGCTCGACGTCATCACGACGACGGGCTATGCGGGCTACTTCCTGATCGTCGCCGACTTCATCAAGGCGGCGCGCGACCGCGGCATTCCGGTGGGCCCGGGCCGCGGCTCGGCGGCTGGCTCAATCGTCGCCTACGCGCTGCGCATCACGGACGTCTGCCCGCTCAAGTACGACCTGCTCTTCGAGCGCTTTCTCAACCCGGAACGCGTCTCGATGCCCGACATTGACGTGGACTTCTGCGAAGAGCGCCGCGGCGAGGTCATCGAGTACGTGCGCGAGAAGTACGGGCGCGACTCGGTGGGGCAGATCATCACGTTCGGAACGCTCAAGTCGCGCGCCGCCATCAAGGACGTGGGACGTGTGCTCGGCTTCACGCCGGGCGAGACCGACGCGATCGCCAAGCTGATCCCCAACGCGCCCAACTACTCGCTGACCATCAAGGACGCGATCACCAAAGTCCCCGAGGTCCGCAAGCTCTACGACCAGGACGAGCGCCACCAGCAGCTCTTCGACTTCTCGATCGCGCTCGAAGGGCTCTCGCGCCACGCGGGCATTCACGCTGCCGGCGTTGTCATCGCCCCCGGCCCGCTCGACGAATACGTCCCGGTCTGCACGCAGGAGTCGAAGGGCTCCGGCGCGGGAGATGACGAGCGCGTCGTCGTCACGCAGTACGACATGAACATGCTCGAGAAGGCCGGGATGCTGAAGATGGATTTCCTCGGCCTGACGACGCTCACCGTCATCCACGACACGCTCGCCGCCATCAAGGCGCGCCGCGGCGAAGCCGTGAACCTCGACGCCATTCCGTATGACGACGACGCGGTGTACCGCATGCTCCGCCTCGGGCGCACCGCCGGCGTCTTCCAGTTCGAGTCGGCGCTCGCCACCGACACGGTGCGCAGCATGCACGCCGATCGATTCGACGATCTCGTCGCGTCCAACGCTCTGCTGCGCCCCGGCCCGCTCGACGCCGGTATGCACCGCGTTTATTGCCGTCGCAAGAAGGGCGACGAGCCGGTGTCGTACGCGCTGCCCGAACTGCAGGAGATCCTCGCGCCGACGTACGGCGTCATCACCTATCAGGAGCAGGTGATGCGCATCGCGCAGCGGTTGGCGGGCATTTCGCTCGCCGAAGCCGACGTGCTGCGCAAGGCGATGGGCAAGAAAGACGACGAGCTTATCCGAAAGGAGCTCGGCAAGTTCGTCGAGAAGGCGATCGCCAAGGGCTTCGACAGGCGCGTCATTGAGGACATCGCCGGCCAGCTCGAGACCTTCGGCCGCTACGGCTTCAACAAATCGCACTCGGTGGCGTATTCCGTCCTGTCGTACCAGACGGCGTACCTCAAGACGCATTTCGCAGCCGAGTTCATGGCGTCCCTGCTCTCGGCGTGCATCGGCGACACCGACTCGGTGGTGAAGTACATCAACGAGGCGCGCGACCTCGGCTTGCAGATCCTCCCGCCCGACGTCAGTGAGTCGGGATACAAGTTCACCGTCGTTGGCGACGACCGCATTCGCTTTGGACTGGGTGCCGTGCGCAACGTGGGCCGCTCGGCGATTGACTCCATCATTGCCGCGCGCACAGGGCACCCGATCACCACGCTGTACGAACTGTGCGAACGCGTGGACCTGCGAACCTGCAACAAGCGCGTGCTCGAGGCGCTCGTCTTCGCGGGCGCCATGGACGGGTTAGGCCATCGCGCCCAGCTCGCCGCCGCGCTCGACGGTGCCATGCAGTCGGCGTCGCTCGTGCAGCACGAGCGCGTCTCCGGCCAGGGATCGCTCTTCGGCGGCCTCGGCGACGCCGCGGATGCGCGCAGGCAGATTGCCCCAACGCTGCCGGGCATCAAGCCGATGTCCGAGAGCGAGCGGTTGCAGAAGGAAAAGGAGATCCTCGGCTTCTACATCTCCGGCCATCCGCTCGAGCCGTTCCGCGCCGAATGCGAACTGCTGGCCTCGCACACGGTGGCGGCGCTCGGCCACTGGTCCGACAGTGCAATCTCCATTGGCTGCGTGATCACGGCGATCCGACGGCAGGTGAGCAAGAAGTCGGGCGCTGAGTTCGCACGTCTGGTGGTCGAGGACTTCTCCGGGGCCGGCGAGGTCCTTGTCTTCCCCGAGGCGTGGGCGGCGCTCGCGGACAAGGTGCAGACCGACGTGCCCATCATGATCAGGGGGAGCTACTCCCGCCGCGACCAGGGGGTTGAGAATCCGACGTTCATTGTCGAGAGCGTCACGCGCCTCGCCGAACTGCGCACGACGGGCCAGATTGCGGTAGCCCTCGAACTGGCCGCCGGGAGCGGCCTAGCCGGAGGCGTGATGCAGGACGTGCGGGCCGTCGCCGAGACACACCCGGGGGCGGCGCCGTTGGAGGTGCATTGGAAGGGCGCGGACGGCGCGACCACTCGGCTCCGCTCGTCGTCGCTGACAGTCTCGACGGCTGGGGCTTCACTGCTGGAACTTCGCGCGCTCCTTGGTGAGGAGCGCGTGCGCCTGGTGCGCGGGAGCTGACATGGGAAGTTCAGCGCTGGAATTCGAGAAGCCGATTCTCGAGCTCGAACGGCAGATCGAGGAGATGCGCCGGAGTTCGACCGAGCAGAGCATCAACATCACCGCCGAACTCGCGCCGCTCGAGCACAAGCTTGGCGAGATGCGCCGCGAGGTCTACAAGAACCTCACGCCCGTGCAAAAGGTGCAGGTGGCGCGCAACTCGCGCCGTCCGTTCACGCTCGACTACGTGAAGCTCTGCTTCACCGACTTCATCGAGCTGCATGGCGACCGACTGTTCCGCGACGACGCCGCGATCGTCGGCGGCTGGGCGCGGCTCGACGGCGAAACGGTGATGATCATCGGCCACCAGCGCGGCCGTGACACCAAGGAGAACATTCATCGCAACTTCGGCATGCCGCACCCTGAGGGATACCGCAAGGCGCTGCGCCTGATGAAGCTCGCCGAGAAGTTCCACGTGCCCGTCCTCACGTTCATTGACACGCCGGGGGCGTGGGCCGGACTTGGCGCCGAGGAGCGCGGGCAGAGCGAGGCGATTGCGCGCAACCTATTCGCGATGTCCGAACTGCAGGTGCCGATCGTCGCCACGGTCATCGGCGAGGGCGGGTCCGGCGGCGCGCTCGCGCTCGGTGTCGCCGACCGCATCCTGATGTTCGAGCATTCCGTGTACTCGGTGATCACCATCGAGGGATGCGCGGCCATCCTGTGGAAAGACGGCAAGAGCCCCGAGATGCGCGAGCGCGCTGCGAGCGCCCTGCGCATCACCGCGCCCGACCTGCTCGAACTCGGCGTGATTGACGAGATTCTGCCCGAACCGGAAGGCGGCGCGCATGCCGACCACACCGCGGCCGCGGCGACGCTGCGCGAGCGCCTGATGGAGAACCTCGAGGACTTGCGCAAGCTGAAACCGGAGAAGCTCGTTCGCCGGCGCCGCGACAAGTTCCTGAAGATGGGTCAGTTCGAGGAGTAGGGTGGAGCACCTGATCGAAGTCGCCTTCAAGGGCAATCGCCGCGAGTTCTTCCGCTGGTCGTTCGAGGCGCCGCCACCCGTCACGGCCGCCATCATTGTGGACGCGGAACGCGGCGAGGACCTGGGACGCGTGCACGCCACTGGTGACCTCGCCGCGCACCGCAAGGCGGGGACGACGCACGGCAAGGGGCAGCGTGAGCCGCTCCGCGTTGCGTTGCGGCTGGCTACCGGCGATGACATCGCGCGCGCCAAGACGCTCCGTACCGACGAGGAATCCGCGCGCCGCATCGCTGTGGCGAAGGCGCGCGCGCTCAACTTGCAGATGAAGGTTTCCGACGCCGAGTGGCAGTGGGACCGCCGCCGCCTCACGTTCTACTTCACGGCCGAGGAGCGCGTGGACTTCCGCACGCTCGTGCGGCAGCTCGAAAGCCACTTCGCCGTCCGCGTGCAGATGTGGCACATCGGCCCGCGCGATGAGGCCAAGCGGCTCGACGGAGTGGGCCACTGCGGGCGCCAGCTCTGCTCAGCCGCGTGGCTTCCGGAACTGCTCCCCGTGAAGACGTCGCTCGCCAAGGAGCAGCGCCTCTCGACGATCACGCCGACGCAAATCTCCGGCGCCTGTGGACGTCTGATGTGCTGCCTGCGCTATGAGCACGAGTTCTACGTGGCGGCGCGCAAGCGATTCCCCAAGCAGGGCAAGTTGGTACAGACGCTGCAGGGCGAAGAGAAAGTCGAGCACACCGACATCTTCCGCGATCTCGTGACGCTGCGAAGTCCGAACGCCGAACTGCGCACCATTCCGCTCGCGCAGTTCCGGCGGGAGCTCGCTGGAGAGGCCATGCCGCTCGAGGAAGAGACTCGCGACGCGGACGACGAAGGCGCGGAGGAAGGCGAGGTGCGCGTAGTTGCGGAGGCTCCGCGCGCGCCGATTACGCAGGTTCAGCGGGCTGTGGCGGCGTCGAGTGCTTTAGCGCCAAGCGCGCCACCTCCGAGCGCGCCACCTCCGAGCGCGCCACCTCCGAGCGCGCCACCTCCGAGCGCGCCACCTCCGAGTGCGCCACCTCCGAGTGCGCCACCTCCGAGTGCGCCACCTCCGAGTGCGCCACCTCCGAGTGCGCCACCTCCGAGTGCGCCAGCGCGTGACGAGCGACGAGCGGAGACACGCGGCGAGATTCTTCCGAGTCCTCCGCCTGTTGATAGTCCGGAAGGACCGCGCGACGCGCGGCCCGCAGCCCCTGACGCGCCGCAGGAGGCGGAGTCAGCGGGCGATGTCGAAGCGCGCCGCGGGCGTCGTCGTCGCGGCCGCCGCGGCGGACGCCGCCATCGCAACGAACATCATGGCAACAAAGGGCACACTGGCAACTCTGGGAACGGCGGCGGATCGGCTGGTCCCTCCGGCGTGCCCGGTGCGCCTCCGTCGAACCCAAATCGCTGAACAGTGCCGCGTTTCTTCCTGACGACCGCCATTGACTATGCCAACGGCGAGCCGCACCTCGGCCACGCGTTGGAGAAGATCGGCGCCGATGCTATCGCGCGGTATCACCGCCAACTCGGTTACGATGTCCATTTCCTCATTGGTATGGACGAACACGGCCAGAAGGTGGCGCAGACCGCGGAGAAGGAAGGCGTGCCGCCGCAGCAATTCGTGGACGGCATCGCGACGCTGTTCCAGGCGACGTGGGCGCAGCTCGGCGTAGCGTACGACCAGTTCATCCGCACGACGTCCGCTGAGCACAAGGCAGCGGTTGCGCGTCTCATCGAGCAGATCTTTGCCGCCGACGCGTCGCTCTCGGAGGACAAGCGCAACTTCTACGAGCGGTCGTACACCGGCCTGTATTGCGTCGGGTGCGAGAGTTTCAAGCAGCCGTCGGATATTGTGGACGGCAAGTGCGCCGTGCATCCCACGCGCACGCTTGAGGAAGTCACGGAGCACAACTGGTTCTTTCGCCTCTCGGCGTACACCGGACGGTTGAAGAAGCTCTTCGCCGACAACCCGAGCTTCCTCGAGCCCGAGAGCCGCCGCAACGAGATTCTCCAGTTGCTCGAGCAGGGGCTCGATGACATTTCGGCGAGCCGCTCGCGGTTCGACTGGGGCGTTCCGTTCCCCCGCCCTCTGTCCAACGGCGACACGCAGACGACGTATGTCTGGTTCGACGCGCTCCCCAACTACTGGACCGCGCGTTTCTTCCCCGGCTACGCCGACAAGGCCGCGTGGCCCGCGAGCCTGCACGTGATCGGCAAGGACATCACGCGCTTCCACACGGTGATCTGGCCGGCGATGCTGATGGCGGCCGGCGAGCCGCTGCCCGCGCAGGTGTGGGCGCATGGCTTCATTTCACTCGGCGGCGAGCGTTTCTCCAAGTCAGCCGGAGTGAAGCTCCAGCTCTCGGAAGCGATTGATCGCTACGGCGTGGACTCGTTCCGGTACTATCTGCTGCGCGACGTGCCGTTCGACGGCGATGGCAACTTCTCGTGGGAGCGCTTCGAGGAAGTGTATAACAGCGACCTCGCGAACACGCTCGGCAACCTGGCGAGCCGCTCTATCGCAATGATCGAGAAGTACCGCGGCGGCGTTGTGCCCGCCGCTGCACCCGACGACGAGCTGTTCGCCGCGCATCGCGAGTCGCTGGCGCAGGCGCGCGCGGCGGTGGACGGCGATCGCCGGCATCGCCCGCACGAGGTCATCGGCGCGCTGATGGAAGTGGCGCGCCGCACCAATGAGTACATCCAGCGCACGCAGCCGTGGGCGCTGGCCAGGGACCCGGCGAACGCTGCGCAGCTCGACACGGTGCTCGTCACGCTGGCGATGTCGCTTGCATCGTGCGCTGCATGGCTCGTTCCGGTGATGCCGGCCAAGATGCAAGCGCTCTGGGAACAACTCGGCGGCGCGGGCGACGCGAGCAAGATGCGGCTCGATCAGCCGATCAACGTGAGCGGCTGGAAGGCGACGAAGGGCGCGCCGCTCTTTCCGAAGCCTGAGGCGCCGCCAGCTAGTCCGTAATCTTCCCCGCCGGCATCACGAACGTCAGTGGATCCATCGGCTTCCCGTTCCGCAGGATCTCGTAGTGCAGGTGCGGCCCGGTGCTCAACCCGGAGTTCCCCACGGTCGCGATCATCTGCCCGCGCGTCACCCGCTGCCCCACCGAGACGGCGATCCGCAGGATGTGCGCGTACGTGGTCACGAGTCCGTTCCCATGGTCAATCTGCACCATCAGGCCGTAGCCGCTCTCGCGCTCCGCCTTGATCACGCGCCCTGCCGCGGGCGCCACGATCGGCGAGCCGAGTGGTGCGACGACGTCAATCCCTTCATGCACACGCGACGTGTGCAGAATGGGATGGAACCGGCTCTTCGAGAACTGGCTGGTCAGCCAGCCCGCAGTGGGCATGATGGACGGCAGGTTCGCCATGCGCTCCACGTTGCGCGACAGCGTGTCGCTCACCGCACGGAAGCTCTTCGACAACTCCGTCGCACGGCGCAGCATGTCATCGAGGCTCGCCCGCGCACCGCCGAAACCAAGCCGTCCAAGGAACGGCCGGCTCGCGAATCGCTGCGGCTTGGGAAGCGCACTCCCTACGGCCGCCAATGCCTTCCCGGCGCCGATTGATGCCCCCTCCTTCGACGCCACCTCGCCCGTAGTATCGGGCTCAATGCCCGCGAGTGTCCGGATGCGCTGGTCCTGCTGCTCAATGCTCGCAATGGTGTCCACGAGCGCCTGCAGGCGCACGTCAATGGAAGCGAGCTCCGATTTGAGCCGTGCGTTCTCGTGCGCCGCCAGGCGCGCCGAAGGCGTCGCCCACGGCGTGAAGAGCACCGCGGCCGCGCCGGCGATCATCAGGAACAGCCCGGCTGCCACGGCAATGGCAACGCGCAGAGTACGCTCGCCCAACTCGTAGCTCTTGGGCGAAGATGTGCTGTGCGGCACGATCAGAATGGTCCAGCGGCGAGGCATCTGCTCAACATATCCGGGCCCGGAGACACGGGCAACGCGCAGACCGAAGACACCCCGAAAACTCGCGCTGAAAACAGAAGGCCGCCCCCTCTCGGGAGCGGCCGCCTGCGGCCGACCAATGCGCTATGGCTTCTTCGTGAAGTCTACCGTCGGCGCCTCGCGCGCCGCGGGGTTTGTCACTTCGAAGTAATCGCGCGCCTTGGCGCCGATCACCTTGGCGGTGAACACCTGCGGGAACTTTCGGATGTACTCGTTGTGACGCCCGACCACTTCGTTGTAGTCGGTGCGCGCCACCGAAATCCGGTTTTCCGTTCCGGTAAGTTCGTCCTGCAGCTGCAGGAAGTTCTGGTCGCTCTTGAGCTGCGGATATGCTTCCACCGTCACCATCAGGCGGCTTAGCGCGCCCGTGAGCGCCTGATTCGCGTCGGCCATCTCCGCCATCTTGCCGCCCTTGATAGCGCCCGACAGCCCCGCACGGGCCTCGGTGACCTTCACGAACACATCCTGCTCCTGCTGCGCGAAGCCCTTCACCGTGTTGACGAGGTTCGGCACCAGGTCGGCTCGGCGCTGCAGCTGCACCTCGATGTTCTGCTTGGCCTTGTTGGCCGCCTCGTCGTAGCTCTGAATCGTGTTGTATCCGCACCCCGCCAGGAAGAGCGGCAGCATGAGGAACAAACTGCGACGTCGCATCTGTCTTTCACTCCGTAAGAGAAAGGGGGACCATCTCCATCTACCGTTTACCGTCAACCGTCTACCGTCAGCCTGTCCAGATACGCAGCCAGTCGCTGCAATCCGTCATGACATCCCCGCAGCACCCCGTGCGCGTCCTTGTCCTTGATCTTCGTCGTGCCGTGACGGTGCGCCACGAGCGCAAGGAACGGAGTCGCATCGAATCCCGCCTTCGCCGCCACGTCCTTCGCTACTGTATCTGAATCCGCATGCGGTGCGTCAACGCCGTCCTTCAGTCGCAGCGTCGCCCGTAGCAGCGCAAACACGCCGCCGTGCGCCGCCTCGAGCAATGCGAGTTCCGCGGCGCCGTTGCCATGCCGCGCTTGCAACTCGCGCCGCAGCTGCAGCACCTTGCCCATCACTTCACGCTCGAGCTGCAGTCGCAGGTCGTGCCGCGTCACCCTGATTCCCTCGGTCCGCAGCGTGCCATGGAGCACGCGATTCGCCGAGAGAATGTCGGCGTACTCGATGGCGAAGATGTCGGCGCTCGACGCCCACTCCGGTGACGTCAGCGTGAGCGGCGCCGGGTTCCCAGCGTCTATCCACGCGCGCGTCGCTGCGCCGGCTGCTTTCAGCGATTGGTCGGCCAGGGCGCGCACCACCACCAGCACGTCGAGCGCGCCGGTTGGAGTTCCCTGCTGCCGCGCCGCCGAACCGTGAAGCACCACGGCCTCCAGCGCGTCACCATGGGCCGCCTTCAGTTGCTCCACAAGTTCGTCGAGTGTCATCTTGGCCATGTTACCAGCTCCCGCTCGAGCCACCGCCCGAGAATCCACCGCCGCCTCCGAACCCGCCGAACCCGCCACCGCCGAATCCGCCGCCACCTCCGCTGAAGCCACCGCTGCTCCAGCCGCCGCCCCGCCCGCTCATCGCCTGTCCGACGAGGAACCACAGGCATCCGTTCCCGCCGCGCCGTCCCGAACTCAGCAGCATGATCAGGATGATAAAGCCGAGCACGAACACGCCGGGCGGAATCCCCGTGGGTAGGCGGCTGCGTACGCGAGGTGCGCTTGGCACATCAAGCGTGCTGTCGAGCGCAAAGCCAAACTCGCTCGCGTACGCCTGCGCCACCCGCATCGTCATCAACTCGATGGCGGCGCCGTAGTCCTTCCGCTGCAGGTACGGCAGCGCCTCGCGCCGGATATCACCAGCGCGCGAATCGGTAATGAAGCCCTCGACTCCGTTCCCGGTGTGGATGCTGATGTGCCCGCTTCCGTCGGCGCTCGTCTCCTTGGGCACGACGAGGATGACGAGGCCGGCGTTGCGCGTGCGATCGCCTACGTCGGCGGCCGCGCCGACCTTCCACTGCCGGCCGATCTGCAGCGCCACGGAGCCGACGTCGCGGTCGCCGATGTCGGCAAGCGTGACGACAGCGATCTCGCCGCGCGATTTGTCGTGCACGTCCTTGGCAATGCGCTCAATGCGCGCGACGCGATCCTCGCCGATCACACCCGCGAAGTCATTGACGTAACCGCGCGGCGCAGGGATCTGGAGATCCTGCGGCAGCAGCGTCATCACCAGCAGGGCGGCTCGCACCGCCAGGAACATTCGCGTTGCTCCGAAGAGAGATGGCGCCCACTTCCGCGGCGCCGACTCGCACTACGGCTGCCGCACCAGAAAAGTTACTCTGCGGTCGGCGCTAATGGGGGCGGGGGCGCCTGTTGCTGGCGTTCCATGGCCGCTGGCGCGCGTGGCGTCCCCGTCTGCCTCGCCCCGTCGGAACTGTGCGGCTACTATTAACCGGTCTACCCGCCGGAGCCCGCGATGCACCAGTACGTTGGCGAACTCGTTGACCTCACCGACCCCGCGCTCAATCACCTCAACGACCTGTCCATCGAGGACGCGCGGGCCAGAGTGCTCGAAGGGATCCCCGACGCGGTACGCGCGATCAGCGGTTCCTTCGCCATCATCGCCCGATCGGGCGAGACCGTGCGCATCGCGCGGTCGCTCGACCGCCCAGTTCGCTACTTTCTCGCGAAGAAAGTGGCGGGACCGGCTCTCGTCGTCGCCGACCGCATTGATGCCATCCACGACTGGCTGAAGTCGCAGGGGCTCGCGGACCAGTTCCATCCGAACTACACCCGCATGGTGCCGGCGCACTACATCACCACCATCCGGATCGTCGGCTGCCCTGACCCGAGCCCGTCGTACGAACGCTTTGTTGTGCCCAAGCCGGGGACGATGCCGACTGACGTCGACACCATCGGTCGCGCGTATATCGGCGCGCTGTCAAATGAAATCGGCGCGTGGCTGCAGCGGATCCCGGCCGAGGCACCGATCGGCGTCTCGTTCTCCGGCGGCATTGACAGCGGCTCGGTCTTCCTCGTGGCCGCGCACGCGATGCGCACGCTCGGCCTCAACCTCGGCCGCCTGAAGGCGTTCACGCTGCACGCCGGTGATGGCCCCGACTTGGCGCAGGCGCGTGCCTTCCTCGACGCCGTAGACATGGGACTTTTCCTCGAGCCCATCGGGGCCGATCTCTCCACGGTGGATCCGAGCGAGGTGATTCGCATCACAGAGGATTACAAGTCGCTCGACGTCGAGTGCGCGACGATGGGCATCGCGCTGATGCGCGGGGTTCGCGAGCGTTATCCCGACTGGCGCTACCTGCTGGATGGCGACGGCGGCGACGAGAACATGAAGGACTATCCGATTGAGGAGAATCCGGAGCTCACGATTCGCAGCGTCGTCAACAATCCCCTGCTCTATCAGGAAGGCTGGGGCGTGGGGACCATGAAGCACTCGCTCACGTACTCGGGCGGCCTGAGCCGTTCGTACGTGCGCACCTACGCGCCGGCCCGCCACTTTAGCTTCGAGAGTTTCAGCCCGTACACTCGGCCCGCGCTCGTCGAGCTCGCCGGTTCGCTGCCGTGGGACGAACTCAGTGGCATGGATGTGGACCGGCTGTATGAACTGAAGGGCGAAATCGTCGCCGCCGGTGTGCGCGCCATCACGGGCGTCGAGATGCCGGTGTTCACCAAGCGGCGGTTCCAGCACGGCGCCATGGACGCGGACGCACTGCATCACGCGCTCCCGTGGAGCGAAGCCGAGTACCGCCGCCGGTTCCTCGCGCTCTACCCGTGACGGCTTCAACGGGCTCGGCGGCGTACCCGTCGCGCCCGGCCGAGCGCGACGCGTGGATCCTCAGCCGCCGGGGGAGTCAGGGGAGCAGCGCGGGCCGACGTCTGGTGAGCGCGAACCGCGCGTACGGCGCCTTCGTCGAGGATGAACTGGACGGCGACGGCGTTGTGCGTCGCGTGGCGACGATCCTGCTCACGAATCGCGAGTGTCCGTTCCGCTGCCTGATGTGCGACCTCTGGCAGAACACGCTCGCGGAGACTGTCCCCGCTGGCGCCATCGCCGCGCAGATTGACGCCGCGCTCGCCGAGCTGCCGGCCGTGGATATCATCAAGCTCTACAACAGCGGGAGCTTCTTCGACCCGCGTGCCATCCCACCCCGTGACTTGCCCGAGATCGCCGCGCGGCTGCGCGGCTTTCGTCGCGTAATCGTCGAGTGTCACCCAGCCTTTGTTGGTGACGACGTCGGACGCTTTCGCGACGCACTCAAGGGTCAACTCGAAGTCGCGATGGGTCTCGAGACGATTCATCCCGAGGCGCTGGAACGCCTCAACAAGCGAATGACCCTTGAGTCGTATGCGCGGGCGGCGGATCGCCTACGAGAGCTGGACGTTGGCATTCGCGCCTTCGTCCTCGTCCAACCGCCGTTCCTCCCGGTCGCCGAGGCGGCCGACTGGGCCGTGCGTTCGGCGGAATTTGCGTTCGATCATGGGACTGGCGTTGTGAGTCTCATCCCCGTGCGCGCCAGCAACGGTGCACTCGACGCGCTCGCCCAACAGGGGGAGTTCTTGCCGCCGCGCCTCGCGACGCTCGAAGACGCATTCGACCGCTCGCTCGCGCTCGGCCGCAGCCGTGTCTTCGCCGACACGTGGGACCTCAAGCGCTTCTCCACGTGCCCCGCCTGTTTCCATGCGCGCGAACAGCGGCTGCGCACGATGAATCTCACACAGCGGCTGATGCCCCGCGCCGGATGCGCCACATGTCACGACACGTAACGCACGACGTCGACATCGCCATCGTCGGCTCGGGCTTTTCAGGGTCCCTGCTGGCGATGATCGCGCGAAAACTCGGCAGGTCCGTGCTTCTGCTCGAACGCGGGCATCATCCGCGCTTCGTCATCGGCGAGTCGTCCACGCCTCTCGCCAGCCTGCTCATGGAAGAGATCGCGCGCGAGTACGACTTGCCGCGTCTCCTCCCGCTTGGCAAGTACGGCTCGTGGCGTCGCGCATATCCGAGCGTCGGTTGCGGCCTCAAGCGCGGCTTCAGCTTCTTCCGGCATGAAGTCGGAGTGCCGTTTGTCGCCGACCCCGAGCATAGCAACCAGTTGCTCGTGGCAGCCGGCCCGCACGATGAGATCGGCGACGTGCACTGGTATCGCCCCGACTTCGACCATTTCTTTGTGCGCGAGGCAGTGGCGTTGGGCGCCACGTATCTCGACGGCGTGCAGTTGACAGCATTCACAACGGAAGCCGGTGGTGCGCGCCTCGCAGCCGATGGGCTCGACGTCCGTGCGCGACTCGTTGTAGACGCCACCGGCCCGCGCGGCTTCCTGCACCGCTATCTGAAGCTCGGCGAGCGCGAGCTACCGGGATTGCCGGCCACGCAGACGCTGTTCACTCACTTTACCGGTGTGCGCCGCTTCGCTGAGGTCGTGCCGCGCGCATTCGACGGCGGTCCGCCCTATGCACCCGATGACGCGGCCGTGCACCACGTCTTTGACGGTGGGTGGATCTGGGTGCTGCGCTTCGACAACGGAATCACCAGCGCGGGTATCGCCGCCACGGAACCGCTCGCGCGCGAGCTGCGGTTGCACGAGGGCGCGGCGGGCTGGCAGCGGCTGATGGCGCGATTCCCCTCCATCGGCGCGCAGTTCGCCGACTCGCAAGCGGCGCTGGACTTCACTTGGTGGCCGAAGCTCGCGTTCTTCAGCGACACGATGCGCGGCGGCGGATGGGTGGCGCTGCCGTCGGCGGCGGGCATCGTGGACCCACTGCTTTCCACGGGCTTTCCGCTCACGCTGCTCGGCGTGCAGCGCGTGGCGCGCGCCATCACGGAGGCGTGGGGTTCACCGCGGCTCGGTAAACGACTGGCCGTGTACGCCGAGCGTAGCGCGGATGAACTCCAAACCACATCGCGTCTCGTCGGTGCGCTGTACGACGCCTTCGGAGACTGGGAGCGCTTCACCGCGCTCACCTTCCTCTACTTCGCCGCTGCGAGCTTCGCTGAGTCGGCGCGCCGTTTGGGAAACGCAGCGATCGCGGGCGATGCATTCCTGCTGGGCGGTCACCGCGCATTCGCGCCGGCACTGCAGAAGTGCCTGCAGTTGGCCGCGGATCTTCGCGCCCAGCCAACGCCGGATCGCCGAGCCGAGTTAATGGACGCGATCGCGCGGGCCATCGAGCCGGTGAATGTCTCTGGACTGGCGAATGCGGCGCGCCGCAATTGGTATCCAGTCGCCGCCGCTGACCTGTTCGCCGGTGCCGACAAACTCCGCGCCACGGTGCCGGCCGTGCAGGCGATGCTCGAGCGCTGCGGGTTCTTTCCGCCCTCATAGGGGCCGGCGATCACCCGGCAGGCTCGGCGTTGAGTGCTTCCACGGCCATGAATTTCTAGCGTTGCGCTCGGGGCGGCGTTACTCTTTATGGTGGTAGTCGAGAGGGATTTCTCCCTCCGCAACCCCCCTCAGCGGACTGTGCGCCACTGATCGGCGCCCGGAGATTCTCATGATCGTCGCGTCGGCGCGGGTGTTGTTTGTCGCGCTGGTCCTCTTCGGACTGGCGTTGCCGAACGCGGCCGTGGGCCAGGGTACCACACCGGGCCCGCCGGGCCCCCAGCGCCGGGAACTCGTCGGCTACATACGCGACCCGAGCGGCGCACCGATCGAAGGCGCCCGTGTGGAGATCGTCGGCGAAAGTGCCCTATCGAACGAGAAGGGGTTGTTCCGTCTCTGGACGCGCAACATCGACACCGTCACCATCATGGTGAAGCGCCTCGGCTTCGCCCCGATCGAGGCACAGCTCACCGCGCGCAACAAGCAGTGGGACTCCGTGTACGTCGAGCTTGAACCGACCGTGCAAACACTGGGCGGCATGATCGTGACGACATCGCCGACCACGCGCGAACGGTGGATGTCGGAGTTCGAAGAGCGGCGGTCCAAGGGTCTGGGAGTCTTCCTGACGCGCGACGAGATCGCGGCGCGCAACACCACGCGGCTGTCGGACATTCTGCGCGATCGCCGCGGCATTCAGGTGGTCCACCTCAGCACGGGTAGCTACGGCGTGCGCTTTGTGACGCACTCCGGCGGGCGCGGCCTCGCGTGCCAGCCCGACATGTGGTTGGATGGCGTACGGGCGCGCGGCATGGAGCTCGACGAGATCTTCGCGAGCACGGTGGAGGCACTGGAACTGTACGACACGTTCGCGACGGTGCCGCTGCAGTTCACGCATCAGGCGAACACCGTCCCCTGCGGCACCATCGTGGTCTGGACGCGCGCGCCGGGCCGTGCGAATCGCGAGACCAAGAAGCCGCCGGCATGACGCGTCGGCGCGCCTCGTGGCTCGCCCCCCTTGTCGTCGTGCTCGTCACGGCCGTCGCGTTCCTTCCCACCCTGCGTAACGGCTGGGTGTCGTGGGACGACGACAAGAACTTCCTCGAGAACCCGCATTTCCGCGGACTCGGCTTCGAGCAGCTCCGGTGGATGTGGTCCACGTTCCACCTCGGGCATTATGTGCCCCTCTCGTGGATGTCACTGGGTTTCGACTACCAGCTGTGGGCTATGGTGCCCGCTGGATACCACGCGACCAGCCTTGCCCTGCATGCGCTGAGCGCCGCACTGCTCTATCACGCGTCGCGCCGACTGATAGTCGCCGCGAGCAAGACTGACGACGATGGCGCCACGTGGGCGGCGGCGGTCGCCGCGCTGCTCTGGGCCGTGCACCCGCTGCGTGTTGAGTCCGTGGCGTGGATTACCGAGCGGCGCGATGTGCTCTCCGGCGTGTTCTACTTCGCCGCGATGCTCACCTATCTGCGCTCCGCTGCGGTCCCCGCAGTTCGCGTACGATGGTACGCCGCTTCGCTCATCGCCTTCGTCGCCGCGCTGCTGTCCAAGGGTACCGCAGTCACGTTGCCAGCCGTCGTCGCCATCGTGAACGTCTATCCGTTGCGGCGTGTTGGCGGCGGCGCCGGATGGTGGAGCGACTCCGCGCGACGCGTCTATCTCGAGCTTGCGCCATTCGCCGCACTCTCCGCGCTCTTCAGCGTTGTGACGTTGGTCGCGCTTCAGCCGGTGGATCAGCTCGCCGTCGGCGGCAAGGTGGCCGTCTCCGCGTACAGTCTGTGGTTCTACTTCGTCAAGACCGTCGTTCCCACGGGCCTCTCGCCACTGTACGAGATGCCGCTCAGCATCTCGCTTGGCGAGCCGCGGTTCTTGGCGAGCGTCATATCCGCGGTCCTTCTCGTGATCGTGGTCTGGCGCGCTGCACGGCGCCTGCCGGCACTCTCGGCTGCGGCGTGCGCGTTTGCCGTGATGATCCTGCCGCTCCTCGGCGTGCACCAGAATGGCCCACAGATTGCGGCCGATCGTTACACGTACCTGGCGTCCGCGGCGCTTGCGATGCTCTGCGGTGCGGCGCTTCTGGTTGTCCCACGGCGCTACATCATGCTGTCGCAATTGCTCGCGGCCGTGGTCGTGCTGATACTCGGCGCGCTCACGTGGCAACAGACCGGTGTCTGGCGCGACGGTGTATCGCTCTGGTCGCAGGTGCTCCGTGTCGAGCCGAGCTCATCACGCGGCAACAACAACTTCGGCAACCTGCTGATGCAGCGCGGCGATGTGGACGGCGCATTCGCGCACTACGCGGCCGCCGTTGCCGCGAACCCACGGTACGCCGAGGCGCACGATAATCTCGGCGTCGCATACACGCGGAAAGACTCGCTCGCGGCTGCCGTGGCGCACTATCGTCTCGCCCTCGAGAGCGACCCGCGCCATGCCTCCGCACATGTCAATTGGGGCGTGGCGCTTTCGCGACAAGGCGACGTCGAGGACGCCATCGCCCACTATCGCGCCGCGCTCGCGATTGACCCGTCGCTCGCCGACGCGCACGTGAACTGGGGCAATACCCTCGTCCGCACGGGACGCGCCGCCGAGGCTATCGCACACTACCGCGAAGCGCTTGAGTTGCGGCCCGGCGATGGTCCCGCGCACCTCAACTGGGGCATCGCGCTCGCGCAGCAGGGCCAGTTCGCCGACGCGATCGAACATTTCCGCGCGGTGCTCGCCGAGAACGCCGATCAGCCAGACGCCCGTGCCTACCTCGACAAGGCCACGCGCGACCTTGAGGCGCAGTCAGTAAAGCGCTGAGCGGACGCCCGTGAGAGCGACACGGCGCGCGCGACGCAAATGCGTCACGCGCGCCGATGTCGCTGCCGCCCTCGCGGCGGTCAGGCGGCTACGAGCGCTAGTGCCGAATCCAGAATCCCTTCTGCCACCAGAGCGGCGGCACGGGAACCGTGGCCGCCACTGGGCGTGCGTGTGCAAACAGGTCCACCTGCACGTCCGGGTTCCGCAGCTTCCAGATGACACCGTCGGTGAAGAAGTGGTGGATGGCGATGAAGTAGCTGATCAACACCGGGGCAATGCTGTCGGGACCTGCGCCAAGGAGCGTGGCCGCAACAGCTTTCGTCGGACCTGGCACGAAGGTCGTCACAAGCATCGTCACGATCACCAAGCCGGCGCAGTACACCACCAACTGCGTCCCCTGGCTGCGCGCGGTGTTCTTGGCGGCGCGGTTGATCTCGATTCGCGTGGGGAACTCGAGGTACTGCAGCGCATGCGCGAACTGCACGAGGAATAGCCCGACGAGACCGTACTTGGCAATCAGCATGTACCAGACGAAGATCGAGGCCCACGCGACGAGGGCCAGGAACGGCGGGTTCTTACCAGTGCGCATCTTCATACGCACGAGTCCGACGACGCCCATCAAGGCCGCAAGGAAGGATGCCCAGGTCGCGATCTGGTAGATCGCCTCAACCTGCGAGGGATCCTTCAAGGTCGTCCGCAGGAACCAGACCACGTGCCAAGTCAGCAGGATGCGCAGGCCGCCACGAATGAGCCAGTACTCGAGCCGGTCGAAGCGCATCTCATTAAGGTGGGCGTAGGTCACCATCATCCCCCACGCCTGGCCCGTGTAGTGCCACGCGAGGTACGCGCTGGCGACCGTGAAGAAGACCACCAGCATGAACTGCGATCCTTGCTGCACCTCGAAGAGCGCATAGACGAGGCACACGAGCATGATCAGCGGTATGCCGATCGTCGCCCACTTGTGCTTAAGGATCGTTTCCTTGTCGCGGTAGACGATGCGGTACGAGGCCATGAAGTGCGCGTAGTTGATCACGAGCTGCGCCCATGCCACCGTGCCGATCGTCACCCAGTCAATGGGCTGCCCGCTCAGCAGCATCGGGATGAACACGATGATCGAGAGCCCTCCCACGCAGAGGAAGTCAACTATCGGCGTGAGAATGGATGTTGAACGCGGGGCGGATGCAGCGGTCGAGCCAGCCATGGACGCCATGATCGTTCCTCCGTGAGCGGCGGTTGCGAGCGCAGGGGAACCAACGGGACCGGACAGGGCAATCGGTGCGCGCGTCTGTCGCCGCACGCTGGTGGACAATATGAGATGGCCAAGGTGCGCCGCGCCAGAGCGCCGCGCCAGAGTGCCACGCCAGAGCGGAGCGCGCGCTACGGCGATGTCCGCGTGCGGATCACGATAACGCCACACTGGGACCGGAGGCTGCTGTACTTCAGCGGCGTCTGCGCCGGCCCCGCGTAGTACTCGATTGCCTCGATGCGATCCACCGAGATCGAGTGCAGGTCGAAAAGCGATTCGCCGGGGCGCGCGATGAAGATCGGCAAGTTGTCCAGGTAGACATTCGCATAGCATCCTGGGCGCGCGCCAAAAAGGCTGTCCTCGCCTCCCGGTGAAAAAGGAGTGCCGCGCGGGCCGCGCCGATTCGTCAGCCACGCGCGGCTTCCCCTTCCAAGCATCACGTCGGCGCCCGGCATCTCAGCCATAAGCGCTTCCACGGTCTGCCCTTCCCGCTTCGCAAGATCCTCTCGCGTCAGGAAATGGCCGAGCCCGAGGCGCCGGTTCTCTTCGAATTCCCGCTTCCACGGGAGGTTCGATGGCGCGGTCACCGTCACCTCCTCGAGCACTGTCACGCGCGTCAGGATGACGCGATGCTCCACCGTCTGGTTCACCCCGAACGTCAGCAAGACGTTGAGCGGTCCCCAGCCGACCTTGCGCACGAGCACCGTGTACGTGCCCGGCGTGATGTCGCGCAGCCGGAACTCGCCGCGCTGCGTCGTCAGCAGGCTCTTGTGCAGCGCCGAAATCACGACTTCGGCGTCCGCCACCGGCTGCCCCGCCGAGTCCGTAACGATGCCCGCGAACTCGGCGCCGGCAACGAGCAGGGGATCAATGAGCATCGCGGTGCGCGACAGTCGGGAGTCGGCGCTCAGCTGCATCGCGACCGGCGGGGCGCTTCCATCGTCGGAGGCGGCGGTGACCACGAGGACCGTGCCCACAGGGACGCCGCACAACCGGAAGTTTCCCGATGCGTCGGTGCTCGCGTCGAGGAAGCGCCGGCTCCGCTCGGCGGCCGCGCCCGACGCCACGCCGGCGGCGGCGTCCATCCATGAAGCAGTCACCTTGAGGTGTCGCGGTGCGGCCGATGCTCCCTCCACGCGGGCAGTGCCGACGATGATCCCTGCCGCCGCGGCGCTCGTGCCGAAGCGGCGCCCGCAGAGCGTTGCCGTCAGCGCGTCCGGCGACGGCACGTGCACCTCCACCGGCGGCGCACCTTCGGTGACGACCGCGCGTACCCGCGTCGCCGTCCCGAGCGAGTCGAGTCCTTTCGTGTGGACCTCGAGCGCGTACTCGCCGGGGATGACTCCGGGAATGGTGAAGCGCCCCGACGCGTCCGTGGTCGCCTGCATCGCCGTCCCGAGCAGCAAGACGCGGGCATTGACGACGGCGCGTCCGCTCGACGAATCGTTCACCGAGCCGTTCACCGAGACCGGCTCGTGCCGCCATAGCGTGTCGGCGCCACGCCAAACAAGGGCGAGCTCGCCGCCGTCCACTTGGAGCGCCGACACGATGGTCTCGGATGTCGACGTCACCGTACGCCGGCCCACCGGGTTCACGCGAAAGCGCCGCTCGACGACCGGCATGCGGATGTTCCAGCGGGAGATCGCCCACGCGCCGTTGGCCATGCGGGCGAACTCCATTGCTCCGCCCGTCCCGGCGTGCTCCTCGTCCACCGAGAGATTCGTATACCGGTACTCGAGTCGGCGCAGCTGCGCCGATGCGCGATCGAGCCAGAGCGTGCCCTTGATGTCCTTGATGTTTCGGCGCTCGCGCGTGGGCTCGAACGCGATCCCGAGTTGGCTCTTGTCGCGCGACGACGTCAATCGCAGGCAATGATCCTCGGCGAATGTCTGTGAGGTGAGCATGTCGAGGCCCGGCGCGTAGAACACGGTCGAGTCGCCCATCGCGTTAACGAATCCGAGTTCATGCAGCAGTGGCACCGGCCGTGAAGTCCACGGTTGCCGCACCAGATCCGTGTGAACCGACAACTCCTGTCGCTCGACACTCTTGCCCAGCGCGTCGAGCGACCGGCGATACGCGACGATCGTCGCCATCACCCCGGACGCGCCCGTGCTCAGGTCGGTCGCGGTGAGGGCGGCACGCACCTGTTCCCATGCCGCGAACGTCACGGCCGCGCTGTCCGCCACCGCCCGCCCGCAGACGCTGCTCCCTGTGACACGCACCGTGTCGAGGCCAACCGGAATGCCTGAGAGCGCCAGCCGGCGCGTGACGGCCTCGCCGCGCCGCATCGCGAACGGCCCCGCCGTAGTGGGCCGGAACCCGATGCGCAGTGTGGCGATGGTGTAGTCCGCATCGCCCGGCGCCAGCAACGAGAACTGGCCTCGCTCGTCGGTGAGGGCGCGGGCCACCACCTTGCGCGCGCTGTCGAGCAACTGGACCACGACGCCGCTTACCGGTACATCGGCGACGTCCACGACGACTCCGCGGCCCCACTGCGCTCGGCCGACCGCCGGCGTCCCGAGGGCCAGCACCGCGGCGGCGGCGCAGGTGACAACGCGAATCGCGCGCAACACTGTCACGCTCAGGGCTGG
This sequence comes from Gemmatimonadota bacterium, assembly GCA_023249305.1. Taxonomy (GTDB): domain Bacteria; phylum Gemmatimonadota; class Gemmatimonadetes; order Gemmatimonadales; family Gemmatimonadaceae; genus PNKL01. Next base: position 39,029 of record JAHFCU010000020.1, read on the forward strand.
AGCTTCTTCTTCACCGCGTCGGCCACGCGTGACTCGAATAGCCCCTTCGAGGAGCAACGCGAATAATCCTGCCGAAACGCGATCGGCCGTGCCACGGCGTCAAACAAGGTGTGCAAGCTCGAACCGCCGGTCGGCGAAGCCTGCACCCGCACGATGACGTTCAGCAACACTTCGTACGAATCGGCATTCTGGCCGATCTGCGTCTGGCCGCAGTCGAGGTAGCGGCTGAGCGGCGTCGAGCCGAGTTGCACGCGCACTTTCATCTGTTCGACGCCAATCGTGTGCGATGCAGGATCAATGAGCGAGACCTTGATCCCCAGCGAATCGAGAATCGCCGGCACCACCTGCCACACGCGATCCACCGGAGCGGTGAGAGTGGTCACGCTCGCTGTCGCCGACGAGGTGACGGTCAGCTTGCCGGGCATGCCGGCCACCGCGACCGTGCTCGAGGTCACGCCGGTCGAGACAGGCGACTGCGTCGTCGATGCACAGGCAGCCGCACCTAGGACAAACCACAGCACAGGTTGACGCATCTAGAACCCTCGGGTTCGGGGAATCACCCGTGACACCGGCTCCACCGCCAGCGCTACGGAATCGACTCTCCAGAATCTACGCCCGCGGAAGTGACGCCGCTGTCCGCCTCTCGAACGTGCTTCATCCATGGGCCGCGACGCGTGGTAGATTTCTGCGTCACCCCACCGCCCCCCGTCTCGTTCCGGAGACCCGGTGCCCTCTCGCATCGCACGTGTCGCGCTTACCGCCGGCTGCGTCTGCCTCGCTACTATTGCCGCTGGCTGTGGCCCACGCCCCACACCACCGTGGCACCAAGACGCCGGCTACCGCTGGCGCGATCTTGACATCTCCGGCGGCTCGCCTGGATTCACG
>JAHFCU010000083.1 GCA_023249305.1 Gemmatimonadota bacterium
CCTGGACCGCGTGGCGACGCACATTCTGGCGTTCGAGAGCGAGTCGGAAGTGGTGTGGTTCGAGGGAAACTTCGAGGGGTACATCGAGGACTTGAAACGTCGCAAGGGACCGGACGCGGACCAGCCGCATCGGATCAAGTACAAGAAGCTGGTGCGGAGCTAGCACGCTGCGGCGAACGGGCCAGCCTGGGAGGCTGGCCCGTTTTCGCGAGAGCGCCACTTCTACTTGGAAGCCGTCAACTGAACTTGTAGGTCGACGGTGGCGGTCCCTTTTGAGATGTTTGCATGGCCGAGGGGGCCGGCTTTCTTGGGGTCAAATCCTGCGCACGCGGCGAAGTCACTGCCTGGGACGGGACACACCGGCAGAGTGCTGCTGAATTTCTGGCTGCCTTGGTAGTGGATTGCCCAAGACTGGCCCTTCAATACCAGCTGAACATCCGGATCCGCCCCCGTGAGTGGAATGCCCTTATCCTTGGCATTGCCTCCGGCGTCATCGTTGGTGAACGCTGAGAGGAACACCGAGGATGGGAGTCCTTGATCAGAGGCGCCAAAGAACGCGTACGCTTGGGCCAGCGCTGGGGCCGCTGCAGATTTGCAGAGAAGGGGGAAGCCGGTGGTATCAGTGAACTTCCAGGTGACCGGCTTGGCGACGCCGTTCCTGACGCCCCACTCAAGATGGATCGTGGCGGCAAAGGGCTGTTTGTCTTTGCAGTCGAGCAGACCCGAGGACAACACCACGGTCCCGGACACCGGCAGGTCCACCGCGAAGTTCCGGCTGTTCCCAGCGCCGCTCACCGTGGGCGGTGGCGCTGCGAGCCCGAAGAACAGGAGCTGAAGGGTATCCGCGTATCCATGGGTCTGACCTGTCACGCTGCCCTTGAATTTGACGGTCAACATGTTCTCGGTGGCATCGATCACGGCATCGTCCGTGGCGTCTGACATGCCCTTCCGCTCGACGGACGCCATGAGGGTGTACTTGCCCTTGGACAGCATGGTGAACGTCGTGTGGGCTAACCCATCAGCGGCCACCACATTGCGTGCAGACAAGCCCGCATGGGGCGTGACGCCAAAGTGCACGTGCATACCATCCACGGTTCGATTCTTGAGGTCGCGCAATTCGGCAGTGAACGCGTGCTTTCGTTCGGGTTCGTGGTCGAAGTTCACCTTGACCGATTTCTCGGTGAAGTGCAGGCAGGTATAGGTCGTGGCGATTTTCGCAGCCACATCGCGGGCGAGCTTGGGGACTTTCGTGATGGCGAGGCTGTCGATGGCGCCGATGGACGGTGTGGCGCCACTCGCCACGGCTCTTGCAACGGCCACGGCATGTTCGAGTGCCAGCACTGTGAGCTCAAACGAGTAATTCGTCGTGCCGCCCTTCGCGGTCCAAGTCACCAGCAGATCGGCGTCGGTAGTGGCCACGAGCCCGGCCGTGATCTTCTCGTCACGGAGATCGGCCTTCGCATTAATCTCCTTACGCCGTGCTTCTGTCTTGGCCTCGGAGAGCGATTCTTTCTTGACCTCGGAGAGTGAGAGTTGACGAGCGGCCACGCTCTTCTCCAGCGCCTTTATTCGGCGTGCGACCTCCGCCGTCATCTCTTCCTTGCTGAACACCGTCGCCCGGGGCAGCGCTTTGGTAAGGACGGCGGAGATGGAGTCGGTGATGCCATCGGGATCGTCGATCGCGCCAGCAATTGAGATAGCCGCCTTGACCGCGCCCGGCATCACGATGATGCGAAGGCACGGTGTCTCTGGTAATGGGCTAGGCGTCGGCGAGGCTAACGGTGCCACGGCGGACGTCATCCCGCTGGCAAGCACAACGAAGCCCGCGATCCACCACGGACTCATGCGACCGCGCCTTCTTGACGTCATAGTTGGTGCCGGGCCATGGCCGTGGGAGGTTTGCGGACGGCGCAACGAAGCACGCTCATCATGCCGTTCGATGTTTGGCGCACGCTCGATTGATTTGCCAAGGCGCTATCGCGCTCACATTGAACGCGAGTGTCCCCCGAGCAACGGCCTCGACAGCGTCCGAATCCCGAAGCACGAAAGTCAGGCGTCGTATGCCTTGGCGCAAGAGCGCAACGTCGTGGATCCTGCCGCCGTCGAGTGCTTGCGAGAAGCCGCTGAATGCGCGAGCGTGATGCATCATGCGACTGCTGATCGTTGAAGATGATGCCGAACTCGCGGGTGTCCTCGCCAAGGGTTTCGCCGAGCAAGGGATCGACTCGAGTCACGCTGGTACCCTGTCAAACGCGCGCGCGTTGGCGCTCGAACAGCGATTCGACGTCGTGCTGCTCGATGTGATGCTGCCGGGCGGGTCGGGCTTTCGACTTCTGCGGCGAACTGCGGCGCGCGGGTCGCCAAGACGCTCATGCAGGGTGGCAACCTGCTGCTGCTCGACGAACCAACCAACGACCTCGACGTCGATACGCTGCGCGCACTGGAAGAAGCGGTGCTCGACTTCAGCGGCTGCGCGGTGATCATCTCGCACGATCGCTGGTTCCTGGACCGCGTGGCGACGCACATTCTGGCGTTCGAGAGCGAGTCGGAAGTGGTGTGGTTCGAGGGAAACTTCGAGGGGTACATCGAGGACTTGAAACGTCGCAAGGGACCGGACGCGGATCAGCCGCATCGGATTAAGTACAAGAAGTTGGTGCGGAGCTAGCTGCCGAGTTCCCGAATCAGTCCGGCACCAAGCTAGCCGCGCAGCACGTAATCACCGCATGACCAACGGGCCCGGCCGTCACCATCGCGTGGTGACCGCCGGGCCCGTCGTCGTGCGGGTCGTGCAGAGCCAAGCCGAAACTAGCGCTCGTTCATCCACACGTCCTCAAGCACCTTCACCGGCTTCGTCATCGTCTTGCCGTTGACGGTGAGCGAGACGGTGTACGTGCCCGGCTCAATACCGCCGCCGCCTCCGCCAAAACCGCCACCGCCACCGCCGCCACCAAATCCGCCGCGGCCGCCGCCCTGGCAACTGTTGTTCGGCGGAGCGACGGCGCCACGGCCTCCGGCTCCACCACCGCCGCCACCGCCGCCAAAGGCACCGCGCCCAGCGGCGCCGGCGAGCATTGG
>JAHFCU010000080.1 GCA_023249305.1 Gemmatimonadota bacterium
CACGCAGCACTCGTACTTCAACCTGGCGGGAAGCGGCGACATTCTCGCGCACGAGCTGACCATCAACGCCGATCGCATCGTGCCGGTGGACTCGACGCTGATTCCCACGGGTGCGCTGATGCCGGTGGCGGGAACGCCGTTCGACTTCACCACGCCACACGCGGTGGGCGAACGCATCAACGCCGACCATCAGCAGCTCCACTTTGGCGGCGGGTATGATCACACGTTCGTGGTGAATAGGCCGGACACCGGATTGGTGCTGGCTGCGCTACTCAAAGACCCACAGAGCGGACGCACACTCGAAGTGCGCACTACCGAACCGGGCGTGCAGTTCTACACGGGAAACTTCCTCGACGGCACGCTCACCGGAAAACGCGGCGTCGTGTACACACGTCGTTCGGCCCTGTGCCTCGAGACCCATCACTTTCCCGACTCGCCGAATCATCCGGCGTTCCCGAACACTATCCTGCGGCCGGGGGAGACGTACCGGTCGCGCACCGTCTGGAAGTTTGGCGTGGAGTAGTGTGCGCTACGCGCGCGTTACCACCAGCCGAGGAACTTCCACCAGGCAAGGCCAACGGTGCCGTACACGGTGACTGAGACGAGCGAGATGATGAGCCCATACAACCACCAATCGCGCTGGGTGATGTAGCGCGACCCGAAGTAGATCGGCGCCGGCGTCGTGCCGTAATGCGTGAGGCACGCGCTGAGATTGGAGAAGTACGCGAGCAGCAGCACGGCAAGCAGTGGCGGCGCACCGGCCGCGATGACCACGACGAGAAACGGCGTGAACATGGCCGTAGCGTGCGCCGTGATGCTCGCAAAGCCGTAGTGCGCGTAGAAGTAGATGAGCACCAGCACCGCGAGTGCTGCGCCCCAGCTCCAGCCCACGGTCATCGACGCGGCATACTCGGCGAACTTGCGCGTGATCCCCGTCTCGCCCAGCGCCTCGGCCATGCGCACGAGCCCGCCATACCATATAAAGACGTCCCAGGCGGCGCGTTCGCCGGTGATGTCGTCCCACGAGAGCACATTGGTGAGAAAGAGAACCGAGATACCGAGCAGTGCAACCACGGCGTAGTTGATGTGGTGCCAAGCGGTGGTCATCCAGAGGCCGGCAACGAGCAGGAAGACACCGAGCATCACGCGCTCGTCGCGGCGCATTGGACCCAAACGCGCGAGTTCTTCGCGAGCAATCTTGGCAGCGCCCGGCGTGTGCTTCACTTCGGGCGGGAAGAACTTGTACAGCACGAGCGGAATCAGGACAAGTAATACGACGCCGGGGACGACGGAGCCGAGGATCCACTTGCCGTAGGTGAAGTCGATCTTGGCGACGTCAAAGGCGAACTTGGCGATGAGCGCGTTGGAAGCTTGGCCGGTCCACCACATTGAGCTGGCGAGGACGTCGCCCTGATAGATGGCGAAGAGCAGAAAAGCGCCCAGGCGTTTGGCCGTCTCACCCGGGCGCGAGTCGTACGCCTCGGCGAGCGAGGTGGCGACGGGATAGATGACGCCGCCGGCGCGCGCGCCGTTGCTGGGGACGAAAGCGGCGAGCAGCGTGTCGGTGGAGATGAGCGCGTAGGCGAGCCCCAGCGACGATTGCCCGATGGCGCGAATGAACAGAAAGGCAATGCGCCGGCCGAGTCCAGTCTTGAGCACGCCGCGCGACATAAAGAAGGCGCAGAGCACCAGCCAGACGATAGGATCGGCGAATCCACCGAGTGCTTCCTTGGGCGGGAGGACGCCGAAGAGCGCGATAGTGCAGACGCCGAGGAAGACCATCGCGCCGGCGGGAACCGGGCGCGCGATGGAGCCGACGATCGTGGCGGCGAAGATCGCGAGCAGCTGCCACGAGTGCGGCGTGATGCCGTCGGGGCGCGGCGCGGCCAGGACTAGTGCAACAGTGCCAAGTACCGCGAGCCAGCGCAGCGCCTGATGACTCACGGCACGACCTTGTCACGCGCGAAGTTCGGGCCAAGCAATGCGCGGGCCTTGGCCATCGTGACGTCGAGTTCCTTGCGCAGCGTGGCGTAGCGTGTGGTGGCATCGCGACTAACCCGCTGGTCTGCGCCAACGCTCATCGAGTACAGATACTGAATGTGCGTCTGCAGTTCCGGCTTGCTGTAGCGCACCGACGGCGTGACGACGGTTGCACGGATGGCGTCAACGCCCTTTGCCGTGTCGGCGGCGACCGCAGTTGCCGCGGCCAGTCGCTTGCGCTGTTCCTCGAGTGCTGCGACGAGGCGGTTCACCTCGCTAACGAGATCGCGCACTTTCACGTTGTGATCGAACTGCGACTGAAGGTCAGCCACCGTAATGCCATCCGCGGCCGAGCGCGGGTCGATGCGAACCGTCAACGGCTTCACCTGTGTGCCGCCGGCGGTGAGACGCACCTGGTATTTGCCTGGAACGATCGTCGGACCGCTGCCACCGCGACCGCCAAATCCGCCCGTGGCGACGGGCGTCCACGGGCCGGCGATGGTGAGATCCCAGACAAAGCGGTTCATGCCCGGATTGCGAGGCAGTCGCGCGGCGCCGCTTCGAGTCGTCGCGAGCGAGCGGCCGCCCTCAGGATCGGCGGGGGCCGCGGCTTCACTGGAGAACGAACGAATGACGGCGCCCTTGGCGTCGAGAATGTCGAGTGTGACAGGCCCGGTGAGCGACGGCGGGATGTAGTAGTCGATCATGGCGCCAGGGGGCGGATACTGCGGGTCAGCCGGATCGCTGCGATTGCCTTCGACACCGCCGAACGAGCCCGCGTAGCGCGCGCGGATTGCGTCGCGCGGCTCGAAGAGTGCGGCGCTGTTCGTCGCGCTGTTCGCGGCAAGGGCGTGCAACGCCGTGACGTTGTCGAGAATCCAGAACGCACGTCCCTGCGTGGAAAGCACGAGATCGTTGCGGAAGACCTTGAGATCGGTGACGGGCACGTGCGGCAAGTTCAACTGGAACGACTTCCACGTGGCGCCGTTGTCGAACGAGACATACATGCCGAACTCGGTGCCCGCGTACAACAACCCTTCGCGCCTGGGATCCTCGCGCACCACGCGCGTCGGTTCGTTGA
>JAHFCU010000021.1:0-18927 GCA_023249305.1 Gemmatimonadota bacterium
TCTACGCCGGCGACACGAAGATCACGGCCGCGGCCGAGGTCGGCTTCACGCAGGATCCGCATCTCGGCACCGCCACCGGCGGCACCGAGTCGGTCACCGGCACGACCACCGCCACCGGCGTCACGTCGGGCGGCTACTACAACTCGATCGCGCCGGGCGCGTACACGTTCAATGCCCGCATCGCGACGGCCACCGACAACGGCGTCAAGATCGCGAACCTCAATACGACGCTCGTCTCGGGAAAGAAGTACTCGGTCTTTCTGGCTGGCACGTATGACGCCGTGGCAAAGACGACCGAGGCGTTCATTGTGGAAGACCCGTACAGCGAGGCGTACGACTGGAACAATGTCCAGGTACGGTTCGTGAACGCGAGCTTCAACTCGTCGCCGATGACGCTGTACGCAAAGAACCAGACGACCACCGTGGAATCGGCGGTGGGTGGCGAAATCGCGTACAAGGGTGCCGGCGCGTACGTGACGCTCCCCGTGGGCACGTATGATTTCCGCTCGGTGGTCACGGGCGCCACGACCAACGCCATCGTGCGCACGGCCGTGTCGTTCAGCGCGGGCAAGATCTACACGATCACGGCACGCGGCAGCATCCTGAGTGCGCCGTCGTTGGACAATACGGCAAACAGGTAGCAGATAGAGGACAGGGATCACGGATTTCGATTTAGGATTTCGATTCAGGAGTCAGATTGCGATGGGGGGAGCCTTCGGGCTCCCCTCATTCGTTGTATCGCCCTTCGCAATCCGCTATCGTGATCCGTGATCGTAATCCGTGATCCCTGTCCTCAATCGACCCGTGCCGTCGATCCTACTCGTTGACGCAGACGCATTCTTCGTCGCTGTCGCCAAGGTCGTTGACCCGCGCGGCGCTGGCGCGGCGCGGCTGCTCATCGTCGGCGGGCGGCCGGGGTCGCGCGGCGTGGTCTGCAGCGCGAGCTACGAGACCCGCGCCTTCGGGGTGCGCAGCGGCATGCCGATCTCGCAGGCGCTGCGGCTCTGCCCCGAGGCGACGTGCGTGCCGGTGCCGCGCACGGCCTGCGCCGACACGAGCCGCGCCATTCGACGTGTGCTGGACCGTTTCTCGCCGCTGGTCGAGGGGGCGAGCATCGACGAGTGGTACGTGGACCTTACCGGGACGGAGGCGCTGTACCATCACGCCTCGGTGGGCGAGACGGCGCGCAAGATTCGCGACGCGGTCTACGACGAGACGACGATGCATGTCTCCATCGGCGCCGGCCCCAACAAGCTGGTGGCCAAGCTGGCCGCCGAACGGGCGAAGCCAAAGCCGGGCACCGGGGCGACGGGCGTGCATGTGGTTGAAGACGCGGATGTGCCAGCCTTCATGCAAACGCTTGCGCTGGGCGACATCCACGGGATCGGACCGAAGCTGCAGGAGAAGCTGCGCGGCGTTGGGCTGGTCACGGTACGCGACGCGCTGGAGGCGATGCCAGAAGACCTGGCACGCTGGCTCGGCCGAGAGACCGCGTATCGCGTGCTTCGCAAGGCGCGCGGCGAGAGTGACGCCGCTGTCGAACCACGCGCGCCGGCCAAGCAGGTGAGCCGCGAAGAGACCTTTGACCGCGACATTGCGGACGCAACAACGCTGCGGCATGAGCTGATGGGGCTGGCGCACAAGGTGGCAGCGGACTTGCGCGGCGACGGGCTGGAGGCGCGCACGGTGACGGTGAAGGTGCGCGACCAGAAGTTCCGCACGCGAACGATGAGCCGCACGCTGGACGAGCCGATTGCGTCGGATGCGGCGATTGCCGCGGCGGCGCGCGCGCTGCTGCAGGAACTGCGCGCCGACTGGAGCGTGCCGGTGAGGCTGGCGGGTGTGGCGCTTTCCAACTTCACGCCGGCGCGCGACGCCGAGCAGCTCACGATGTTTGGCACGGCGAACGCCGTGGAGACTCCGCGTGACCGGGCGCTGTCGCGTGCGGTGGACCGCGTGCGCGAGAAGTTCGGCGACGCGTCGATTCGTGCCGGGGGGCCGCGCGAGCGGTCGCTCGGCGAGAAGGGGGCGCGGAAGCCGAGGGATTAGTGTGTGGCTTACTTCAACTGACTGCCGTGGTGTGTGGCTTACTACAATTGACTACCACGGATGACACGGATTGAACGGATGGACACGGATACTGCTCTTCTTGGGGGAACCCCGACGGGGCGGTATCCGTGTTCATCCGTGCCCATCCGAATCATCCGTGGTAAGCAGTTGCTGTTTTCCAGGTGACTCCCGATCCCCAGAAGCAGCCTAGGAGCCAAGAACAACCAACAGCCGTGGCGCCCGATACGTCCGTCGCGCAATTTGAACGAGTGACGAATCACACCTCCTTTTGTCTGCCACGACGCGTCGCCGCGTTGGTGCTCGGGCTCTTGGCCGCGACGGCCTGCAGCAAAGACAAGACGCCGACCGGCATTTTGGTGCCGCCGACGGCGCCGAACGTCGTCACCATCAACAACGCGCCGGCGACGGTGGCGATTGCGGCGACGAACACGCTGCGCGATAAGGGGCTGATGGGCGTGACTCGCATGGCGGCGGACAGCGGCATGCTGTTCGTCTTCTCGGACGACCGCCAGCGCGCGTTCTGGATGAAAGACACGCCGATTCCGCTGTCCATCGTGTTTCTCGACGCCAACAAGAAGATCATCTTCATGGCCGACATGGCGCCGAACACCACGACGACGTGGGGCGGTCTCAACTCGCTGCCGATGCGTTACGCACTCGAGGTGAATCAGGGCTGGTTCGCCGCGCACGGCATCACGGTGGGCATGTTCGCCACCTTCACGCTGCCCACGGGCCTCGTGATCGAGCCGGATCAGTAGGTTCGCTGCCGCGACCGCATCTCAGAGGGGACTCCAACGCTGGAGCCCCCTCTTCCGTTGCATGGTTAGTCGTCCGACCTTCCATGTAGACCCGCACTCGAGCTCATCATGCACACGTTGCTGCCGTTGCTGCTCGCCCTCCTCGCCATCCGCGCCGACTCGGTCGGCATCCTCGTCAAGGGTGGCACGGTCTACGACGGCTCCGGAGGAGCACCGCGCGTCACCGACGTTGGTATCCTCGGCGATCGGATCGTGTTCATCGGCGACGCGGCAAAGGCACAGCTGAAGGCGGGCAAGGTGATCGACGCGAAGGGCTTGATCGTGTCACCGGGGTTCATCGACCCACACACGCACTCCATGGAAGGTGTCGACCGCTTCAACGAGGAGCGCCGCAAGAATATTCCCGCCCTGATGCAGGGCGTGACGACGGTGACGGACGGTCCGGACGGCCGAGGACCGTATGAGGTGGAGCGCATTCAGGGCGAGACCGAGAAGAAGGGGCTCGGAACCAACACCTATGCGCTGGTCGGGTTTGGCACGGTGAAGAGCAAGGTGATGGGCGCGACGGGGGCGCCGGCCACGCCGGCTCAGATCGACAGCATGCGGAAGCTCATCGACAAGGCGATGCGCGAGGGGGCGTTCGGCGTTGGCGCCGGTCTGTTTTATGCGCCGCAGAGCTACGCGTCGACGGAAGAAGCCATCGCCGTGATCTCGGCGGCGAAGCCGTACGGCGGCATCTACGACTCGCACCAGCGCGACGAGAGTTCGTACACCATTGGCTTGCTGAACTCCGTGCGCGAGGCGATTCGCATTGGGCGCGAGTCGGGGCTCGTCACGAACATTGGCCACGTGAAGGCGCTGGGCGTTGACGTGTGGGGCTACGCCGACAGCGTGCTGCGGCTGATGCGCGAGGAGCGGGCCACGGGGCACATGGTGGTGGCCGATCAGTATCCGTGGACGGCGAGCGGCACTGGGTTGAGCGCGGCACTGCTGCCACGCTGGGTGCAGTCCGGCGGACGCGACTCGATGTTGGCGCGCATCGCGAATCCGGCGTTGAAGGAGAAGATGCTCGTCGAGATGCGCGACAACCTGCGCCGTCGCGGTGGCGACAGCACGCTGCGGCTCATCAACGGCGGCGACAACGCCAAACCTTACATCGGCAAGACGCTCAAGCAGGTGGCGGCCGCAAAGGGGACGCCGGCGGTGGAGACTGCGCTCGAGTTGATCCGCACCGGGGTGGATATGGGCGTCGCGTCGTTCAACATGACCGAGGCGGACATCGAGACGTTCATGAAGGACCCGTTCGTGATGACGAGTTCCGACGGCTCCGGCGGTCATCCGCGGCTGTACGGCACGTATCCGCGTAAGCTCCGCCGCTACGTACTCGACAAGCCGGTGATCACGATGCAGCGCATGGTGCAGGCATCGAGCGCGCAGGTCGCCGAGGTGTATGGGCTGAAGGAGCGCGGCTGGCTGAAGACCGGCTACTACGCCGACGTGATCGTCTTTGACCCGAAGACCGTGCGCGAGATGGCGACGTACGAGGAGCCGGAGAAGCTGAGTGTGGGGATGCGATTTGTCTTTGTGAATGGCGTCGCCGCCGTGGCGGATGGCGCGCCGACGGGGGCGATGGCGGGCAAGGGGCTGAGGAAGAGATAACGGCCTTGGATTGAGGACAGGGATCACGGATTTCGATTCAGGATCACGAATCAGGAATTTGATTTCGATAGTGCGGTATTAGTGCAAGCAGAACAATCGCCATCCAGGTCCGTGGTGCGTTTCCTCAATCGCAATCCGTGATCCCTGTCCTCAATCCGCACATGCGCCCTTATTTCGCCGCCGCCCTGCTCTTCCCCGCCGCGCTCCACGCGCAAGCGCTCCGCGACCAGGTGCGCTCGTGGCGAGAAGCTCGTGAACCACAGATCGTGCGTGAGTACTCAGACTTTCTGGCGATTCCAAACGTCGCGAGCGATCCCGCGAGCCTGAGGCGCAACGCCTCGACCATCGTCGGCATGCTGCAGAAGCGCGGCGTCACTGCTCGGCTGCTCGAGAACGGGCAGTATCCGCCGGCGGTGTTTGGCGAGCTGCGCACGCCGGGCGCGACGCGCACCATCGTGATCTACGCGCACTACGACGGCCAGCCGGTGGACCCGAAAGAGTGGCGCGGCGGTGCACCGTTTTCGGCGCAGCTGCGGGAGCTGCGCGGAACGGATTGGGTGGACATGCCAGTGCCGGCGAGCGGGCGGCTGAACCCTGAAGCGCGTATCTTCGCGCGCGGCGCCGGCGACGACAAGGCGCCGATCGTCGCGCTGATGTACGCGCTTGACGCGCTGAAGGCGACAGGACGCACACCGGCGATCAACATCAAGTTCTTCTTCGAGGGCGAGGAAGAAGCGGGCTCGGCGCACATCGTGCCCATCCTTCAGAACAATCGCGCGCTGCTCGCCGCCGATGCGTGGCTGTTTTGCGATGGGCCGACGCATCAGAGCCGGCAGCTGCAGGTGGCGTTCGGTGCGCGCGGCTCGATGGGGCTGGAGCTCACGGTGTATGGACCGGCGCGCGCGCTGCACAGCGGACACTACGGCAACTGGGCGCCGAATCCCGGCATGCTGCTGGCCGATCTCGTGCGATCGCTGCGCGACCCGGACGGCAAGATCCTCATCGCGGGCTTCTACGACGACGTGCTGCCGCCGACCGCCGCCGAGCTGGCCGCCGTGCGCGGCCTTCCGCCGGTGGATTCCGCGCTGCGCGCGGAGCTGCTGCTCGGCGCCACCGAGGCACGCAGTGCCCTGCTCGCCGAGCGCATCATGCTGCCCGGGCTGAACCTCCGCGGGATGCGCGTTGGACAGGTGGAGGGTCTCGCCGCCAACGCAATCTCAACCGAGGCCAAGGCGTCGTTCGACTTTCGGCTGGTTCCCAAGCAGACGCCCGATCACATTCGCTCGCTGGTCGAGGCGCACCTGAAGGCGAATGGCTGGTTCGTCACGCACGCCGCGGCCACCGATGCGGAGCGGCTGGCGCATACCAAGGTGGTGCGAATGACGTGGGGCGCCGGCGACGAGGCCACGCGCGTGAGCCTCGACCAGCCCATCTCGCAGGCGCTGACGGCGACGCTCGACGAGATGCTTGGCAAGCCGGTGCTGCGCGTGCCGACGCTCGGCGGATCGCTGCCGACGGCGACCATTGAAAGCACACTCGGTGTGCCGCTGGTGATCTTTCCGATCGCCAACCACGACGACAACCAGCACGCGAAGGACGAGAATTTGCGGCTGCAGAATCTGTGGGACGGCATCGAGGCGTACGCGGCGATCATGATGCGGCTGGAGGCGCACTGGCCGCGGATCACTCCGTGATCTGCGGCCAGTGCGATTGAGGACAGGGATCACGGATGTCGATTTCGGACCGCGACCGCGGATTGCGATGAGCGATAGTCTCGTCGGCGCGCTATCTTAATCCGTTCTCGACATCCGGATTCCACATTGGTGCTCCGAACTTCCCAATCCGACCTGTCAGCGCCATTCGACCCAGCGGTCTTCCTCGCTCGCGTGGGTGGGGATCGTGTACTCGCCGGGGCGATGGCCGCGCTGTTTGTGAGCGAGTGCCCACGACTGCTGGCTGCGCTTCACGCCGCCGTGGCGGCTCGGGACGCGGTGGCCATTGACCAGGCCGCACACGCGCTGAAGGGTTCGGTGTCGAACTTTGCTGCACCGACGGCGGCCGCCGTCGCTGAACGACTTGAACTTGCCGGCCGCGTCGGCGATGTCGCCGCTTCGGCCGAGTTACTGCGGGCGCTGGAAGCCGAGCTGGAGCGGCTGCTGCCGACCCTGCGGGAGATGATCACATGAGCCGCCGCCACACCGTGCTGCTGGCCGACGACGACAAGGTGCAGACGATGATGCTCTCGACCCAGTTGCGGGCCAAGGGCTTCTCGGTGGCAGCCGCGTACGACGCGACGTACACCTTCATGGTGGCAATGAAGAGCCCGCCCGATGCCGTGGTGCTGGATATTCAGATGCCGGGCGGGACGGGCCGCGCGGTGCTCGAGCGGCTGAAGGGATCGTCCAAGACAATGCAGATTCCGGTGATCGTACTCAGCGGACTCACCGACCCCAATCTGAAGGATGAGGTGATCGCGCTGGGGGCGTGCGAGTTCCTGACGAAGCCGGTGGATGTGGAGGCGCTCGTTGCCGCGCTGCGGCGTGCACTTGGGATGCCGGAGGAAGCCTTGGCGCCGGCTGGCGCAGCGCCCGTGAGTCCGCCGAGCACGCCACCCAGCACTCCGCCCGCCACACCGTCGCCAACGACGTAAGTTCACCACTAGTGTCTGCCCCCCTCGACGACCTGTTTGTCGCCTTTCAAACGGCGCTCGCCGGCCGGTATTCCATCGACCGCGAGCTGGGGCGCGGCGGAATGGGTGTGGTGTATTTGGCGCGCGAGGTGCATCTCGACCGCCCGGTGGCCATCAAGCTCCTGCCGCCCGAACGCGCGATGGATCCCACGCTGCGCGAACGCTTTCTGCGCGAGGCGCGGCTGGCCGCCAAGCTGAGCCATCCGAACATCATCCCGATTCACGCGGTCGATGAGACGGACGGTTTCGTCTACTACGTGATGGCGTACGTCGACGGTGAGTCGCTGGCGCAGCGCGTGCGAACGCGCGGGCCGCTGCCCGCGTCAGAGGGCGTGCGCGTGCTGCGCGAGACGGCGTGGGCGCTGGCGAGCGCGCACGACCAGGGCGTGGTGCACCGCGACGTGAAGCCGGACAACATACTCATCGAGGCCTCGTCGCACCGCGTGCTCGTGGCCGACTTTGGCATTGCCGCGGGCCTGGGCGACGTGTCGGGCGATGGCATCAGCGGCACGCCCGAGTTCATGAGTCCGGAACAGGCGCTTGGCCACGACGTGGACGGGCGCAGCGACCTCTATTCGTTGGGCGCGACGGCGTTCTTCGCGCTGACTGGTCGCCTGCCGTTCGAGGGCGACACGCCGACCGAAGTGCTCGCCAAGCAGGTTACAGAACCCGCACCGCCGCTGGCCTCGATGGGACATCCCGTGCCCCGCAAGATCGCGTCGCTGGTGGACCGGTGCCTCGCCAAGGAGCCGGCGCATCGTCCGGCGAGTGCGAGCGCGTTGGCCGAACAGTTAGGCGTGGCCATCGAACAGCGACGCGAGATGCCGGTGGCGCTGCGCGCGTTCGTGAAGCGCAACGGGCGGCTCGACGGCGGCGGCACGCTGCTGCTCTCGGCTGGCGTGCTCATCCTCTCCGTGCCGATCGCGGCGTTCTACGGCGGGCCCGTCGGTTTCTCGGCGTTTATTGGCGGGCTGACGCTGCTCCCGTTCGCCGGCCTTGTGCTCGCGGCAAGGCGCCTCGCCAAGCTTGGCTTCGCGCACATCGATTTGGCGCCCGCGTTTGCGGCCGAGGTCGAGTCGGCGCGAGAGGAGCACGCGGTGGAGCATGCGCGGGGGCCGTCGCGGTTGGAGCGGGTGCTCAAGGCGGTGACGCTGGTGAGCCTTGTTGGCGCCAGTGCGGCAATCGCGCGGGTGATCTACTGGACGTATACCACGTTTCCCAAGGGCGATCCGGGGTTCTTCGGGCCCGCGATGATCGGCGTCTTTGCGCCGGCGTTTACGCTGTCCGCCGTCTGGTACCTCAGCCTGCTGCAGCGCCGCAGCGACGTCGACACCGGCTTCTGGGCTCGCGTGTGGAACGGACGCATCGGGCGCGCGGCGTGGGCCATCGGCAAGCGGCTGTTGCGCGGCAAATCGATCGAGACCGCAATCACCCACCGCGCGACCGAACTCTCACTGGGCATGGCCGCCGAGAGCTTGTATGAGAGCCTGCCGCGCGCCACGCGCGACGAACTGGGCGATCTGCCGTCGGTGCTGCACCGTTTGCAGGACGATGCGCAGGCGTTGCGGCATCACCTCGACGGATTGCAGGAAGTGCTCAACGACGCCGGCGAGATGGCGTCCACCGCGCCGTACGACCCCGTGCGCCGAGACCGCGACGCATTGCAGGTCAAGCTGGGCGAGACAGTCGCCGCGCTCGAGACGGTTCGACTGAACCTGCTGCGCATGCACGCCGGCTCCATGACGGTGGCGGGGCTGACCACGCACATCGGCTTGGCGGCGGACGTGTCGGCGGAAGTCGAGCGGTTATTGGCGGCGCGCGATGAAGTTGACCGGCTTCTGAAGAAGCCGGTCGATTGAGGACAGGGATCACGGATCACGATTCAGGATTCCGATTCAGGATCACGATCGCGATGAGGGGAGCCCAACGCAGGCTCCCCTCTCCGTTCAATCGCAGTCAAATTCCGGATTCGTGATCCTGAATCGTGATCCGTGATCCCTGTCCGTAATCTCAGTGGAACGCGTTCGCGCTAGCGAACGCGTTCCACTGAGATCGGCGCCCCACCCGGCACGATCTTCAGCACCTTCGCCGGCATCCCCTTGGTCACCCAGAACGTGATCGGCGTTTCGCCGCCGGTGCCTTCCACCTTCCACGTGTCAAACTCGCCGGCGGGGACCTTCACTTTTTCCTCGCCCGTCACCGTGAGGGTCATCACCGCAATCGATCCCTTTCCCGACTGCAGGATCGACACGGGGAGTTTGGCGCCCGCGCGCCAGCGCATGGCCGACATCAGCGGCTGCATCGCGTTGTCGTCGATGGAGCCTTTCGGCATCTCGGTGTCAACATCGATGGTCTTGGGGCCCGCCTGCGACGGCGTCGTCGCCTTGCCCTTCGCTCGGCCACCGGCATAGCTGATGTCTACCTTGGCCTGCTGACCGCCCTGCGAGCCGGCCTGATGCACTTCCTGCATCTCGAGTGCGTCGGTGAAGGTCAGCGTGGTGTTCTGCTGCACGCCGGCCATCGGGATCGCGGTGTTCTCGGTCCACTTCCATCCGCCAGCGACCTTCTCGAGCTTCGAGACCTGCGCGCCAATCTCCCGGCCCTGGAAGAGCACGGTGAAGCTGTCGGACTGCGCGGCGAGCGACGCGAGGTCGATGTCGAGCGACGACGCCTTCACGATGAGATCTTCCGGCTTCATGGGCTCGCCGTCGACGTTCACGATCTTCACCGGCGCAATCGCCTTGAGCTTGTCGTAGATCTTCGCGCCATCGCCGACCACCACGATGTACGAGGCGTCGCGCTTGATGCCGGCCGCCGCGGCCGCCGTCGCCTGCGCCGACGTCACCGCGGCGAGCTTCTGGCGGTACGTCTGCACGTAATCGTTTGGCAGGCCGAGCTGCCGCGCACGCGCCACCTGCGACGCCACCTGTGCGGCCGTCTCGACCTCGAGCGGGAAATGACCGACGACCGCCGACTTGGCATCATCGTATTCCTTGGCCGGAATCGCTTCCGTGCCGATGCGCTTCGACTGCGCCAGCATCTCGGCCAGCGATGAATCGGTCACCTCGGTGCGCACCTCGGCGCTCGACTGGAAGTACCCGATGCCCTTGACGCGCGAGAAGCTCGAGTACGCGCCGTACGTCCAACCCTTCTGCTCGCGCAGGATCAGGAAGAGCCGCGAGTTGGAGCCGGAACCGAGCACCTGATTGGCCACGGCGGCGCCGTACGCGCGCGCGTCGCCCGGCCCCCACGTGAGGTTGCCCGCCAGAATGTTGCTCTGCACCGAGCCGGCACGATGGACAAGCAGGATCTCCGTCGTCGTGCGCGCCGGTGTCATCGTGAAGACAAGCGGCGCCGGTGCGGCGCCCTTCCACCCCGCGAACGCCGACGAGGCGAGTTCCTTGGCCTTGGCGAGGGAGATGTTGCCGGCGAGGACCAGCAACGCGCCACCCGGCCGCAGCCGCGACGTCTGGAACGCCACGAGATCGGCGCGCGTGATGGCCTTCACCGTCGCCGGCGTGGCACGTCGTCCATACGGATGCTGCCCGTACAAGCCCTTGGCGAAGAAGCGCGAGGCGATGCTCGCCGGCTGCGATTGCTCCAGCTGCAGCGCCGACAACGTCTGCGTGCGCACGAGTTCCACTTCTTTGTCCGCAAATACGGGCCGCATCACGGCGTCGGCAACGAGTCCCATGGCGAACGGTGCGTCAGCCGAGAGGAAGTTCGCGCTCACCGTCAGAAAATCGGGCCCGGCACCCGCGTTGATGGAACCGCCAACGCCTTCGATGGCCGCGGCAAACTCCTCCGCCGTGCGCTTTCCTGCTCCCTTCGTCAGCAGCGCCGCCACAGCGTCGGCGGTGCCCGCCTTGTTCGCCGCGTCGTAGACGCTCCCGGCGGGGAATGCGAGTTCCACCGAGAGCACGGGCAACTTCCTGTTTTCCACTACGAGGAGATGCATGCCGTTGGGCAGCGTCGCTTCCTGGAACGGCGGGAACTGCGCCGCCTTGACGGGCATCGGGGCCGGCGGTGTGGTCGGAAACGTCTGCGCCGACAGCGAGCCGGCGGTAGTGGCGATCGCCGTGGCGGCGAACGCGAGCGTCACAAGTGTCGGGCGCATTACTTCTTCTCCGGCACGATGGTGATGGTGAGCGAGTTGTCGGCCGTGAGATAGG
The DNA here is from genome assembly GCA_023249305.1 of Gemmatimonadota bacterium. GTDB lineage: Bacteria > Gemmatimonadota > Gemmatimonadetes > Gemmatimonadales > Gemmatimonadaceae > PNKL01. The sequence continues at coordinate 11,349 of JAHFCU010000021.1, forward strand.
ACGCGGCCACGCGCTTGATGTCATCGACGGTCACCTTGGCGTACCGCTCGAGATCGGTGTTGACCGCATCGGGCGAGCCGAGGTACGTGTTGGCAAACTGCACCGCCTCGGCGAGCGCGAAGGCGCGCTGCCGCTCCTCCATCTTGCCGGCGCGGTACTGGTTCTTCGCCTTCGTGAGCTCTTCGGTGGTGACGCCCGTCTGCGCGACCTGCGTGATCTCGCGCGTCAGCAGCTTCTCGACGGAATCGACGCCCACACCCTGGTTGGCGATCGCGAGGCCAATCAACATCCCGGGACCACGCCGCGGACCAAAGGGATTCAGCAGCGTCTGCGCGGCGAGCGCGGCCTTGGTGTCGCGCGCCAGCACCTTGTTGAGACGCGAACTCTCGCCCGAGCCGAGGATCGTCGAGAGCAGCTCGAGCGCGGGCAAGTCGGCGCTGGACGTGGACGGCACGTGATACAGCGCGATCACGGCCGGCAGCGTGGCCTTGTCATCGGTCATCTGCTGGCGCATCGCACCGGTGTGGAGCTTCTGATCACAGACGACGGGCGGAGGCGCCGGCTGCCGCGGAATGCCGCCGAAGTACTCCTCGATAAACTTCCGCGCCTCGGCGGGATTGAAATCGCCGACGACGGTGAGCGTCACGTTGTTGGGCGCGTAGTACATCTTGAAGAACGCCTGCACGTCCTCGACCTTCGCCGCATCGAGTTCGGCCATCGAGCCGATGAGCGAGTGCCCGTAGCCGAAGCAGTTCTTGCTGTCGAAGGCGAGCAGTGTGCCTTCCCAGATGGCCTTGGAGTACGGCTGATTGTCCACCCGCAGGCGACGCTCTTCCTTGACCGCTTCGACCTGATTCTTGAGCCCTTCGGGCGTGACGTTGAGCCCGCGCATGCGCTCGGCTTCGAGCCAGAGCGCCAGGTTGAGCCGGTTGGACGGCAGGAACTCGAAGTAGTTGGTGACGTCGTACTGGGTGGACGCGTTGTCGCGGCCGCCGGCGCGCTCGATGAGCGAGGAGTGCTCCACCTTCTTCAGGTTCTTGGAGCCCTGAAACATCATGTGCTCAAAGAGGTGCGCAAATCCCGTGTGTCCGGCGACTTCGTTGCGCGCGCCCACGTCGTACCAGAGGTCGACGGCAACGACCTGGCTTGAGTGATCCTCGACGAGCTGCACACGAAGCCCATTGGGCAGCGCGTACGAATCGATCTTGATGCGGGCGGGATCCTGCGCGCCTGCGCCGGCGGCAGCCAGTGCGAAGGCAGCCGCCAAGACGGCGGAAGAACAACGCATCGCGTGCTCCTGCGGTGAGAGTGTGATTCCCCTGGACCAGCTGAAACGAGCGCTCAGCCGGCACCCTGAATGCTAGCGCCTGACGCCTCTTCTACGGAATGCTGGGCGGCGGGGTGTCACGGGGCGTGGCGCGGGTGTCGGAGCGCCGCAGCACCTCGAGCAGGGTCCCTACGCTCCCCTCTGACAGGAAGCGCGCCGAGCGTTCCACCGCGTCCACGGCAGCGTCGGTGCCGAAGTCGTGCCCCTCGCCGGCGTAGTGATGCAAAACGACAATGGCGCGGCGTTTCCGCAGGAGCTGCGACAGCGTGTCCTCTTCGGCCAGCGTGACAACGTCATCCTTGGTACCGTGCAACAGCAGCGTCGGGGGCAAATGGCGCGCGCTGTCGGCCACCCCGGGCTCAAGGCCGGCGCCGAGCAAGACCATGCGCGAGACGTGCGGTTCGGTGGCGGCGGCGCCGACGGCGACATAGGAACCCAGCGAGAGGCCAAAGAGCCCAACGTGCGAGGCCCGCACTTCGGGGCGTTCACGCACCCACGCGACGGCGTCACGCACCACCCGCACCCAGTGCCAGTACTCGCGCGCCTCGGTGGCCAGGCCCGCCGCGAAGGTGCCCGTCGCGTCGAAGTAGTGCACCACGTACGCGGCGACACCGCGCGACGCGAGCGCCTCGGCGTAGCGCTGCACGTCGTCGCCGACCAGCAGGTGCAAGCCGCCCGAGCCGTGCAGGACGATGGCGGCCGGATGCCGCTGGCCTTTGCCTTCGGGGACATAGGCATCGACGCGCACCGTGCGCCCGAGACTGTTGAACGAAGCCGAACTCTCTTCGACGGGGTGCACGTACCCCGGCAGATGCAAGCGACCGGCGCAGGCGGCGGGCCCGAGCGCGAGCCCGAAGGCCAACACGGGCGCAAGCCGCCGCGTCACCGTCCCGTGGACCCGAACCCGCCGTTGCGGTCGGTGGTCGGCTTTACCTCGCCGGGCGCGAAGTCGAGCACTTCGTGGCGAGCAAGCACCATCTGCGCGATACGCTCGCCGTGCGTGATCACAAGTTCGCGCGTGCCGCCGTGCCGAACGGGGACGCACCACTCGTCGGGGTAGTCGGCGTCGATCGTGCCGGGGGCATTGGCGATGACGATGTCGGTCTTAAGACTGGTGCCGGAGCGCGGCCGCACCTGCGCCTCGATGCCCTCCGGCAGGCGGGCTCGGAAGCCAAGCGGCACCAGCGCGCGCTCGCCGGCATGCAGGACGAGCACGGCGGCGCCGGCGCGCATCTCGGTGGGGCGTTCGGAGAGCGCGCCGTCGCGGAAGATCCGCACGCTGCGCCCAGTCAGGTAGGCCGAGAGGTCGTAGCCAGCGCTGTGGGCCGTCGCGCGAACGGGGGGCGCGACGTCGGGGTGCAGCGGCTCGAAGATGATCGGGACCACAGACTGGGGCGGGAAGATGGGAGGCAGGCCTGCCGACGGTGCGGTAATCTAGCGTGGGCGCTCGTCTGCCGTCTCACGGAACGTCCGCCAGTCCATTACTGTATCACTTCCATGCGACTACCCCCTGCCCTCGTTCTCATTCTGGTTGCCGGCCTCTCTGCCGGCGACGCGGCCGCCCAACGACGCCCGGTGAATCCCGGGGGCGGCATGGCCGGCGGAGAACCGCCCCGACAGGGTGGCATGGCCGCGACCCCGCTGCCGGAAATGACGGGCGACACGACGACGCCCGAGGGGATGGCTCGCGCCGCGCAGCTCCGATTCGAGCGATTCCGGCGCGATCATCTGCTCAGTGCGCATAGCACGCGCTCGGGGGCCTCGTGCGACGAGCAGGTGGGCCGTTTCTGCTACTGGTACGACGAGAAGACGCCGAAGAACATCGAGCCGCCCAACATCGCGCGCGCGCGTGACACGCTGACGCGTGTGCTCGACTCGCTAGGCAAAGTGGTGCCGGCCAATCGGTGGATCAGCGGACAGCGTGTGCGCTATCTCGCCGAATCCGATCGCTATGATGACGCGCTTTCCGCAGCCAGGCAGTGCCAGTCCGACGGGTGGTGGTGCGGCGCGCTCGTCGCCTTCAGCCAGCATATGCGCGGCAACTACCAGGCGGCCGACAGCGGCTTCCGGGTCGTGCAGGGCGAGATGCCGGTGCGCGAACGATGCAACTGGCGCGACATCTCCATGCTCATCGACGACGACACGCGACAGGAGTACCGGCGCCTGCCGTGCGGCGCCGAGCGCGAGGCGTTTGAGGACCGTGTCTGGTGGTTCTCGCGGACGCTGTACGGACTGCGCGGCAATGACGCGCGCAGTGAATGGAACGCCCGCCAGCTCATGGTGCGGTTCTATCAGGACGCGCCCGGCGCGCACCAATTTGGTTTTGACGATGATGAGCGTGAGCTGCTGCTGCGCTTTGGCTGGCCGCGGTTCTGGGCCCGCGGGCCGGGCGATCCGCGTGGCGGGTACAGCATCGTGAGCGATGAAGCGTCGCCGGCCTACCGCTACCTGCCGGCCGGCAATGTGCTCGGCAATCCGGCGCTCTCCGATTCGTCGCAGTGGCGGCTGCATCAGCCGCCGGTGATCGGCCGGTACGCGCCGCCGTACGCCAAGCGGCTGGTAGCGCTGGAGCATCAGCAGGCGATGTTCCGCCGCGGGGACTCGGCGCTGCTCGTCATGGCGTACGACGTGCGGCAGGTAAAGGGACTGGGCGACGCGGCGCATCGACGGGCGGCGATGGTGGTGGCGCACGGCGAGCAGCCCGCGCCGCGGATGCTCGCGCGCGACAATGCGGCGGCTATCGGTACGATGTCGGTGACGGGGGCGTGGGGACCGCTGCTCTTCAGCGGCGAAGTGTGGGCCGCCGACTCGGCGGTCGTGGCGCGCGCGCGCTACGGCGTGCATCCGCCGTATGCGGTCGACACGCGGGTGACCGTGTCGGATCTGCTGTTCTACAAGCCATCGGGGACGCCGCCCAACTCGGTGGAAGACGCGTTGGCGCTTGCGCTCCCCACGGAGCGCGTGCTGTCAGCCGCGCCGCTCGGCGTGTACTGGGAGACGTATGGCACCAATCCGGCCGGCGAGCAGATCAAGCTGACGGTGACCGTGGTGCGCGAAGTCGAGGAAGGCGGCTTTCTGAAGCGCAAGAATCAGCAGCTTCGACTGCTGCGTCAGGCGACGCCGGTGAGCGTCTCGGTGAACGATATGACGGCGCGGGGCGCGACGGTCTCGCCGCGCGCGGTGCAGCTCGACATCTCAACGCTCAAGAAGGGCGCCTACATCGTGCAGCTCGAGATCGAGGTGGAAGGGCAGTTTCCGCTGCGTGCCGATCACCGCATCGAAATCATCGAGAAGTAGTGGCGCACGGGGGGCCGTGATCGTCTTCTCACGCCGACCGCCGACGGATCATCGCCGCGCGTCGGCGGGATACGGATGCCGCGGCGCGTGGTTGCGCGGCTATCTTTAGGTGCTGATGCTTCCGCGACTTTCGCGCTCCCCTCCGCCAGATCATGATCTCGTATCGCTCGCTCTTCTTCGCCGCCGCAATTGGCGGCGCTGTGTCATCTGTTCAGGCGCAGAGCATCACGCCCCCGGCTGCGCCGACTCCGACGCCCACCTCCGCCGCGGCGCCCGCAGCGGCGCAGGTTTCCGAAAAGCCGAAGGCTGATTCGCAGCCAGCGCAGGGTGCGAGGTCCGACAAGCCGACGAGCGCTGGGAAGTCGGTGGCACGCAAGAAGCACGCGGCCAAGGGCGCCAAGTCAGCGGCAGTGCCGGTGGACAGCGAGGCGAAGCTTGACTCCATCTACAACTTGCGCTGGCCAGTCAAAGGCCCCGATCCGCTTCCGGGAAGCATCCTGCCAGGCAAGCGCATCGTGGCCTACTATGGCAATCCGTTGTCCAAGCGGATGGGCGTCCTTGGCGAGTACGATCCGGAGCAGATGCTCTCGATGCTCGACGCCGAGGTAAAGGCATGGACATTGGCCGACCCGTCGACGCCCGTGCAGCCCGCGCTGCATCTGATCGCCGTCGTGGCGCAGGGCGGCGCCGGCACCGACGGCAAGTACCGCGCCCGCATGCCCGACGAACTGATTGAACGCGTGGCGTCGTGGGCGGCGAAGCGCAACGCGCTGGTTTTCCTGGATCTGCAGGTCGGCAAGAGCACGCTCGCCGAGGAACTGCCGCGCCTCGAGAAGTTTCTGTCGCGTCCGAACTTCCATCTGGGCATCGACCCCGAGTTCTCGATGAAGGACGGCGGCCTGCCGGGCAAGAAGATCGGCACGTACGACGCCGACGACGTCAACTACGCCTCGCGCTATCTGCAGGACCTCGTGACGCGCTACAAGCTGACGCCCAAGGTGCTCGTGGTGCACCGGTTCACGCGCAAGGGCGTCACGAACACGAAGAACATCAAGCTCGACGCGCGCGTGCAGATCGTGATGGACATGGATGGCTTCGGCCCGCCGCGTCTCAAGCGGTCGACGTTTCGTTCGTGGATCAAGGCGGAGCCGGTGCAGTTCGTGGGGTGGAAGCAGTTCTACAAGCCGCGCAACGACAGTCCGCGCACGACGATTGCCGAAATTCTGAAGCTGAATCCGCGGCCGCTCTACATTCAGTATCAGTAGGACTTCGACGGCGGCGGATCGCCGCGCGCGTGCCGTCAGTCCAGATAGTGGGTGCGGGCCGTTTCGGCGGCACGGTGCAGCGCCGCGCGCCACTCGTCGTGCTCGCTCAGCCGCATTTCCACTGAGAGCCATCCGGCATAGCCCACAGCGCGGAGCGCGGCGCCGATGTGCGCATGCGGCACCGTGGCGGTGCTCCCCACCGGCGCGAGATCGACTTCGCTGAGATGCACGTGCCGCACATGCGGCGTCACGGGCGCGAGCGCCGCCTCGGTGATCTCGCCGCTGAGTGCCAGCGCCGCCGTGTCGAGATGCACGCCGAAGTTGGGATGCGCGACGGCATCGCACAGCGCCGCCGCTTCGGCTGCCGTGGTCACGAAATCGCAGCCGTAGCGTGGCGGGTTTGGCTCGATGCAGAGCGACACGCCGTGCGGCGCCAGCGCTTCCGCGACGGGCCGCAGCACGCGCGCGGCCTCTGCAATCGCGGCAGGCATGGAACGCGGTCCGCGGATTCGGTTGCCCGGCGCGCCGAGCACGAGCACGCGCGCGCCGCAACGCGAGGCCAACGCACCCATGGCGGCGAGATGCCGTTCCAGGCTCGTCACCGCGGACGCGTCGCCGAACAGCGTCAGCTCCTGACGGCCGAAGAGAATCGCCTGAAAGGCCACGATCTCGCAGCCCGCGTCGCGCCACCATGTGGTGTAGCCCTCGGCGACCCCCGCATCGACCTGTGGCGCGCCGGGCCAGACTTTGGAGGGCGCGAGCTCGACGCCGTGAACAGCTTCGCTGGCGAGCAGCGCCGCGACGGCTGCATCGTCCGCGGACGACCACGCAAGATTCGAGAACGCGAGCTTCATGCGTCTCCCTCGCCCAGCCGCTGCCGCTCGGCGGCCACGAATCGGACGAGCTCGTCCGTCGTGGACGCCGCGTCGTACCAATAGCCGTCGCGTCCGCCAAACATGCTCGCGTAGACGCTGCGCACATCGTACCGAGCGGGGAGCACCGCGGGCATGGCGGGGAGGTGCCGATCAAACGCTCGCGCCGCGACGTCGCGCATGTGCAGTGGCTCGGCGGTGATGTTGACCAGCGGAAGCCCCGCCGCCCGAATGCGCTCGATGTCGGTCCACAGTCGATCGAGCGCATAGAACTGGAAGGCGGCATCAGGATTGATCTGCTCGACATTGTTGTCGTGCAGCAAGTCGAAGATGGCGTTCTTCTTGAGGCCTTCGCCGAAGAGCGCCGGCAGGCGCACGATGGTGCTGACAAAATGCGCGCTGCAGAACGCTTCGAGCGCCAGCCGATGGCGTCCGTACGCCTGCCCCTCGGCGGGGTGAATCGGCGTCGATTCGTCCACATCGATCGGTGCGGGATACACGTCGACGGTGGAGATCAGCACGAACCGCGCCGCGCGCACCGTCTTGAGCACGTCAGTGAGCACGGCGATACCGGCGCGGTCGCCTTCGGGGTCGCGGTTCGCCTTCCACTTCTCCGCCCGCACGCCGGCGCAGACCACGAGATCGAATTCGCGACCGCGCATCTCGCCAATGTCCGTGGAGCGGTACATCGCGTCGAAGGCGCGCGCCCGCCGAATGGTGCTGCCGGTGAGGCCCGACCAGCCGATCAACGCGTCCATGGCGTCACCGCGGATCGTAGGTTCCGCGCACCGACCGCCAGAGCGTGCGCAGGATGTTCA
>JAHFCU010000021.1:19027-38959 GCA_023249305.1 Gemmatimonadota bacterium
TCTGCATGGCGCCAAGCTGCGCCTTGATCCGTTCGCCTTCGTTGAGCACGAAGACCACGAGTGCGTAGTCGTGACGCCGCTCACCGCACGGCACGACCTCGAACGCCGGCACCTCCCAGGCGTCGTCACCGATCACGGATCGCGCACCACATTGGGCCGGTCCTCGCGCAGCAGTACGGCACTCGCGCGCTCCTCCCGCACGTAGTAACCCGGGTCACCGCCAAAGCGCTTGGGCAGGCGTCCCACATATTCGCAGAGCACCGCAAGAATGACGGCAAGAAAGAAGAACTGCGCTGCACTTGTCAGCGACATCGTGGCCCAGCCGGGCGCGACGTCGTCGCGCATCGCGTAGACGGCGAGCACATACGCCGCGTAGCCGAGGTTGAGCAGGGCAGCAGCGACGCCAAGCAGGCTGGCGAGTCGCAGCGGGTGCGCCGTGTTGTCGAGCACCATCGCCAGCGCGAGCGCCAGCGCGTCGCCAAAGGTGCGCGAGCGCGAACGCCGCGTCTCCCCGACGGCATCGTACGGATACGACGCGCTGGCGTAGCCGATGTACGACGAGAACACCCGCAGCCGCGATCCCGTTTCGCGCAGCTTGTTCAGCGCGTTGAGGGCTTGCCGCGACAGGCAGCGAAAATGCGTGGCATTCGCGGGGAGGTCCATCCGCATCATGCGCCGCGCATACCAGTAGAACAGCGCGGCGCCCGCGCGCAGCCACCACGGGTCGCCGGCTCGCGAGCGCCGCACGCCGAGCACCACGTCGGCGCCATCCCGCGCCCGCCGCACGAGTTCGGGAATCAGCGTCGGAGGATCGGCCCCGGGCGACATCGTGACGACGAAGTCTCCAATGGCATTGTCGAGCCCGGCGGCGATGGCCTGCTCCTCGCCGAACTCGCGCGACAGGTGCAGCACGCGCACGCCGTCATGTCGTGCGAGCAATGCGTCCCACTCGGCCCGCGTCACCGCGCGCGATCCGTCGTCGACGATGATCAGCTCGAAGTGGCGAAAGGCCCGCGCCAGCACGCCGACCGTGTCCGCGACGAACGGCGCGAGCAGCGCCCCCGGATCGCTCACCGGCGCCACCACCGAGACAAAGACGTCGGCCATCACTGGATTCCGCCGCGGTCGAGCATGCGCGAAAGCTCCTCCTCCACGTCGTACACGTTGTCGATCTTCGCGCCGAGCACCGCGAGCAGTCCCGGCGCACCGTCCACTTGTCGCACAAGAATCGGACGGCTGTCGTCCATGTCGCTGCGCGGGAGGATGGTCTTCACCTCCCATAGCGACCTGAGATAACGCGCCCCCGCCACTTCCGGAAGGTAGCGCGCCGCGTCGCGCAGCATGTGCGGCGCGTGCGACGGCGGCAGCCGATGCCGGACGCCCTCGCCGCGGACGGCGTGCCCATCGTCGCCGCCATCGGACCAGCGCGCATGCGGCGTGTAGCGCACGTGGCTCAGCGAGTGCACGCGCTCCGCCGGAAACGGCATGCACGACCAGAACGGCCCGTCCATGACGGTGACCCCGAGGCCGCGCATCGACTCGGGCGGTTCCACCAACGCCAGTTCCGTGAGTTCATGCACCAGCGGCACCGTGGCGAGACCGGAATCGGCAAGCAGATCGTTGAGCGCGGAGTAGGTGCAGAGCACCACGAGGTCCGCGTCAGTGCTCTCACCGGCGCCGTCGCCCCACACGATTCGCAGTCGGCGCGGGCCGCCCGGTGCGACGGCGCGTACGGCAACGCCGGTGCACACCTGCACGCCAGCGGACGCCAGCGTCGCCGCCGCGGCCACCGCGAGTGCCGTGGCATTGAACGCGCATTCTTCGACTTCGAACACCGCTTCCACGTGGTCCGCGTCGAACCGGCGCGTCGCCGCCGCTCCCGCCGCCTCTACCGGCGCGCCGATCCGCCGGCAGAACTCGGCGAACTGCGCCGCGGTCACCTTGGACTGCCGGCGCGCGATCGCGTACAGCTTGAGGAACGACCGGTCGATGGCCGCGGCGTGATCGGCCACGAAACGCGGGTAGTTGGCGCGCGATCGCAGTGACGTGAGAATGCTGCGCGGGTAGTGGTAGCCGCCGTGCACGCGCGCCTGGTTGTTGTACGAGGCACGCGTCAGGAGCGCATTCTCCCGCTCGAACAGCACCACGGCGGGCAGCCGGCGCGCGAGAAGCGCCGCAATGTGGGCGCCGTAGAAGCCGCCCCCGACGACGACTGCGTCCACATCGCGCGGTGGCTCAGGTTTCCCCGTCACGCGATGAAGTAGTCGCCGACGCGAATGCCGTACTGGTCCGCGTCCAGCGTGTCGATGATCGACCGCACGAAGCGCCCGTTCTCGTCGGTGTCGCCGAGGTCGGCCGCCTCGCCCGGATGGATGAGCTGGCCGTCGCGGTCGCTGATGATGTAGACCAGCGGACGGTCGGCGAGTTCGGGGTCCGGGTTCACGCCGCGCGAGATGGCGATCTCATAGGTATCGAGCAGGAGCACCGTGCCAACGGGATACACGCCGAGCATCTCGACGAACGCGCGGACGACGGTGGGGTCGAGGAACGTATCCGCCGTTTCGCGCATGATGGCGACGTACTCGGCGGGGCGCTTCACGGGCGTGCGGTAGCCAAGATTCGTCGTCGCTGCATCGAACATCTCGATGATCCCGACGATGCGGCTGAACAACCCGACGGCGCGCGGCCGCAGGCGCCGCGGATAACCGCCGCCGTCGGGCTTGAGATGATGCTCGTACGCGACCAGCATCGCGTGATACGGGTATTCCCCGCTCTCGCGCACCTGGAACAGCGTCAGTACGCCCTGCCACGTGTGGCCGGTAATCACGCGCCAATCGTCGGCGGTGAGCGCGTCCTTCTTGCTCAGCACCTCCGAAGGAATGCGCGCCTTGCCGCAGTCGTGGAAGAGCGCGGCAAGCCCGAGGTCGTAGAGCTGAGCGCGAGCTAGCCCAAGCCGTCGCCCGAGCGCCACGGCGAAAATGCAGACGTTCACGGCGTGCGTGAACGTGGCGTCTTCGTAGTCGCGCACCGTCGTGAGGCCGAGCATCGAGACTTCGTCGGTGAGGATGCGATCGACGATGGCCTGCACGGTGCGCTTGAGCGAGCGCAGGTTGGGGCTCTGCCCCAGTGCGATGGCGCGCATCGCATCGGCCGCGGCCGCGACCGAACGGGCGTACGCGCCCTTGGCCAGCTCCGCCGACACACCGGCGCCGGCTCCGCCCTCTTCGGCCTTCACCGGCGGCTCGAGATCGAAGACGCGTACACCCGCGCCGTCGAGGCGCTGCCGCAGGGAATGGTAGCGCGTGGTCGCGTCCGATCCGGACGGCGCGTTGAGCGCGGTCACCAGCACCGACCAGTCCGCCGGTGTGGCGGCGGCCGTCGCGCGCAGCACGCCCGTGCCGCTCGTCCGGCACTGCGCGATGAGGTATGCCACCATCGCGTAGTTGTCGAGGCCGAGTCGCAACCGCGTGTGATTCACAAAGACGAACTCACCGGCGATGCGCAGTTCCATGCCGCCATCTTCCGTGCTCAACAAGGCGGCGGCCGCGGCGAGATCCTTCACGGATCGCTGCACGATGGGATTGTCGGCGGGATACAGCCGCAGGCTGCGCAGCGCACCGCAGAACGCCTGCACCAACGCGCGGCCGGCGGCGCGCACCGCGCCATCCGCCGCGTCGTGCGAGGCACCCGACGTGCTGTGACGAGCCTCGGGCGCCGTCATGCGTCGTCTCCGCGCGCGAGTGCGGCCCGCACCGCCTGGCGAATGAGCGGCTCATCGGTGTTGGACGCCTTGCGCAGCACCTCGCGCGACGCCGCCGAGTTCACGCGCCCCAGCGCGGCGGCCGCGCAGGCCCTCGTTTCGGGATCCGACTTGCGCTTGAAGAACCCCTTTGGGCCGTCGAGCTGGCTGGCCAGCCACGGCACACCGGCATCGCCGCAGAGCGCGCCGAACAGTTCGAACAGCGCGCGCCGTTCGTTGTGGTCCATGTCACGGGCATCGCGCCCCCGTACCCACTCGGTCACGCGCGCAAGCGCCGGACGGTACACGGCCGTGGCAAGCGCCTTCAGCGCCGCGGTGCGCAGCGCCGCGCTCGCGTCCCCGAGCGCGCGTTCCACCCCTGCGTTCGCCCGCGGCGAGCCGATGACCGCCAGCGCGGCGAGCGCCGCCGCTCGCCGCGCCTCGGATGGTGAGCCCAGTTGCTTCACCAGCGCGACCACCGCGGCCTCCAGCCGGTGCGCGCCGCACCGGCTCATCGCTTCGAGGGCCACGGCATCGTGCGGCGTGTTCACGAGCTTGACGAGTTCCGTCGGCGCGGCATCCACCATGCGGTCGGCGCAGGCCTCGTAGAGCTGGCGCAGGTCGTGATGCCGCGATTCGGCCGCCCACTGGATCAGAATGCCAAGCGCACTCCCGTCGAGCCGTGCGAGCAGTTCCGACACCATCGATGCCGATGGCCGGTCGTCGGCGCCATCGACCCACGCGAGGAGCGGCTCGAGCAGGGCGGGATCGCTGACGCGCGCATTCAGCCGCTCCATCGCGCCACGCGCGTCCAGCGTCATGGCGGGTGCTCGCTGCACCGCGATGGCCGATTCGCGCAGCACGTGCACCAGCGACCCGAACGATCGCGCCGACAGGTGCAGCAGCAGCAGCGCGTCGAGCTGGCGCGCGACTTCGGTGCGCACCAGCGGATCACGCTGCGTCTCGAAGATGTCGAGCAGCACATCCGAGACGTCGCAGCGCAGGTCCGCCGCGTACTCGTGCGCGATGCCCTCGCGCAGGTGCCGCATCGCCTCGGTGCGTGCGCGTTCCGCGTCCTGATCAGGCGCTGAGGCAATGCGCAGCATTCCCTCGAGCGACGCGCCCGCCGCACGCCGGCGCGCCGCTTCGACGGCTTCCTTCGGATCCGTGAACGCGGTCGTTGACGCGGGCCATCGTCCCGGCGTCGCCGACGGATCCAGCGGCACGCCCTCGCTGCTCACCGTGTCCACGAAGCGGTACGCAAGATGCTCGAAGTCCTGCGCCCACAGCAGCGTGAGGACGTCTTCTTCCCAGTCCAGCGCGCGCCGCACTTTTGGGATGATCTCGAGCAGTGCGTTGATCTCCTGCTGTTCGAAGCCGCTCGACAGCGTGAGCTGGCGCACGCCGTCCTTGAACAGCGTCCACGGCAGCGAGTCGGACGCCTTCTCGGGCTCGTCCAGCACCACGGCGCCGCCGCACGTAAACTGCGTCTCGGTCACCTGCAGCGTGATGGCGTTCACCTCGGCCCACACCTCGCGGAACGCGGCGCGCAGCGCCTCGAGGGTCTTGAGATACGTCGGATTGGTGGCCGGATACAGCTGATGCAGGCGCACGGTCTTGTCGAGCTGGCGCAGCAGCTCCTGCACCAGCTCCGGCGCGCACGGCGGCGCGTCTGGCGCTGCCCCGTCCTCGTCGAGATCGTCGCGCGCGGCCATGATCCATCAAGATACGGTGCCGCGCCGCGCTCGGCATCCTGCGTGCCGGCCTGCGGGCGGCGCGGCGGCCATTGTGATTTCGCGATCGCGCGCCATCTTCTTCGACGGCTCCCGCGGCCGCCCGCATGGCCGCCCACCCTCTTGCGCTGATTCCGATGTCGACGACCTACGCGGCCATCACCGGCTGGGGCAAGTGCATGCCGCCCGCCGTGCTCACCAATGACGACCTCTCGACCTTTCTCGAGACGAACGACGAGTGGATCACGACGCGCACCGGGATGAAGGAGCGGCGGATCTCGCACGTCAGCGGCATCGAGATGTCCACCGTGGCCGCGTCGCGCGCCCTGGCCTGCGCCGGCCTCGCCGCGAGCGACGTGGACCTGATCGTCTTTGGGAGCACGAGTTACGAGGAGCAGGTGCCCAATACGGCCTCCGCCGTGCAGTTGGCGCTGGGTGCCAAGTCCGCCGCGGCGATGGACGTCAACACGGCCTGCACCAGCTTCCTCTACGGCCTGACCTCGGCGTCGGCGATGATCCGCACCGGCGTGGTGCGCAACGCCGTCGTCATCGGCGTGGAACTCATCAGCCCGTACATGGACTGGAGCAATCGCAACGTGGCCGTGCTCTTCGGCGACGGCGCGGCCGCGGTCGTGTTGCAGGCGACCGACAAAGCCGAGGGTGTGCTCGGCAGCGTGCTGGGCTGCGACGCCGAGGCGCGCGCGGTGCTGCGCATTCGCGGCTTCGGATGCGGCTACGCCAACCGTGGCGTCCAGCTGGGCGACACGCTCTGGGATTTTGACGGCCCGCAGATCTTCAAGCGCGCGGTCAAGGGAATGAGCGAGGCATCGGCCAAGGTGATGAAGTCGTGCGGCGTGACCGCGGACGACATCGACCTCTGCATTCCGCACCAAGCCAACCTGCGCATCATCGAGGGGGTGGCCAAGTACGCCGGCGTCCCGATGGACAAGGTGATGCTCACCGTGCAGAAGTACGGCAACATGAGCGCCGCCACGGTGCCGGTGGCACTGGTTGAAGCGCTGGACGAGGGACGCGTGCGCCCTGGCGCCACGCTCCTGATGCCGGCCTTTGGCGGCGGGCTCACGTTCTGCTCGCTCGTCGTGAAGTGGGGCGACCGCGTGACGCCGCTTGGCGCGTCAGACCGTGAACTTCCCTCGCTCACCAAAACCGCGCTCGAGATGGTGAACGGCTATCGCGCGGCGCAGGATCCCCACGGGCGCTCCAAGGCGGGGTTGATGTCGCCGACGTTCGTTGAGGCGGCCCTCGGCGCCTGAGAGCGCGACTTCGACAGGAATGCTCGGCGGCGCGCGAAGGTCACGTTCGGCGCCGCCGTTCGTTTCAGTCGCGCACGCTCTTCGACGGCACGCGCGACATCGCGCGTTCGGACAGCGCGGTAATCGTCAGCGACGGATTCACGCCGGGATTCGCCGGCATCGCGGAGCCATCGCAAATGAGGAGATTGCGGTAGCCGAAGACGCGATGATCGCCATCGATCACGCCGCACGACGCATCGGCGCCAATCACGGCGCCGCCGAGGATGTGTGCGGTGGTCGGGATGTTCGCCGCCGCCTCGAGGACGCTGCTTTGCGCCACGCCGCCGGTGTGCCGCGCCAGGAATTCCGCGGCCTCGTTGGCCAGCGGAATGAATGTCGGATTCGGCTTCTCCGGATCCTGCGCAGTGCCGATCGTCACGCCGCGCCTGAACCAGCGCCGCTGGGCGCGAAACGACATTGCGTTGTCGCTCGACTGCATCACGAGAATGATCATCGAGCGCCGGCTCCATCCCGCGGGCCACAGCGTGCCGAGCGAACGCACGGGATGCCGCAGGAACTGCCACACCAGCATGAAGGGCCGCGTCAGCCGCGTGCCGTTGCCGGTCATCGGCGACTGCAGCAGCGAGATGGCATCCCCGTACTTGCCGTAGGTGCACAGCTCGATGTGCGTATCCGCGTCCGGATGAATGCTTGCGCTGATGGCGACATCGGCCCACGGTTTCTTCGAATCATCCGGAAGCGTGACGGCGAGAATGGACTCGCTGTTGCTCCGCACGAGCTCGCCAAGCCGGTCGCTGATGTTGGGCAGTGAGCCGCCGTGCTTCAGCGAGGCCAGCAGCTCACCGGTGCCTAACGCGCCCGCCGAAAACACCACGCCGCGCGCCGTGAACGTGCGCCGTCGTTTGTCGAACCACGCCCCCGGACGCTCCGTCGTCACCACATAGCCGTCGCCGCCGTCCGCAGCGCCGATCGGCCGCACGTCCACGACACCATGTTCGGCGAGAATCGTCGCGCCGTGCTTCTCGGCGAACCACAAGTAATTCTTGAGCAGCGTGTTCTTGGCGCCCTCGCGGCAGCCCACCATGCAGGCGCCGCACCGGGTGCAGCCGGTGCGCGACGGTCCTTCGCCGCCGAAGTACGGGTCTGGTACTTCTTCGCCAGCCTTGCCGAAGAAGACGCCGACCGGCGTGCGCGTGAACGTCTGCTCCACGCCGAAGTGCTGCGCGGCCGCTTTGAGCAACTCCTGTCCGTCGCTGGCGAACGGCACGGTCGCGACGCCGAGCATGTGCTCCGCCGTGTCGTAGTGCGGGGCGAGCTCAGCGCTCCAGTCGGCGAGGCCCTTCCACTGCGCGTTCTCGAAAAACGCCGGCTTGGCGCGGTACAGCGTGTTGGCATAGACGGCGCTGCCGCCGCCAACCGCCGTGCCGCTCGCGATGAAGATGTCCTTGAAGGGCGTCAGCCGGAAAATGCCGCGCATCCCGAGCGACGGCGCCCACAGCCAGCGGCGCAGCTGCCAGGTCGTCTCGGCGTAGTCTTCATCGCGAAAACGACGGCCGGCCTCGAGCACCGCGACGCGGTACCCCTTCTCCGTGAGGCGAAGCGCCGAAACGCTGCCGCCAAAGCCAGAGCCGACGATGATCCAGTCGTAGTCGAAGGGCTGCGTCATGGATGCCGTGTCGTCGGGTGCCGCAGCATGGGTGCTCACGACACCCTCAGTCCTTGTACGGCGAGGCCCCGTGTCCCAGCTCGCCAAAGATCTCCGCGGCGCTCTTGCGGCGCGGCGCGCCCTTGCGCCGCGGCACGGCGACAAGCGACGGCCGTTCATGCTCGGGCAACAGGTCCTTCACCATCTCCACCAACTGATGGCTGAGGTGCTGGCCGTACTTGTACAGCGCGACGACGCGTTTCTTGTTGCCGAGCAGGAACGCGAGAATCGGCTTGTCCTTCTTGGCGGCGTTGCACGCCTTGCAGCAGAGCACGAGATTGTCGCGCCGGTCGTAGGCCGTCTGCCCGCGGCGCGGGGTCACGTGGTCGAGCGTGATGCTGCGCGGTGCGACCGCGCGCTCGCAATAGGCGCACACCGGGCCGTGCTGTTCGAGCAGCCATTCGCGCGTGTCACTGTACGCGGCGCGCCCCGTCGGCACCGACGTGAGCGTGACCTTGGGAGCAGGGGCGTACGCGCCGCCTCCCTTGCCGCGGCGGCGGCGCGAGCCGCCCGAACGCTTGGAGGCCATCTACGGAACTCGAGGATGTGCGAAAGTCATTCGATCAAGATACCGGGACCGCACGCGCAGGGATAGAACGCGTCCGCAAACGCGACGCGCGCCGGGCGTCGTTGGGCCCGGCGCGCGCCACTGCCTGGCGTCTGCACCTACAACTTCGGCACCGTGGCTGACTTCGACTCGGACTTCAGTCGATAGAGCAGATCCGGAGGCGCGTCGCCTTTGGGCCAGTCGAGTTCCTTGCCCGGAAAATCGGGGCGCGCCTTCGACAGCACATAGCCGGCGACGTCGTACGAGATGGAGTCGGCGACAAAGCCCGGCGCGTCAAACGGCATGTGATGGTGCACAAACGCCGAGACGATCCGTATGCGCGCCTGCCCCGAGGCGATGGTGAATGATCGTGGCCCCCACAGCGGCGGTCCGGGATGCTGCACGCCGAGCGACCGTCCGCTCTGGCCATCCGGGCCATGGCACCGCGCGCAGTACATCGCGAACGTCGACTTGCCACGCACCGTGTCGGGCGGCAGCGGCGCGATGGAATCCACACCGAGTCCCCACGTCACGCCACCGGCGGGCGCCTTGCTCGACAGCCATGTCATGTACGCCACGATGTCGCGCATGCTGGCGTCGCCCGCGGGGAGCGCCGTGCCATTGAGGCCGCGGCGGATGCAGTCGTTGACGCGGTCCTCGAGACTGACCTGCGTCCCCGTGCGCGCCCAGAACTTCGGATAGCGCGCCGTCACGCCGACCCACGGATTGGCAAAGGCCTTGCGCCCCTTGTCCAGATGGCACGACGTGCACGACAAGTCATTGCCGACGTGCTTGGGCAGCGAGTCCCGCATCGCGATGACGAGCGCCATGCCGCGCCGGATGGACTGCGACGCCGCGTCTTGCGTGAGCAGCGACTCGGCTGGCACCGGCATGACGGTGTCGACGGCGGCCGTCGTGGCGGCGGCCGGCGTCTTCTCGCCGCTGCCTCCGCAGGCAACGGCCGCCATGACGCAGCCCGCTCCAATAAGGGCGCTCCGCATCCGGTGCGCCGCGCACTGAACATCTCCTAGAATACGCATCGAACTGGTCCTCAGCGAGAATAACCTGCCGTAAAGTTGGCAACGCGCGCGCGTCATGACAATCGGCCGCCGTGCGCGTGCGCCGATTGCGGCCGCATCGCCTGCGTCATCTACGGTTCGACGGGCGCCCGCGTTGCGGTGCGGTGAGCGTGGGATACGCGGCGTCTATCGGCGGATCACCATTGGGCCAGTCCAGTTCCTTGCCCGGAAAATCGGCGCGCGGACGCGACGTCACGAAGGCCGCGACGTCAAAGGCATCCTGCGTCGCAACCGTCCCCGGCTGATCGAACGGCATGTGGCGGTGCACAAACGCCGCCATCACCCGCACGCGCGCCATGCCCGAGCCAATGTTGAATGATCCCGCTCCCCAGAGCGGGGGTCCGGCGTTGGCCATTCGTGTCGCGAGCATCCCTTGCCCCTCGGGCGCGTGGCACCGCGCGCAGTGCTGCCCGAACACCAACCGGCCGCGCGCCGTGTCACCAGGCATTGGCGGCAGCGAGTCGATGCCGTTGCCCCGGCCGCGCTTGCCCGACACCGTACCGCGCGACAGCCACGAGATGTATGACATGATGTCGCGCATGTCGTTGCCTTCGGTCGGCAGCGCCCGCCCGTTCATGCTGCGCAGAAAACAGTCGTTGATGCGTTCCTCGAGCCGCGCCACCTGGCCCGACCGCGACCGGTACTGCGGAAAACGGCCATACGCCCCAACCCACGGCATCGCGAACGCGCGGCGTCCGTTGTCGAGATGGCACGATACGCAGCGCAGCTCGCTGCCCACCGACGCGGGCAGCGAGTCGCGCGTGTTGGTCACCAGCGCGAGCCCGCGTCTGATGGAGCGCGACATCGGATCGTCGTGCAGCGACGTATCCGAAGGCGCGGGGAGCAGCAACGTATCGGCAGCAACCGCCGCCGAAACGGGCACGGCAACTTCACGACGGCACGCGAGGGCAACACAGGCAAACGCGGCAACGCACCTGGAGATTGCAAGAGACATGCGGCAATTCTCGCCGCCGGTGGCGGCGACGGCAACACGACGAAGGAGTCGCGCACCGTGGCGGTGGCCTGAACGCAGGTCCCCGCCGAAGACTGTCACCACCCGATCGTCCGCCGCCGCCCGCCGTCACTTCCGCAACGGGCGGGTTCCGCCTCAATTCTAACCATGCTCATTTCACTTGTTCTCGCCCTGCAGGTCCGCGCGGCCGCTCCCCTGCCGCTTCCTCAGCGCACGGTTACCGACCCGGGCGTCATCGCCACCGACCAGCGCGTCACGCCGGCCGGGGTGCAATCGGTCTTCAAGGGCCGCGTGTACGGCGTGCGCTTTGGCACGACCTCCAGCGAACTCTGGGTCGCCGCGTCCGGCGGCGCATACCGTCTCAACTGGAACGCCAACCGCGTGATCGCGCACGGCGCGTACGACGGACGCGGCGGCGTGCAGGGGGTCGCGTTCGACGCCAGCACCAATCGTGCGTACGTGACGAGCATTGGCCGGTTGCCGGCGGCGATCGCCAACAACCGATTGCCCGGTGAGAAGGAAAAGCCCGGCGCGCGCGTCATCGCGCAGGTCCGCGCCTTCGCGCTCGGCGGCGAAGCTCCCGATCTTCCGGGCTCCGTGCCCAAGGCGGCGCTCGCCTTCCGCTCTGATTCCATCGGCGATTACCTCGCGGGCGCGCCATCGGTCGCGGCACGCAAGAATACCAGCGGGCACCGACCGCTCGTCGTGCCGCTCCCGGCCAATGATCGCCTCGCCATTTTCGACGCCGACGACGGCGCGCCGCTCGGAGGCGTTCCACTCGGCGTGCTCCCGGTCGCCAGCACGACCAGCGACGACGGCACCATCGCGTGGGTCAGTGTTTTCGGAGGCCCGAAGCCCTCAAGCCGCAGTCGCGCCGCGATGCAGTGCTGTGACCCGCGCGTCGAGCGCGTACGCGTGGACGCCCGCGGCATCGCCGAGCGTGGCAGTGTGGTAGCGGTGGATCTCGTGACACAGAAGATCACCGCCACCGTCGAGACCGGCCTGCACGCAACCGGCGTCGCGTGGGACCAGGCGCGCGGCCTGCTCTACGTGGCCAACGGCAACTCTGACGACATCACGCTCGTCGACACGCGGACCGCCAAGAACGTAGGCACGATTCCGATCGCGCCGTTCCACGAACGCAAGATCGGCCTGGCGCCCACCGCGGTGGCGCTCACGCCTGATGGCCGCACGCTCTTTGTCGCACTCGGCGGCATCAATGCCGTGGCCCAGTACGACGTGAGCGGCGGCTCGGCGTCGTCGGCAAGACTGCTCGGGCTCATTCCCACGGGATGGTATCCCACGTCGCTCGATGTGAGCGCGGACGGCAGCACGCTGGCCGTTGGCACCTTGCTCGGCGTTGGCTCGGGCCAGGGCGAGACGTCGGGACATCCCGGCGCCAAGGGCAGCTATGTACATGCCAATCGCGGGTCGGTGAACGTCATCGCCATTCCCGGCGCCGCGGAGCTCACGGCGTACACCACGAGCGTGGCGCAGAATAACCGGCTGACGCTCACCAGCGCCGCGGCGCGCGACATCGCGCCACGCCGCAACGTCGCGGCGCGCCCCGTGCCGGAGCGGCCGGGCGAACCGACGCCCATTCAGCACGTGGTCTTCATCATTCGCGAGAACCGCACGTACGATCAGGTGCTCGGCGACCTCGGCAGGGGCGCCAGCGATCCGTCGCTCGCCATGTACGGCCGCGCGGTCACGCCAAACGCGCATGCACTCTCCGAGCAGTTCGTCACGCTCGACCACTTCTTTGCCAGCGGCGGCAACAGCGCCGACGGGCACCAGTGGCTGACGCAGGCCAACGAAACGGAGTATCCGTACTGGCCGCTGTATCTCGGCCGCAGCTATCCCAGCGAAGGCGAGGATGCGCTGACGTACTCGAGCGGCGGCTTTCTGTGGGAGGCCGCACAGCACGCCAAGAAGAACGTCACGGTCTTTGGCGAGTACGCGCCGTCGCCCAAGAACGACTCTGCCACGGTGCGCGCGGCACTGCTCGCCGACTGGAAGAACCGCGCCTCGCTGCCGGCAGGGTACTTCCGCGAGCGTCTGCGGAAACTCTACAACACGCACAGCGACATTCCGTCGCTCGACCGCGTGCTCGTGCGCGAGTATCCCGGCTGGACCGAGGGCGTACCCGACGTCGCCAAGAGCGAGGTCATCCTCGACCATCTCAAGGAATGGGAGAAGTCGAAGGAGATGCCGCACCTCGTGATGGCCATTCTTCCGAGTGACCACACGGTCGGCACAAGCGCGGGATGGTGCGCGCCGAAAGCCTGCGTCGCCGACAACGACATGGCGCTCGGGCGCATCGTCGAAGGGCTCAGCCGTTCGTCGTTCTGGCCGAAGATGGCCATTCTCGTCGTCGAGGACGACGCGCAGGACGCGGTGGACCATATCGACGGGCATCGCACCGTGGCGCTCGTGGCCAGTCCGTACGCGCGCCGCGGCGTCATCGACAGCACGTTCTACAGCCAGCCGTCGATGGTGAAAACCATCGAGCTGATGCTCGGGCTTCCCGCGCTTTCGATGTTCGATCTCGTCGCCACCGACATGCGCGCCAGCTTCATTGGCCCCACGGACAAGCCCGATCTCACGCCGTACACGGCGCTCGAGCCGCAGCAGAGCCTGTATGACCTGAACGTGAAAGTCGGCGCCATCACCGGCCCGCACGCCGCCGAGCGGCGCGCCGCCGCGCTCGCGAGCGCCCGCATGAATTTTTCCGAGCCCGATGCCGCACCGTCCGACGCGTTGAACGTGATCCTCTGGCACGACGCGCGGGGCTGGGACGTGAAGTACCCCGGCGTCAGCCGCGCCGTCTTCTTCCCGCTTAGTGCTGATCTTGCCGATGACGAACGCGACGAGCGCCCCGCGCCGATGCGACGCGGGGCGCCCGTGAAGCCGCGTCGATGACGCGGGCCGTTGCTACTTCCGGTAGTCGAGCGCGGGCTTTTGCGTGCCCAGCCGCGTGGCGTACACGAAGTTCGGCCCGCGCTGCTGGTTGAACTCCGCGCGCGCCGCGGCAATCGTCGCCGGGCTCGTGAACAGCTCGGCGGCCGTCAGCGCCATCGTCTTGGCGGCAACGATCATCCCCTGCCGGCCGATTGACATGCCGTCGGCCGCCACCGCTTGCCACGAGTGCGCCGGTGTGCCCGGCACCCACGTGGCGGCGCTCATCTGCACGGTGGGCACGCGCCAGCTCACATCACCAACATCCGTCGAGCCGCCCCCCGCTGGCTGCGAGAAGTCGAGCGCCTGAATGCGCTCCGTCGTCTCGAGCGGCACCTTCGACGACGGCAGGCTTGCCTGCAGCTGCTCGGCCCACGACCGCTCGGCCGCGGTGTAGTGATAGCCGCCCACGCGCTCGAGCGCCTTCTGCTGCACCTTCGCCAGCGTCTGGTTGATGAGCAGGTTGTACACCGCGCCGGTGACGGTCACGTCGTAGCTGGTGCCCGTGCCGAGCGCCGCACCCTTGGCCGCGTCGAGAATGCGGCCCCAGATCTGGTCCACCACCCGAATGTCGGGGTGCCGCACCACGTAATACACCTCGGCAAAGTCGGGCACGACGTTGGGCGCCCTGCCGCCGTTGGTGATCACGTAGTGCATGCGCGTCTCCTGCGGGACGTGCTCGCGCATGAAGTTCGTCATCACGTCCATCACTTCCACCGCGTCGAGCGCCGAGCGGCCGAGTTCGGGCGACGCGGCGGCATGCGCGCTCACGCCGTGAAAGCGGAACTTGCCTGAGATGTTTGCGAGCGAACTCGAACCGGCCACCCGATTCTCGTCGCCCGGGTGCCACGTCACCGCCACGTCGACGTCATCGAACAGGCCGTCGCGTACCATGTACACCTTGCCGGCGCCGCCTTCCTCGGCCGGTGTGCCGTAGAAGCGCAACGTGCCCGGCACCTTGTTGGCGATCATCCACTCCTTTACGGAAATCGCCGATGCCACCGCCGCGGTGCCAAACAAGTTGTGCCCGCAGCCGTGGCCCGCTCCGCCCTCCACAAGCGCATGCCGCGTCGGCGTCGTGTCCTGCGACAGTCCCGGCAGCGCGTCAAACTCGCCGATGATCGCTATCACCGGCTTGCCGCTGCCGAACTCGGCGGTGAACGCCGTCGGCATGCCGGCGATGCCCGCCTGCATGCGAAAGCCGGCCGCCGAGAGTTCGCCCTGCAGCAGTGCGCTGCTTTTCACTTCCAGGTAGCCGAGTTCGGCAAAGCCCCAAATCTGCTTCGACACATCGCCGTAGTGCGCGGCACGCGCGTCGATGGCCGCCAGCAGGCTCGCCGTCTTGTCGGCGGGCTTGGCGCCCTGCGCGCCGAGCGATGCGACGCTGAGTCCGATGAGGAGCATCACGGGGATGCGGTGACGAATGCGCATGGACACCACCGTACGAATGAGTGAGCGGTCACTGGACCGGCGCGCGGGACTTTGGTGGCGCGCAGCGATGTAAGGTACGTCACGACGTCCCCGATTGCCGCGCTCGGGGCCGCAGCGCATCTTCTGGGTGCAGTCTTCCTCGACGCCCCCCGGATCCGCCGACTCGTCTCGGAGAGCGTCATGCGTCGCCTGATCTTCGCACTCGCCTGGGCTGCCTCTGCCTCCGCCCAGTCGCTGCCGACCAACCTGCGCATGCAGAATGTGGTCAAGCTCTTTACCCAGCGCACGGGCCAGCAAGTCATGGGGCTGGGTTCCTGGATCAGCGGCGCCAGCTACAACGACGTGCTCGCCGGCGGCGCGTCGGACCACGACTTGCGGCTCGTCATCGAGAAGAGCGTCACACCGGCGCAGGCGCAGCGCGACTGGCAGACCGCGCGGCGTGTGCTTCGTGACCTGATCACGCAGGAGTTCGGCAAGGACGCCAACAAGGTGCTGGGGTCCACCAACCTCTACGCGCCCAACCAGCTCATGAAGGGCGTCGAGGATGCCGCCGACGCAATGCAGCGTTTTCAGAAACTCGGCCAGGTGCCCAACCTCGGCTACGCGGGCTCGGTGAACAGCGCGACGCCCAAGTATCTCGCCGAGGGCTTGTACGGCGAGGGCGCTCAGGTCTGGACGCAGATGTACGAGCAACGGACGGGGCGGCTCTTCTACGCCGTCGAAGGCCGCGCGTACGCCGGCATGGTGGATCTCACGCACCTCACCGAGGGTCAGGCGCGATACACCATTGGCGGCATGGCCAACACCAGTGCGCAGTGGGCCGAGCACGCCGCCGAAGAAGTGGCCGCGGGCCGCGGTGACCGCGTGGCCAAGTATCTCGAGCGTCTCGGGCGCGACATGACCAAGGCCAAGGATCTCGCGCGTCTGGGGGGCGATCCCTCATTCAGCGGCGAGATCCGCGATCTCATCACGCGGCTCCGGGCGAATCCGGCGACACTGTCGTCGCTCGAAGGGCGAGTGAGCGCCGTGCTCCAGCGCTCGCATCTCGAGTCGGCAATCCTCGGACGGATGGCCAAGGCGGGCCCAGTGCAGGGCGCCGTGCTCAATGCGGCAATCGCCGGCCTCGCGGCCAAGAATCAGTTCGGCCAGGCGCTCAGCTCCGCCGTGGCGAAGATTCCGGCCGAGCAGGTGATTCAGGGCGTGATGGCCATCATTATCGTCAAGAGCGGCAGCCGCGTAGCCGGCGAGGCCGGCTACCTTGAGGCGATTCGTCAGACCGCACCGATGTTCGCCTCGCTTGGCACCGGCGCACTGATGGGAATGACCAACTGGGTGCTGGAGAGCGCCAAGGATGGCGGCTTCACGCTCGTGTCGTCGTATCAGGATCCGTGGGATCTGCTCGACGGCAACTTCTCCGCGTACGGGCGCGAAGGCGTCGACGACGGCCGGCCGTACACTCTCGAAGAACTGGTGCGGCGCATCCATACCGAGGATGCGCTCTCGGCGTTCGTG
The DNA here is from genome assembly GCA_023249305.1 of Gemmatimonadota bacterium. Taxonomy (GTDB): domain Bacteria; phylum Gemmatimonadota; class Gemmatimonadetes; order Gemmatimonadales; family Gemmatimonadaceae; genus PNKL01. The sequence goes on from JAHFCU010000021.1 coordinate 35,979, forward strand.
CATGCGCGCGCGATGCAGGCATCGCAGCGGGGATTTCAGGGTACGGTGAGCGCGGGAACTGACAAGTCCGTCGCCGATGGCATCTACTCCCGCTGCTTCCCGCAGATACTCCGCGCATGGCAGGCCCGCCGCGAACAGCTGCGCATGGAGTACCTCGACCTCGCGGACTCGCTGCGCACCGCGGTGTATCCGCTCGTCGTCACGCCGTCGTCGGGCAAGATCCCGCCGAAGGGCGGAAAGCTCGACGTGCTCGCCGAAGTAATTCCGCCGAGCGGCGGCATGCTCGGCAAATCGCTGGACCGGATGCAAGAGATCCTCAGCATCCTCGTCGGCGGACACCCGTATGCGCTCGTGTCCTATCGCTGGGTGGGAGGCACCGACGCCAACCGCGAATCACAGCGCAGCTACACGTTTCGCACGGCAGGCACACAGGCGGTCGTCTGCAGCGTCGAGATCAGCGTCAACGAATCGTCGCTGCGTGCTGGCGATCCGCTCATTCAGCGGATCCCGCGCTTCACCGCCGTGGACGTGGAGGTTGAGGGTGAAATCGCGGCGCCAAAGGTCGAGATCTTCATGATCGACTTGAACCTGCGCGTGCAGCCCGTGAGCGACAACAAGCCGATCGGGCCGGTGAATATCGCCAACATGTTTGATTTCCCCGACTTCATGGACGCACGGCAGCTCCCCCTGCAGGCCGACGGCACGTTCCACTATTCGGGGCGGCCGTACCACGACAAGGATGCGGCGCCGGGGACCGTCGTGCTCAATCCCACAACCTGGCACATCGAGTACTCGGGACGCGTCAACCTCGAACAGTGGACGTTCACGGTGAGCGGCAAGTGGAGCAAGGCACACCGCAATCTCAAAATGGATACGCAAGGCGGTCAGTGGCGTCCGGGCGCCACCATCAACTCGCAGCAGGACAACGGTGACTTCACCATCACCTCGCCGCTCTGTGCGCGCGGGCACGAGGAATTCACGGCCGGCATCAAGGTCAGTGGTCTTGTGACGTCCGCGTACCAGGATGAAGTCAACGGCGGCATTTCGTTCAAGCGCGCGCTGGCCAGCAAGACGGGCCGGCGCATGACGGACGACGTGAACGGCTGTGTGTCCTATCGCAATCCGACGCATCTCGCAAAGGGCCCCCTGGATCCCAACGGCTATCCCGAGTACTACGAAGGCGGTGAGTGGCTCGACCGCGCGGCGTACGGCAAGTACAAGACGCTGCTCGTCTTCGGTGACCACGTCGTGGACCGTTCGGCGTTCCGCTTCGCCGGCGCCAAGCTCCTGCTCCCGGGCGATCCCGCCTACGCATCCGTCGGTGCCGCCGCCTCGCCGGCCACTGGCGGCGCGTCCGCCGCCGGCAGCGCCGCAGCGACCAATGCCGCCAGCGCAGCACCAACGCCGTCCGGCGATCGCGCCGCCGTCGCCGCGTCTGCCGCAGCCCGTCAAGCGGAATCGTCGCCGGCCTCCGCGGCGCCGAGTTTTTCTGTCGACTCGCCGGCACCGCCCGCCAGCGCGCTCGTAGGGGAGGGCAGCATGGCCGGCGCGTTTGTCACCCTCAACAACTCGGGCAAATCGCATTGGACGCGATGTACGGTCACGATCCCGGGCAAGAAGCGCTTCACCTTGGGCACATTGCCCGCCATGACGGGACGCGATTACGCGATCTCGCAGTTCAAGGTCGACACCTCCGCGCCGGAACTGTCTGGAGACGCGCTCGTGGAGTGCCGTGAAGGAAGTCTGCGGTTTCCCGCCAACCGGGCACCGTAGCCTTTGCCGTCGCGCCGACGGCGTGCGGGCGCATTACCTTTGCTGCGGTCTTCATGCCCGGCTGCTCACTTCGGAGGTACCGTTCGTGCGCCACCCCCACCGACGCTCGCTCGCCGTCGCGCTTCGCGCCGCTTTCGCCGCCGTACTCGGCGCCGCGTGCTTTGCTGTCCTTCCCATCGCCGCGCTCGCGCAGGCCGCGCGCACGCCGTTCGATGCGCTGCACTTCCGCGAGATTGGGCCCGCGGCAACGGGCGGCCGCATTCACGACATGCAGATCGACCCGCGCAATCCGGCCGTGCTGTACATCGCGTCCGCGTCGGGCGGCATCTGGAAGTCCACGAACAAGGGACTGACGTGGAAGGACAGCTTCGTCGGCCAGCCTGATAACACTTTTGGCGCGCTGGCCATCTTCGAGGGCGACACGCGCATCCTCTGGGCCGGCACCGGCGAGCAGAACAACCGGCAGAGTTCGTCGTGGGGCGGCGGCGTCTATCGCTCCACCGACGGCGGCGACACCTGGCGCTACCTCGGCCTGCACGACACGCGCTCCATTGGCCGCGTCGTCTTGCACCCGTCCGATCCAAACGTCGCGTGGGTGGCATCGGTCGGGAATCTATGGAAGCCCAGTATCGAACGCGGCGTCTACAAGACGACCGACGCGGGCCGCACGTGGGCCAAAGTGCTGTTCGTCGATTCGCTCACCGGCGCCACCGACCTCGTCATCGACTCGCGCAATCCGGACGTGCTGTACGCCGCCACGTATCAGCGTCTGCGCAAGGCGTTCGGCTTCAACGGCGGTGGTCCCGGCAGCGCCATCTACAAGACCACCGACGGCGGCATGTCGTGGATGAAACTGGAGAACGGCATCCCGACGGGCGACAAGGGACGCATTGGTCTCGCCATCGCGCAGTCGCGCTCGGATGTGGTGATTGCCACCATCGAGCACGCCACGGCCGGAGGCACGTACCGCACGGAGAACGCCGGCAGCACGTGGAAACGCATGAGTGCCGCCAATCCGCGGCCGATGTACTACAGCAAGCCGACCATCGACCCCACCAACGCGCTGCGCGTCTGGCTCCCGGGCACCTATCTCGTGAAGAGTGAAGACGGCGGCGCGACGTTCACCGAGGAACCCACGTCACCGACGTATGACGTCGGCCTCAAGACCGACCATCACGCCGTGCGTGTTGATCCCGCCAACCCCTCAC
>JAHFCU010000062.1 GCA_023249305.1 Gemmatimonadota bacterium
AGCGCCTGTAGCCCTTGTGAAAGGGCGTGACCTGCGCAATTTGCGCCCATGCCCCTCGTCACTCTCCTGACCGACTTCGGCACCGCCGACGGGTACGTCGCCGAAATGAAGGGCGTGCTGCTCAGCGGCGTGCCGACGGCGAAGTTGGTGGACATCACGCATGACGTGCCGGCGCAGGACGTCGAGTTCGCGCGGCTGGCATTCGCGCGCTACTGGCGACGCTTCCCCGTCGGCACGGTGCACATCGTCGTGGTGGATCCCGAAGTCGGCACGGAGCGAAAGGCGATCGCCATCGAAAGCGACGGTCGCTTTGCACTGGGACCTGACAATGGCGTGCTCTCACCCGCGATGCTGATGCCCGGCGCGCGTGCGGTGACGCTGCCGATTCCGCACGGCGCGGCGCCGACATTCCATGGACGCGACGTCTTCGCGCCGGCCGCGGTGCGCTTGCTGTGCGGTGAGGAATTCGGCGCGCTCGGCGCGCCCTACAGCGATGCGGCGCTCCGGCGCACGCCCGAGGCGCAGCGCCGCGCCGATGGCGGGCAGGACGGACTGATCCTCGCGGTGGACCGGTTTGGCAACCTCATCACGAACCTCACCGGGCGTGGCGAAGGGACGGTGGAAGTGGCCGGCAAGCTGCTGCGTGTGGTGCGCACCTACGGCGACGTCACCGAGGGCGAGTTGCTCGCCCTCGTCGGCTCACACGGCCTCATCGAGGTGGCGGTGCGCGGCGGACACGCCGCGCGCACGCTAGGGATCGGTCGCGGCGCTCTGGTGACGCTGCGCCGCGACGCCTAGTTCGACGCGCCCGTCGGCGACGACGGGGTGGCCGTCGGCCGTCGCGCCGCGACGATTCCGCCGATCGGCGTCGGGGTCTGCCATCCCTCGGGCGACACTTCCGCCTGCGCGACGCGCACCTGCACGCGGCGCACGCCGCCGCGCGCCATCAGTGCCGCGCCCAACCCGGCGCTTGCCGCCACCCAGGTGATGGCAATCGCCGCGATCCGCGCGAGCAGTTCACCCCATGGACTGTTGACCAGCGCAGCGCACGCGAGCCACGGCAGCGTCAGCAGCACGATGCCGATCAGCACGGACCGCACGGCGCGCACGCGCACGTTCGGTCCCTCGCGCACCAGCGCGTGTCCAGCCACCGAGGCGGCCGCGAGCGCGCCGAGTGTGACGAGGCCCGCGGCGCCGAGGATGTAGGCCACGACCGCGAACGGGATGAGCAGGATGCCGACGATCGTGACCGCCAGCGCGAGGCAGAGCAGGACGAGCAGGGGAATCGCGCCGACCTGCGCCGCGATGCCGACGAGGAACGCCATCGTAAACCGAGCCTCGAGGGCCTGCACCACCGCCTCGAGTTGCGCGCCGGAGAAGAGAATGACGCCAAGCCCCACGAGGAGCACGACGACGAACCAACCCGCTGTGATCTGCAGCGCGTGCCGCACCGCCAGCGCTCCGGTAAGCCGGGGCTTCGGTGCCTCGCTGGTGCCGAAGGGGGCCGCCGCCTTCATCTCGCCGCCGACTCGTCCGCCATTGACGATCACCTTGCCTTGAAGGGCGAGCGCGGAGCCAGTCACTTCGCCGCCGGAATGCACGACGACGTCTCCGCCCACGGCGAAGACGTCGCCCGTCACGGTCCCGCGCACATTGACGGAGCCGTGTGCGGCGGCGACGGGTCCGTCAACGGAGGCGCCCGCGGGAATTGTGAGATTGCCCCACGTGAATCGGTCAATCGAGGGCAGCGCGCGGCCAGCCCGCGTCGCGCGAGCGCTATCGAGAACTTGAGCGACGGAATCGCGCGCGGCAGCGGACGGCGCGGCGGTCTGCTGCTGAGCGCGCAACGGCACCGTTCCGCCGATCGCGATGAGCGTCGCGACGGCAACCATCCCGAATCGGCGCATGGTCAGCTCCCGCGCCGGCGGGAAGCGGACGCGAGGGCGCGGAAGCCAAGCGCCGCGGCGCCCACGGCCGCCAACAGGCCGATGCCCGCCGCGGCCACCGCCACCGATCCATTGGCCCGCAGGGCGTCCGCCGCGCCGGCACCAAAGGCTGACTCGAAACCTTGCTGGGCGCCGTAGACGAGTGCGCTGCGCACACGGCCGGTGACCACGGTCGCCGAGCCAAGCGTCAGGTTGGCGCTGAAGGCGATCCAGACGGCGCTGGCCGAAACAGCCACCGATGCCACGCTGGCACCAGCGAACACGAGCGCGCGCAATGGGCGCGATTCCGGCACAAAGCGGCGGGCTGTGTCAACCGCGGCCACATGCCACGGCTCGACGATCTGCACGCGCGTCAACACACGATCGGCAAAGTCGGGGCGCGGGGCGAGGTGCGGGAGGCGTTCCAACGCGTCAGCGACCACGCGCGCCTCTTCGAGGCGGGCGCGGCAATCAGCGCATTCATCAACATGCGCGCGCAACGGGGCGACGCCGAATCCGGCTTCGCCGTCGAGCAGCAGGTCGATTTCGTTGGAAAGCAGATGGCGGTGTTGCACTGATCCTCCTGTCGTGCCTTACGGGACGGTCTCTCATCGGGTTTCAGGACGGGCGTTGAGGGCTTGCGCCCTCTATTCCCGGAGGTGATCGAGGGCCTCCCGGAGCTGGTGCCGGGCGCGGTGGATGTAGGTCTTGACGGTCCCCAAAGGGAGGTCGAGCGTGGCCGCGATTTCCTCATAGGATCGGCCTTCCACATGGCGGAGCATGATGCAGCTGCGGTACTCGGGCCGCAGGGCGCCGATGGCCTGCTCGATGGCGGAGCCCAGCTCCTTCGCTTCCATGATGTCGAGGGCCGACTCCGAGCGATCGGCGACGTCGAAGGACGTTGCTTCGATGTCGGAGGCTGTGGCGGCATTCGGCGAACCGTCCATCGAGATCGTGTCGAGCTGCCGCCGCCGGAGGTGATCAATGGCGACGTTGTTGGCGATCTTGAACAGCCAGCTCGAGAACTTGAATTCCGGGCGGTACTTGTCGATGTGATTCAGGACCTTGATGAATGTGTCCTGGGCCAGGTCTTCTGCCGTGGCGCTGTCACGCACCATGCGAAAGACAAGCGAGAAGACCGGCCGTTCATAGCGGCGAACGAGCTCCCGAAAGGCCGCCTCGCGCCCCCGTTGGGCTAAGCGCGCGACGTCGGCGTCGGGGAGGTTGGGAAGGTCGAGGGCGGGAGCCATGCGCAGCCGCGGAAAGGTAGCCGCAGCGCCGACGAGCGACTAGCGCGCGGCCTGTCGCTTGCTCCGGTGTGCCGCCCCGGCGAGCTTTCGAGGGTGATGCCAGCGACTGACCTCGAGGCGCGAGAGGCGAGCGCCGCAGCGGCCGGCGCCGCCGGCAAGCGCGCGTATGTGCGGCGCATGTTCTCGGACATCGCGCCGCGCTACGACCTTCTCAATCGCGTCCTGAGCATGGGCGTGGACCGCTACTGGCGGCGCGTCGCGATCGCGCGCCTCGCATGGGAGCGGAATCCCTCCGGCACCTTCCTCGACCTCTGCGCCGGAACCCTCGACGTCGCTGCAGCATTGATTGGGCAGCGCGAGTTTACTGGCCGGGTGATCGGCGCGGACTTCGCGGAACCGATGTTGCGTGCGGGCAGCGCCAAGTTGCCACGCGGCGAGATCTCCCCGGTTGTCGCCGATGCGCTGTCGCTGCCGGTGGCTGATGCGTCGCTCGCGGGAGCCATCGTCGCGTTTGGCATTCGCAACGTCGCTGACCTCGACGCCTGCCTGCGCGAGGTGCTGCGGGCGCTGCAGCCAAGCGCGCGGTTCGTGATCCTGGAGTTTTCGACGCCGCGGCGTTCGCTGGTGCGTGCCGTTTACCACGCCTACTTCCACCACGTTCTGCCGTTCATCGGCGGACTGGTGAGCGGACATCGCACGGCGTACACCTATTTGCCTGACTCGGTGAAGAACTTCCCGGAGACGACGGTGCTGGCCGAACGAATGCGGGCCGCTGGCTACGCGGACGTGCAGTGGCGCGAATTGACGTTTGGCATTGCGGCGGTGCATGTAGGCACAAAGAAGGCAGACGGTAGATGGTAGACGGTGGACGCTAGGCAGTAGACCGTGGGGGATAGGCGGCGGAGCCATGGCAATCAACTCAGTATCGGACTTCATCCACGCGATTGACGGCATCGGCGAGCTGGTGCGCGTCAGCGAGCCGGTGTCAGTGCACCTCGAGATGTGCGAGATCGCCGACCGGGCGATGAAGCTGCCCGCCGGCGGGCCAGCGCTGCTCTTCGAGCGACCGCTGTTGCGTGACGGCACGCCCTCGGCCTATCCCGTCGCGATCAACCTGTTCGGCTCGATGAAGCGGATGGCGCTCGCGCTCGGCGCTGACCAGCTCGACGAGCACGGTGACCGCATCGCGAAGCTGACGGACCTCAAAGTCCCGGAAGGGCTGATCGGCAAGCTCTCGCTGCTGCCACGCCTATTCGAGGTGTCCAAGTTCCCGCCGCGTGTGAAGAGCGGATCGGCACCGAGTCAAGAGATTGTCTGGCAGGGCGACGAGGTGGACCTCGACAAGCTTCCAGTGCTGACCACGTGGCCGGAGGATGGCGGGCCATTCTTCACCATGACCGCGGTCATTTCCAAGGATCCATCGCGCGGCATTCGCAACGTGGGAATGTACCGCGTGCAGCAGCTGGGTAAGCGCGACGTCGCGATGCACTGGCAGCGCCACAAGACTGGCGCGGCGCACTGGCGCGAGATGGCTGAGCGTGGAGAGCGAATGCCGGTGTGCATCGTCATCGGATGCGATCCGGCCTCGATGTACTCAGCGAGCGCACCGCTGCCGCCGGGCGTGGACGAGTTCATCTTCGCCGGTTTTCTGCGCCGCGATCCTGTGAAGCTCGTGAAGGCCCTCACCTGCGACCTCGAAGTGCCGTGGGACGCAGAGCTCGTGCTCGAAGGGTATATCGACCCTTCGGAGGCGCTCGTGGTGGAAGGGCCGTTCGGCGATCACACCGGGTACTATTCGGAGGCTGATCTCTACCCGAAGGTTCACGTCACCGTGGTGACGATGCGGCGCGACATGACGTACGTGGCGACCGTGGTCGGCCGGCCACCGATGGAGGATTTCTACCTCGGCCATGCGACCGAGCGGATCTTCCTGCCGCTGCTCAAGCTGACGACGCCCGAGATCGTGGACTACCACATGCCGGCCGAAGGCGCGTTCCACAACCTGGTGTTCGTGTCCATCAGGAAGTCGTACCCAGGGCAGGCGTACAAGGTGATGAACGCGCTCTGGGGCGCCGGCCTGATGTCGCTGGCCAAGGTAATCGTCGTCGTGGACGACTGGGTGAACGTCCGCAACCCGCAGGAGGCGTGGTGGGTGGCACTCAACAACATTGACCCCGAGCGCGACGTTCGCTTCACGTTGGGTCCGATGGACGTGCTCGATCACTCGAGCCGCGCGTTCACGTTCGGCTCCAAGATGGGGCTCGACGCGACGAAGAAGATGCCCGAGGAAGGATTTTCGCGCGCGTGGCCGCGGGTGATCGAGATGGATGCGGCGACGAAGGCGAAGATGGACGCCGTGTGGGCGCGGCTGGGGCTCGCGCGGTGAACGCGACGGCGCGCGAGGGGCAGACCTACGGGGGCACCTCACGCCTCGTACGCTGGGTGAATTTCGTCAAGCTGCCGCATACGGTCTTTGCGCTGCCGTTTGCCCTCGTTGGCGTCGTGCTGGCAAGCCGCATCGCACCGGTCACATTGCCGATGGTGCTGTGGGTGGTGGTGGCATTTACCGCGGCGCGATTCGCGGCGATGGGCTTCAACCGGATCGCGGACCGTCAATACGACGCCCTGAACCCGCGCACGGCGATGCGAGAGCTCCCGCGCGGCGAGATGAGCGTGGGCGAAGCGACGGCCAGCGTGTTGGTCGCCTGTGCCGTGTTCGTGTTTGCTGCCTGGCGCATCAACCCGCTCTGCCTCACGCTGTCGCCGCTGGCGCTGGTGATTGTGCTGTTCTACAGCTACACGAAGCGATTCACGCGCTGGGCGCACGTGGCGCTCGGTCTTGGTACCGGCATCGCGCCGGCAGGAGGCTACTTGGCCGTGACCGGCGCGTGGAGTGAGCCGTGGTGGCTGCTGCCCCTCCTCGTGCTGGTGGTCCTGACCTGGATCGGAGGCTTCGATGTGCTGTACGCGCTTCCTGACGCCGAGTTCGATCGCGCGCACGGTCTGCATTCGGTGCCGGCGTCGATGGGAATCGGACGCGCCCTCTGGGTGTCGCGCGCGATGCACGCACTGACGGTGGCGTCGCTCACCGCCGCCGGCGTGGCGACGCATTCAGGCGCGCTCTACTTTGCCGGCGTGGCGGTCGCGGCCGCGATCCTGACGTGGGAGCACTCACTCATCTCGGCGGACGACCTGTCGAAGCTCGATGCTGCCTTCTTCAGTGTGAACGGTCTCCTGAGCGTCACGTTCTTCCTCTTCGTGCTCGCCGAGCGGCTCTTTCTATGAGCGACATGCGCCCGATCATCATGGCCATCACCGGTGCATCTGGCGCGCCGTACGGTGTGCGGTTGCTGCAGGCGTTGGTGCAGTCTGAGCAGCAGGTGTCGTTGATTGTGAGCAGTCACGGACTGCGTTTGATCCAAGTGGAGACGGCGCTCGGATCGGTTGACGGTCTTCGCGCGCACATCGGCGCGGCGGCATGGGATCGCTGGGTGACGGTGTATGACGACGCCGACCGCGGCGCCGGGCCGGCAAGCGGATCGCACCGCGCTCGCGCAATGGTTGTGTGTCCGTGTTCGATGGGCACGCTCGCGGCGATCGCCGCGGGAACAAGCCGGTCGCTCGTCGAACGCGCGGCCGACGTGACGCTCAAGGAGCGTCGGCCGCTGGTGCTCGTGACGCGCGAGACGCCGCTCTCAAGCATCCACCTCGAGAACATGCTGCGGGTGACGCACGCCGGCGCGGTCGTGATGCCGGCGGCTCCCGGCTTCTACAACAAGCCGACCACGATCGCGGAGCTCGTGGACTTCGTGGTGGCGCGGGTCTTGGACCACTTGGGAGTCGAGAATCGATTGGCGCCGAGGTGGGGCGAGGGATAGGCGAGGGGCTGAGTGACGGTGGACGGCAGAGGGTAGGCGGTAGATGGTAGACGGTAGATGGGGCCGGCGGATGCTGGCCCTTTGTGTTCACGCGGCGCATCTTCGTGCGATTCGTGCGCGCAAATCGCCGATCGCGATCGTGAATCGCGATCGTGAATCACGATGCTGAATCGCAATCCGGATTCCATATCCTGAATCGTCCGTGATCCATCCCAGCCTCTTCGGCATCCTTTATTTCCCGTACGGCCTGATGGTCGGAGTGCCGGCCGTGATGCTCGGCTGGCTCGCGACGCGTGCAGGTTTGCCGGTGAGCGTGGCGGCGACGATCGTGGGCATCGCCTTTGCGCCGGCGGCATTCAAGTTCCTCTGGGCGCCCGTCGGCGACCTGACGCTCACGCGCAAGCGGTGGTACGTCATCGCCAACGCCTGCTGTGCGACGGCGTTCTTCGGCATGTGCACCGTGCCGATGGGTGCGCGCACACTGCCCGTGCTGACGGCGCTCGTGCTCTTCGGCGCCCTCTCGGCGACGTTCATCGCGTTCGCGTTGCAGGGGCTGCTGCTGCACAACTGCGATCCATTGCAGCTCGGGCGCGCCGCCGGCTTCTACCAAACGGGCAACATGCTTGGCCAGACGCTCGGCGGTGGCGTTGCGCTCTATCTGGTCCGTCACCTGCCCGCGCCGTGGATGGCAGGCACCGTGCTCGCCGCGGTGGTGCTGTCGTGCAACCTGCCGCTGCTTGCGCTCCGCGAGCCGCCACGCGTGGGCGAAGGACAGTTGGGTGACCGCGCGCGCGAGGTATGGCGCGAGTTGCGCGAGATGTTGTCGAAGGTGGATGGACGACTCGCCCTGCTGCTTGCCTTCCTCCCGATCGGCACCGGGAACGCACAGTTCCTGTTCTCCGCCGTCGCAATTGAATGGAAGGCGTCCGCGGACTTCGTATCGCTCGTCCTCGGCCTCATCGCCGGCATCGCGATCACCCTGGGTACGCTCGGCGGCGGCTGGTTCACCGATCGCGTACCGCATCGGCGGGCGTACTTCTGGGCGTGCGCGGCGCAAGGAGTGCTCGCGCTTGTGCTGCTGTACTCGCCGCGCGAGCCGTGGGCCTTCGCCGTGCTGACCGCCAGCTACACCGCAACGCTCGGCACGTGCACGGCGGCCCTCACAGGCATGGCGCTCGCGCTCGCGAAGGGCGGGGCGGCGTCCACCAAGGTGAGTCTCTTCATCGCGTTCAACACGCTTGGTTCGCTGGGCCTCGTGAAGGGCGCCGGCTGGGCCCACGACAATTGGGGCATGACCGGAATGCTAGGCGCCGAGATCATCACGGTGGCCGCCGCGCTCACCGCGTTCGTGTGGGTCTCGCGCCGTGTGCTGCAGTGAGGCACACCGCTCGTGGCCTCTCTCCGAGAAACAGGCCGTGGTAGAGATCGGCCTCATCGCCGACACGCACGGACTCCTGCGGGCCGAGGTGCACGAGGCGCTGGCCGGCGTCTCCATGATTCTGCACGCGGGCGACGTGGGCGACGCGACGATTCTTGACGAACTTGCCGTCATTGCGCCCGTGCACGCGGTACTCGGAAACACCGACGCATCCTGGAAGCTCGACCTGCCCGTCGAGCGAACGGTGACGGTGGATGGCGTGCGCATTCATGTGTCGCACGGCGACGAGGTCGGGCACCCAAACGCGGAGCGGCTGATCAAGAAGTACCCCGGCTTCGACGTGCTTGTCTACGGCCACACGCACGTGCAGGACGTGGAGCGCGTGGGTGAGGTGCTCGTGGTGAATCCCGGCGCCGCGGGGCACCGCCGCTTCGATCTGCACCCGAGCGTGGCGCGGCTTCGCATTGATGCCGGTCAGGCCGAGATCATGCTGCTCGACCTTCCGGACTGACGAGCGCTGCTATTCGGGTTTCAGCGACAGCACGCGCTTCAGTTCGCGGGCACGCGCCGGCGCCGGCCCCGGAGAGCGCGGGCCGACGGCGCCGGGCACAGGGCTGACGTCGAGCAGGACGAACGTCGGGCCTGGCGTGTCCAGCACGCGCTGGATGTCGCGCGCCCACTGCGCCGCATCCTGAAAATGATAGATCGCGCGGAATCCGCTCGCGCGCGCGATCGCCTCAAAATCCACATCCGCACCGTCAATGCGTCCCGACGACGCGCCCGGCGTTGGCTGCGCCCCGGTGACCTCGTAGACGCCGTTGTCCTCGAGGATGAGCGTGAGGTTCGGCGGTGCCGCCGCCGTAATGGACACGAGCGCACCGAGATTCATGAGCATCGCCCCGTCACCGTTGACCACGATCACGCGCCGCTGCGGCTGCGCAAGCGCAATGCCGAGGCCGATCGACGGCGCCGTGCCCATGCTCGACGGCACGAGCGGCAGATCGAGCGGGCCCGCGCCGAGCACCATCCACTCGCGCGCCGCGCCCATGCTCGTGATGACGACGTCGTCCGCGCGGCGCGCGCGATGCAAGGTGATCAAGGCATCGTGGAGCGACATGCAGGCGCGTTGATCGCTCATGCCTTGCCCTCCGCGATCACGACCGCGCCCGGCGTCGAGGCATCGCGGCACGCGAGGTAATGCGTGCGGATTTCGTCGAGTTGGGCAGGCGACTTGATGAGGCGATAGTCAATGCGCCACGCGTCGAGCAACGGTTCGGTGAAGACGAGACACGTATCACCGGGCAGCGTTGTTTGATTCAGGTAGCTGCGATAGCCGATGACCGAGAAGATCGGGAGCTTCCAGTCGTGCAGCACGTTTCGCAGCGCGTCTCCTGATTCGAACAACCCTGTGCACTGAATGAGCACCAGCGGCGTGGCGCCGCCCAGATAAAGGCCGGCGGCGACGGCCCACGCCTCACCCTCGCGACAGACGCGCACAAGCCGAAGGTCGGGCGACCGCTCGATAGCGGGATGCCACTGACCGATCGTGCTGTCGGCGATGGACACGACGTGCGTGATGCCCATGGAAACAAACAGCGACGCGATCTCGGCGCCGGAGAACATTCGTCCGCCTCGGTGGATGGTCGCGCGGCCATACGTGGCGCGCGCGTCGCCGACAATTTCACTCTCGAGCGATGAGGTGCGCAACGGGAGACCGGCAGGCAACCGATGTGCGGCGTGCCGCGATTCGATGCCGGCGTTAGGCGCTTCGCGTCTTGGGCGCGGATGCCAGCGCCGCATTCTGCTCCATCTCGCGCGGGAAGCGTGTGAACCAGCTCGAGACCAGCAGCAGCTCGTCAATCTCGTGCGATGGCACCGTGCCGTCGGTGCGCTCGACCGGGGCAAAGACACTCGTGACTTTCGCGTCAAAGGCGCGGCGCTGATCGGCGGTGCGGGGTACCGGCAGCGTGGCGCGCACGCGACCGCGGCGGAGCACGTAACTCACCGCGTCGCCGTGCACGGCGGTCGGCGTGTACACGAACGACAGTGATTCGACCGCGAAACGCAGTCGCGCGAACTGCGCGCGCAGCGACTCGAGTCGGCTGATCTTGTCGCGCAGCGTGGCCGCGCGCTCGAACTCGAGCCGGTCGCTCGCTGCTTCCATTGCGCCACGAAGAGAAGCCACGGGCAGGTCGTTGGCACCCTCGAGAAACGCCCGCGCCAAGGCGAAGCGCGCCGCGTATTCGTCGCGCCTCACAGCGCCGACGCAGGGCCCTAGGCACTTACCGATTTCATGGCGGATGCAGCCGGGCGTTCGCGGACCAGGGAACAAGTCGGACTGGTCGGCGAAATGCATCGGCTGCTCGAGCGCGCAGTCGCGCAGGCCGAGCGCGTCGTTCAGCTCGCGTAGCGCTTCCGTGAGCTGGATCGCGCCGCAGAACGGCCCAAAGAACACGCCGCCCTCATCGCTGCCCGCGCCACGCACGACGCGAAACGACTCGGCAGCGCCGCGCGCGACGCGAATGAACGCGAAGT
>JAHFCU010000022.1 GCA_023249305.1 Gemmatimonadota bacterium
AATGGCCGACAACTGCCTCGTGTGGAGCAGTCCGAACAGCGCTCGCTGGGAGCGGGAGCAGACCAAGTGTCTGCTGGCCCTGTCGCCTGTTCTTGCTTCGGGAGCAGGAGGTCGGAGGTTCAAATCCTCTCGCCCCGACTGAGTTATCGAAGGCCCGCCACGCGGTTGCGTGCGCGGGCCTTTGTGTTGGCGGTCGGTGGTGTGGCGCAGATGCATCGTCGCGCGCGGCACGCCGCTGGTTGCGGCCCCGGCCATCCGGCCCTACAGTCCTCGCATGCAACGCATGTCAATCAAGACAATCGCGATCACGCTCGCCTTGGCCCTCGCCGCCACCTCCCTATTCGCCCAGACTGATTCGGTGAAGAAGGACACCGCGTCGCTCCCAAGCGTGACGATCATCGCGCGCCGGAACATTACAACGACCATTCGCGAGGGCTTTGCCGATCGCCGGAAGCTCGGCCTCGGCACCTTCTTCGACTCAACCGACGTGCGCAAGTTCGACGGCCCTGGGCTTGCCGCGCTGCTGCGCGGCGTGCCCGGACTGCGGATGATGGAGTATCGCGACGTGAGCGGCGGCAGCTACTCACCGGAACTCCGCGCCGCGAGCTCGATCTACCAGGGGTTGGACGGTGGCGCTTGCTGGAGCACGGTCATCTACGACAACGTCGCCATCTACCGCGCGCAGCGCGCCGGTCGTCCCCCGAATCTTCGCTTGGACTTCAACATCACGGGCCTCGAGGCGGTCGAGTTCTACCGCGGCCCGACACAGGCGCCGCTGACCGTTTCCTCGTCCGCTGATTGCGGACTTCTCGTCCTGTGGTCACGCAAGCGACGCTGACAGTGCGCGCGGTCCGCCATCGCGAAGCGAGGCCGTCGCGCCGCGAGTTTCTGACGTTGCTTGTGGGACCCGCCGCTGTCAGCACCGTCGCTTGCTGGAAGACGCCGACCAATCCCGCGGGCGGCGGATCGCCGCGATTGTCGTCGCGCCCTGGCGCGCCATCGCAGACGATCACACCCGGCACGTACCAGATCACGGCGACGAATCCCAACGACGGCTTCCTCGTCGTGCCGCCCTCGTATGATCCGACGCGCCCGACCCCGCTGCTCGTTTCTTTCCACGGCGCCGGCGAAGGCGCCGAGAGCATGCGTTCCGCGATGACTCCCTACGCGTCGAGCCGTGGGTTCCTTCTGCTCGCCGTCGGTGCGCGCGGGCGGACCTGGGATGTATTCACGTATCGGTACAGCTACGACATCGCGTTCATTGATGGTGCGCTCGGCTGGGCGTTCGCTCGGTGTAACGTCGATCCCGCTCGCGTCACCGTGCACGGCTTCTCTGACGGTGCGAGCTACGCGCTCGGCGTCGGGCTCGGCAATGGCGACCTGTTTTCGCGCGTGATCGCGTGGTCGCCGGGCTTCGTACCCGAGTCCGACGCGGGAACCGTGGGGAAGCCACGCTTCTTTGTCTCGCACGGGCGGCAGGACCCCGTGCTCGGCATCGATGGCGCGAGCCGCGTTATCGTCCCTGACCTCAAAGCGCGGGGCTACGACGTGACCTACGTGGAGTTCGACGGGGGTCACGGAGCGCCGGCGGCAGTGGTCAATCAGTCGCTTGACTGGATGTTGACGTAGCGGATGTGCCAGCGGCGCCGACGCTAAGGTTATGCAAACTCGATCGGCCGCGCATGACGAAGGCCGCCAGCAGGTCACCCCGCCGGCGGCCTTCCTTCTGCCCTGCCTACCGCATCACGGATTCCGTGGCCTCTGACGGAAGCTCCTCGAGCAGTCGCTCCACGAGCGTCAGGCGATCGAGCAGCAGGCGGCGGAATTCCTTGGAGTCCGTGCGCGCCACCTCGCGCTGAAGCACCGGCAGGTAATCATGCAGTAGATCGAACAGGGTGTGCGCTTCGCGGTCTGTCAGTTGCAGTTGCATATCGCCTCCCGTGATCGCGCGGGTCGGGGGCTGGAACACCTCGTCTACGAAATCTGGGCCTTCGGCTTCTGGATCATGAACATGAATGACTGGTCCACCAGCAGGCGGACGCGGCGACCGCCGACGCTCGCGGGGCGGTACTTCATTCTCGGCATGGCGCTGATGACGGCCTGTACGAAAAGCTTGTGCGTGGACGACAGCACACGCACCGTGCCCATGTCTACACGGCCTGTAGAGTCAATGACGAACCGGAAGGCCGCCATACCTTCGACTTTTCGCTGCGCCAAGGCCTTCGGGTATTCAGGAGCGGCGCTCGTGGGGTCAACGGACGCAAGCGTGTCCACTTCGACGACGCTGAAGGCGTTGTCTTCAACGCCCGGCTCCGCCACCTCTGTCGCTGTCGGGTACGGCGCGAACTCGGCTCCGTTCTGAGCAGAGCCCACGGCGCTCCCGACGCCGACTGTGCGGTCCTTCCAACTCGGCATCTGCGAGCCAGACGCTCGCGGCGTGGAGAGGGCGCCCACGTTCGCCTGCCCCTGACCCGGCAATCCCAGTTCGCGCGGCGGGGGGTACAGGTACTGCACCGTCTGCTGGATGAGATCGGTCACGGCGTTCACGACGCGTTGCCCACTAAGGGCGAGCACGACGATCGCCGCGCCGTGCAACGCCACGCTGAGAACCGTGGAGAGCAATGACCGCGATTTCGGCTGCGCATCCGCCAGCAACAGGTGCATGCCCGATCTCCGGAAGCGGGGAGCGTCCCTGCGGACCCATCCTCACACCGCGCGGAGGGCACCCCGACGCGGCGTCAATTTCAGTCTGCGTTGTCGCGGCTCGTCATGCAATGGGCCACGGGCTCTTGGCTGGTACGTTTTATGCGCCCGCGGGGTTTTCGCCGATGCAGGCAGCGGGACGCGAACAGCTACTTGGACGTTGGGATCACGAACTCGGGACCCTTACTGACGCTCTCGGGCCAACGCTGCATCACCGACTTTTGCCGCGTATAGAAGCGCACGCCCTCCTCGCCGTACGCGTGCATGTCGCCAAAGAGGCTCCGTTTCCATCCGCCGAAGCCGTGCCAGGCCATCGGCACGGGGATGGGCACGTTGATGCCGACCATGCCGACCTCGACGCGGCGAGTGAATTCGCGCGCTGCGTTACCGTCGCGCGTGTAGCAGGCCACGCCATTGCCGTACTCGTGTCCGTTCACGAGTTCGATGGCGCTCCCGAGGTCGGGCACGCGCACACAGGAGAGGACGGGGCCGAAGATCTCCTCCTTGTAGATGCGCATGACCGGGGTGACGCGATCGAACAGCGTGCCGCCGGTGAAGAAACCGCTCTCATGGCCAGGCACCGTGAAGCCGCGGCCGTCTACGATGAGTTCGGCGCCTTCCGCGACGCCGAGTTCGATGAACCCTTCGATGCGGTCGCGCGCCTCGCGCGTGACGATTGGTCCCATCTCGGCGGCCTTGTCCATGCCGTCCCGAATGACGAGTTGGCGAACGCGCTCGGCGAGCCGCGGCATAATGGCATCGGCGACATCGCCGACAAGCACGGCCACGCTGATGGACATGCAGCGCTCGCCGGCGGAGCCGTACGCCGCTCCGATGAGGCCGTCCACCGCCTGCTGAATGTCGGCGTCAGGGAGCACAACCATGTGGTTCTTGGCGCCGCCGAGCGCCTGCACGCGCTTGCCGTGCTGAGCGACCGTCTCGTAGATGTGGCGGGCGACCGCGGTCGAGCCGACAAAACTCACGGCCTTGACGTCCACGTGCGCGAGCAGTGCATCGACCGCCACATGGTCGCCCTGCACGACGTTGAAGACGCCGGGCGGCAGTCCGGCCTGCGTCAGCAGTTGGGCGATGAACAGCGACGGCGACGGGTCGCGCTCACTCGGCTTCAGTACGAAGGTGTTGCCGCAGGCGATGGCGACGGGGAACATCCACATCGGCACCATGACGGGGAAGTTGAACGGCGTGATGCCCGCGCAGACGCCGTGCGGCTGGCGCATCGTCCAGTTGTCGATGCCGGTGGAGACTTGATCGGTGTACTGCCCCTTGAGCAACTGCGGGATGCCGCACGCGAACTCGACGATCTCCGCGCCGCGCGTGACCTCGCCTTGTGCGTCGGAGAAGACCTTGCCGTGCTCCGCGGTGATCATGGCGGCCAGGTCATCACGGTGCTCGTTGAGCAGCGCGAGAAAGGCATTGAGGATGCGGGCGCGCCGCAGGGGCGCGGCCTCGGCCCAGGCGGGGAACGCGGCGCGCGCCGCCGCTACGGCGGCGTTCACTTCGTCGGCGGTCGCCATCACGACTTGGCGTGCAACGTCGCCCGAAGCCGGATGGTAGACTGGCTGCATGCGTCCGCCCGTTCCTGGCACGGCCTGGCCGTTGATATGATGGCCAACGGTCGTCAGTTCAGCGCGCGGATTCGTCACATCACACTCACGGTTGCGGAGAGTCTGCCTGCGTACGTTCGAACGCGCGCTGTGGCCACGCAAGGGCGCTGTCCGCGCGCCCGGCACTTGGCGGCGGCGCGGCCGCTATCTTATGATTGCGAACTTTCGTGCCTCCCCCGCCCCGAACGACGCGATGCCTCGACGCGAGATTGACCTGTCCACGCTCGTCCGCCCTGCGGCAACGAGTCGCGTGTCGGCGATGGCTGCCGGGTTAACTGGATCTGAGATCCTCAAGATCGCCGCCGAGATTCGCACGATGGTCCGCGATGGCGCGACGATCTGCAATCTCACGGTCGGCGATTTCGACCCCGCGCAGTTCCCGATTCCGGCGCGGCTCCGCGACGAAGTGACGCAGGCGCTCGCGCGCGGCGAGACTAACTATCCGCCGGCGGATGGGGTGCTCGAGCTACGCCAGGCGGTGCAGGCCTACTACAAGCGCGAACTGGGCCTTTCGTATCCGCTCGAGTCGATTCTCATCGCCGGCGGCGCGCGGCCGATCATCTACGGCATCTACCGTAGCCTCGTGGATGTGGGCGACCGCGTGGTGTATCCTCTGCCGTCGTGGAACAACAACCACTACGTGCACCTCGTCGGCGCGACCGGCGTGCCAATCCCCTGCACGAGCGCGGCCCAGTTCCTTCCGACCGCCGCGGATCTTACGCCCGCCTTGGCCGGGGCGCGCCTAGTCTGCCTTAACTCGCCGCTGAATCCGTCGGGCACGGCGATTGACGCGAAGGTGTTGGCGGAGATCTGCGCCGCGATCGTCGCCGAGAACGCGCGCCGCGAGGGCACCGGCGAGCGTCCGCTGTTCTTGATGTATGACCACATCTACTGGCCGCTGTGCGTCGGCGACACACGCCACGTGACGCCACCGGAAGTGCTGCCCGAGATGGCAAGATACACTGTCTTCGTGGACGGCATTTCGAAGGCGTTCGCCGCCACCGGACTGCGCGTTGGCTGGGCCGTTGGTCCGGCCGACATCATTGGCCGGATGGGGGCAATCATCGGTCACATGGGAGCGTGGGCGCCGCGTGCCGAGCAAGTCGCGACGGCGGCGTTTCTCACTGATGTCGCGGCGCAAGAGGAGTTTCGCGCGACGTTCATTCCGGGCCTCCAGTGCCGCCTTGATGCGGCATACCGCGGGCTTGATCGAATGCGCACACGCGGATTGCCAGTGGAGGCGCTGCCGCCGATGGGCGCCATCTACCTCACGGCGCGAATCGCACCGTTCGGCAAGAAGACGGCCGGCGGCGTGGTACTCAAGACGAACGACGACGTGCGCCGGTGGATGCTTGACGCGTCGCAGGTCGCGGTCGTCCCCTTCCAGGCATTCGGGGTACCAGAAGACAGCGGCTGGTACCGCCTGAGTGTTGGTGCGGCGAGCGAGGCGGCCATCGTGGCCGGCATGTCGCGACTCGAAGCCGCGTTCGCGCAATTGTCTTAGCCAGCAGCTCGCAGCGTTCCGCATCGCACGATCGAGGCCCCGGCCCCCGCATGCACCGCGCACTTCGCTCTTCTCGTCGTGACATTACCGTGCGCCAGCTCGCAGGAGCCGCGGTGGTTGCGTTGCTCGGCGGGACAGTTGCATGCGGCCGGGACTCGACGCCGCCGCTGGTTCCCACGACGCTGGCGGCGTCTGTGTCGAGCATCACGCTCGACGCCATTGGGGCAGCGCAGTCGTTCGGTGTCGTGGTGCATGACCAGAATGGCGCGGATATGCCGTCAGTGAATCCTGTGGTCACATCGTCGTCGCCGTCGGTGGCGTCGGTGGCGTCGGTCGCCGGTGCCGCCAACGTGACGGTCACTGCCGTCAGCAACGGGAGTGCGACGATCACGGTCATGGCAGGAAACGCGACAACGAGCGTGCCAGTGACCGTCGCGCAGGTGCCGACCGCCGTCACCGCGATCGCGGGCAACTACCAAACTGCGCGCGTCGGTTCGACGCTTCCCGTCGCCTTGGCCGCGCGCGTCGCGGACCGCCTCGACAATCCCGTGCCGAATGCGAGCGTCACGTTCACCGCAGCGATCGGCAGCGGCACCATCACGGGCTCGCCCGCCACGACAAACGCGCAAGGCATCGCCACCGTGGGCGCATGGACGCTCGGCACGACGCCGGGCGTCAAATCAGTCGCCGCGACATTCCCCGGACTCTCCTTGGCGGCGTTCAACGCGACGGCGACAACCGGACCCGCGGCGGTCATGGCCGTCAGCGCCGGCAACAACCAGGTCGCGAACACCAGCGTCACGCTCCCGATCGCCCCGTCGGCGGTCGTGACGGACCTCTATGGCAATCCGGTCGCGGGTGTGACGGTCACGTTCGCCGTCACGAGCGGAGGCGGGACGGTGACGGGCACCACGCCGACGACCAGCAACTCCGGCATTGCAACCGTGGGAAGTTGGACGATGGGCAGTGTCACAGGCGTGAACACGTTGACCGCGAGTTCACCCGGACTCACCGCAGTGACGTTCAGCGCCTCGGCGGGGATCCTCCCAACGATTACATCGGTTTCGCCGGCGACGCTTGTTCCGGGGTCGAGCATGACAGTGACGGGGACGGGCTTCGCGCCGACTGTCGGCGCCAACACGCTGCGTGTCGGCGGGGCAGCGGCCACCATCACCGGCGCGTCGACCACGCAACTGACGGCCACTGTGCCGTGCGTCGCGAGCGGCGCAGTTGCCGTGATCGTCACGGCGGGGGGGATCGCGAGCAATGCGCCAACCGCAATGCTCACGGGGACGGTGCGATCGCTGGCCGCGGGCCAGGCCTTTGTGGCGAGCACGAATGCGTCGAGCCTGTGCAACGAACTCCCTTCCTCCAGCGGCGCCGCCCGCTACGTCGTGGCCGTGTTCAGCACCTCGACGTCGCAGAACTCGCTCGTGGATTTCGAGCTTGGCGGCAACCCGGCGGCCTCCAGCGCGCTCGTGCGACTGTATGCGCCGCTGCGCGCGAGTCGCGCGGCGGCATCCGTGGAAGAAGCCGAAGCGCTGCGTGACCGCATGCACTGGGAACATCTCGAGCGCGAGCGCGCACTTGTGGAGGAATTGCGTGCGAAAGCGCGCCGCGTCGGGGCTGCTACCTCTCGTCTCAAGTCAGCGGTCGCCGCCGTCGCGGCGCCGACGGTGGGTGATCGTCGCCTGTTCTACTGGAACTACGTCAGCTGCGCGGACACCCTGTCGCAGATCACCGCGCGGGTGCTGTACGCGGGCACTAAAGCGATCATCTGGGAAGACACGTCAAATGTACTGCTCGCCGCGGCGAGCCCGACGCTTGCCGACCGCTACCAACGCATAGGTCAAGTATTCGACAGCGACCAGTACGATGTGGTGCGCCTCACGTTTGGCGACCCGCTCCGGCGGGATGCGCTCACCGACAATGACGGACACGTACATATGGTGTTCACGCATCGCGTCAACGACCTCGGCGGAGTGGCCGCCTACGTGTCGAGTGTGGATCAGTTCCCGCGTTCCTCGTGCGGCACGAGCAACTTCGGCGAATTCTTCTACGGCAGCGTGCCCAGCCGCGAAGGGAGCGATCTCGAGAATGCGGCGTATCCGGACGGGTGGTACAACTTCATCAACCGCACCGTCGTGCACGAGGTCAAGCACATCGCGTCGTTCTCGGCGCGCGTGGCGAACAACGCGACGTATGAGGCGAGCTGGCTCGAGGAGGGCACGGCGCGCCACGCGGAGGAAGTGTGGGCGCGTCAGGCGTTGCACCACGCGGCGTTCGGCGGCAACTGGGGCTACGGCACGGCTGCGAGCAACGGACTGTACTGCGACTTCAATCCGTCGAACGCGACCTGTCTAGCCAACGACCTGCTGCGGCGGCCGAGCTTTGGCATACGTCGGCAATTCAATGAAATACGGCCCAAGCTCCTCGAGCCGTGGAACTACTCGCTCTTCGGCGATGGCAGCGGCCAGACGAACAGCGTGTTCTACCAGACCGTCTGGTCGTTCGTGCGTTACGTGATTGACAATTACGCCGCGTCGGACGCCGCCTTTCTGACGGCGCTCACGAACGCGTCGAACACGGGGACGACGAACGTGGCGTCCGTGGCGGGCGTTCCATTCGCCGATCTCCTCGGCGGGTGGTCGCTCGCGCTCTACGCCGACGACTTCCCGGGGCTCGTCGGCGCGTCAAACGTCCTCAAGTTCCAGACGTGGAACCTGCGCAACATTTACAACGCGCTGAACGCCGACCCGGGGTGGTCGGCGCGGTTCAACACGTCGTATCCCATCGTGCCGACGGCGTTGTCGTTCGGCAGCTTCAGTGCGCAGCAGACTGGCATGCGCGGCGGCGCGAACACGTACTTCGAGATCAGCGGCACGGCGACCAACGCGCAGGTGCTCAGCCTGCGTGCCATCGGCGGGGGCACGCCGTCGTCGCAGCTCCGTATCGCGATCGCGAGGCTGCAATGAGGCCGAAGGTCGTCGTCGTCCTTGTGAGCGCCGTTGCGTTGACTGCGTGCGCGCCCGTGCCGGCGAGCGACACGGCAGCGGCGCGTGCGCTCCGCGCCTCTCCGGCGGACGATTCACTGCGCGCCGTCGTCGAGCGCGTCGGCAGCGAGCC
The DNA here is from genome assembly GCA_023249305.1 of Gemmatimonadota bacterium. GTDB lineage: Bacteria > Gemmatimonadota > Gemmatimonadetes > Gemmatimonadales > Gemmatimonadaceae > PNKL01. Next base: position 8,959 of record JAHFCU010000022.1, read on the forward strand.
ACAGACGCGATTGATCGCGCGCGCGGCCAACGGAACGAGTTGTGCATTGAGGGCGGACGCGAGCGCTCTGCTCGCTGCGGCCGTCGGACTCGAGGTGACGCTGTGGGGCGTGCGCACCAGCGGCGCGCCGCCCATGATGCCCGGGACATCGTGCACGTTTGAGGTGAGGCGATTCGCCGTTCGAGCAGCGAACGGCGTGCCCGCGGTCGACGGCATCATACGCACCGAGGGATCGTCGTTTGTGCTTGAGTTGGCCTCGGGCGAGCGGAGGGAGCTGCGTGATGTGCCGGCTGCGCTGCGGTCTCAGGCTGGCGCACGGATCTTCTGGGCCGGGCCGCTCAACCGTGCGCCGCAGGCGTACGGGATCTTGCGGGAGGCGCCTCGGTGATTGCGCGATCGCTCGTCGTGATGGCTTCGATGCTCGTCGGCATCGCATCGCCCGTGCGCGGGCAGGAAGTCCTCACTCTCGCACGCGCCGACGGGCAGGTGCTGCGCCTCAAGCCGTACGCCCCGGCCGGCACATGCCGCGGCATTGCGATTCTCTCGCACGGTGCGGGCGGATCCGAGGACGGGCTCGCTTATCTGGCTGAGGCCATGGCGCGAAACGGCTATCTCGCAGCGGTCATCGGGCATCAGGAGAGCGGCCGCCGCGCGCTGCGTCGTCGCATCATCGGCAGTGGGATTCGCGGCGGGCTCACCGGCCTCGTCGGCGACACAACTGCATACGCGGGCCGTCTCATGGACGTCGCGGCCGCGCGGCAATGGGCGAGCGCGCGATGCCCCGGAAAGGAATCCGTGCTGCTCGGTCATTCGATGGGGGCGGCCACGGTGATGATCGAAGCCGGGGCGCGTAACAGCTTCGGTGTGCGCGGCGTGAACGGGTTCGATGCGTACGTGGCGCTCTCGCCTCAGGGGGCGGGATTGATTTTCCCAGCCAACGCGTGGAGCGAGCTGCGCAAGCCGGTGCTCACTATCACCGGCACCCGCGACACCGAGCTTGGCGGTTCTAGCTGGGAGACGCGCAAGGAACCGTTTGCGAACATGCCGCCCGGCTGCAAATGGCTCGCAGTAATCGCCGGCGCGACACACATGGACCTCGGCGGGCGCGGCACGTCTCGCCGCGCGCAGGAGTTGGCGGCGCGGATGGTCCACACGTTTCTCGACGGTGCGCGCGCAGGCAATTGCGCGGCACCCCCATATGAGCCGGGGATAGACGTGCAAGTGAAGTGATGCTCACCCCTCGCGTCGCCCTGCGCCAGGCTCGACTGAACGTACTCCACCGGCAGGCGCTCCCTTAGATTTCTGGCACCCCCGCGCGCGCTGTGCGCCCTCGCCGGAGACCGCCCATCGTGGACGCCTCGCTTCAGCCGTTCTTCCACCCCGCCGGGATCGCCGTCATCGGCGCATCGCGCGACCCGGCGAAGCTGGGTTTCGGCGTCGCACGTAACCTCACGCAGTCGGGCTACCCGGGCGTGATCCACCTCGTGAACCCGCGCGGTGGTGAGTTGATGGGGCGTTCCGTGCATCGCGACGTCGCGAGCGTACCCGATCCGGTGGACCTCGCGGTCGTCGTCGTCCCCGCCGCGGCAGTACCCGACGCCCTCCGTGCCTGCGGCGCACGTGGCATCCGCGCAGCGATCATCGCGTCTGGCGGATTCCGCGAAGTCGGCGCCGAGGGCGCCGCCCTCGAAGCGCGCGTCGGAGAGATCGCTCGTGAACTTGACATGCGCATCGTCGGGCCCAACTGCATCGGCCTGCTCGACACGCATCTCCCGCTCGACACCACGTTCCTCGCGCCACCGCCGCCGGTCCCGGGCGATGTCGCGTTCATTTCGCACTCGGGCGCGATCTGTGCGGCAGTGATTGACTGGGCCAGCGGTCAAGGGTTTGGCCTGTCGCGCCTCGTCAGCCTCGGCAACCAAACTGATGTCTGTGAGACCGACGTCCTCGCCCCTGTGGCCAGCGACCGGTATACGCGCGTCCTCACGCTGTATCTCGAAGGCATTCGCGATGGCCGCCGCTTCATTGAGCAGGCGGGCCTTGTCACACGCGACAAGCCCGTCGTCGCGCTTAAGGTGGGGCGCTTCGCCGCCGGCCAGCGCGCCGTCGCTTCACATACCGGTGCGCTCGCCGGGCAAGAGGCGGCCTACAACGCTGCCTTCCAGCGCGCCGGCGTGATCCGCGCCGAGACCAACGAGGAGATGTTCGACTGGGCCCGCGCGCTCGCGTGGTGCCCGCTCCCCGCGCGCCGCGAGATCGCGGTGCTCACCAACGCCGGTGGTCCCGGTGTCGTCGCCGCCGACGCGGTCGAGGCGCTCGGTTTGCCGCTCGCGGCGCTCGCTGACGCGACCGTCGCCCGCCTGCGCGGTGTCCTCCCCGCCGCGGCCAGCGTCCACAACCCCGTGGACATGCTCGCTTCCGCCGGGCCGCGCGAATACAGCGAGTGCCTTGCTGCGCTTGTCGCCGATGAGCAAGTCGGCGCCGTGATGGTCATCATGCCGCCGCCCCCCACGCACAGCGCGGAGTCCGTCTGCGAGGCGCTCGTGCCCATCATCCGCGCCTCATCGAAGCCCGTCGTCGTCTCACTGATGGGCGAGAACCTCGTGCGCCGCGCGAGCGCGGTGCTGCGCGCGGAACACATTCCCGACTATCGGTTCCCCGAGCGCGCCGCGAGCGCCCTGGCCACGCTCGTGCGCCGCGCGGCGTTCGTCGCCACGCCTGTACCCGAGCCGGTGCGCTTTCCCGACGTCCGCGCCGCCGAGGCGCGCGCGGTGCTCGATCACGCCGCCGCAGGCTTCCTGCCGCAAGACGATGTGGCGCGCGTCCTCAGCGCGTATGGCATTGACCTGCCGCGCATCGCACTCGCGTCCACGGCAGACGATGCCGTGGCCGCGGCGGCGCAACTCGGCTTCCCGGTCGCGCTCAAGGTCGCGTCGCCCGATATCCCGCACAAATCCGACGTCGGCGGCGTGCTCCTTGGCCTGAGCGATGCCGACGCCGTGCGCGCCGGATTCGTCGCGGTGCAGGCCAACGCGCGGCGTGCGCATCCGCTGGCACGGCTCGACGGCGTGCACGTACAACACATGCTTCCCGAAGGACAGGAAGTCATCGTCGGGGCGGTGCAAGATCCACAGTTTGGCGCGCTCGTGATGTTCGGCGCCGGCGGCACCGAGGTTGAGGGCGTGAAGGACGTCGCCTTTGCGCTTGCGCCACTCCCGCGCACTGAAGCAGACGCAATGCTCGACGGCACTTGGGCTGGCCGCAAGCTCCGCGGGTTCCGCCAGGTGCCACGGGCCGACCGCGACGCTGCCGTGGACGCGCTGCTGCGGCTCGGGCAACTGGTCGCCGAGCATCCGAGAATCGTCGAGGTGGAGATCAACCCTCTTCGCGTTCGGCCGGAAGGTCTCGGCGCGGTGGCTGTGGATGTGCGGCTGCGCCTGCACCGCGATTAATTATCGCGCCGCGAACCACTCCCACTTGTGAAGCGATGCCCACGAAGCTGAAGCGCGGCTACACAAATTCCACCACCCAGGAATGGGTTCCTGCCTCCGAGGTCATCCGTGAGGTTGACGGGATGATCGTGCGTCTCACGGTGCACGGAATCTTCCTGAAGGAGAAGGGCCGCCGCCTTGAGATGGGACCGTTCGACTACGCCACGCTATATCGCGACGCGGTGCAGCACGATAACGGCCTCGCGCCGATCAAGCCGCGCAAGGGACGTTCGAAAGTCACGGTATCGCGCGGGCTGCTCGCGACTCGGCGCGGCCGCTAAGGTCCGACGGAGCGCCGTTCTCGGCGCGACTCCGGTCACTCAATCAAGTCGGCGGAACGCACGCCGCGGCGGAAAGCCAACGAGTTCCTCCACCGTGAGCCCATCGCGGGCGTAGGCGCCGGCGTAGAGCTGCGAGGCCAACAACGCCTCGGGGCCGCGACCATATTCATGGTGATAGCCTGCCACTTCGCCAACCCGCAGGCGCATGGCGAGGGATTCGATTTCGCGCAGGCAGGCGACGCTCGCCGCCGGCACCGCGCCGAGTCGAAGCGGTAGCTCTCTCCGGCGGCGCGCCCAGAGATCCCGCACGTCGCGACGAAACGCGACGCTTACGCCGAGCGCGCTGAGCATCAGGCGCCACAGGTTGGCGAACACCGAATCCGAAAAGTGCGACCAGCTCGCCAGCTGCACGCGCGCCTGGTCGGCCGCGGCGAGTTCGGCGCGTACGGCGTCTGCGTCGTACCACGCGCTGATCGTGTGCGCGGTGATGCGCTTGGACGCAGCGGTGGGATGCAACACCGGAGCGGCCGCGGTTAAGTCAGCGCCGCCGTCATAGCTCTCGAGTTCCGTCTCAAGCAGGATGAGCACGTACTCGTGTTGGGCGAGCAGACGAGGAATAGCGTGCCGAAGCCAGACCGTGTCCACCGGACTGTCGGCTGCGGACAGGCCGATGAAGCACCGTCCCGCGGCCACGACATTTCGCGGGAACAGTCCTTCGTCGAAGGCGGATGGTTCGCTGACTGACAAGTGCATTGGCTTGAAGGGCGCTCGGCGCGCGATGTGCCATGGGGGAGATTGGGACCATGCGTGCCAACCGCATAGAAGCTAGTACCTGCCTGCCAGAATTGCTATCACGCCATGTAACGGCTCTTCGGATCGTTGACGATTGACGCGATAAGTGACAATGTGTAACAGTTGATGTAATGAGTCGTTTCCGCATTGCCGTCGTGTCCGTCACGCCGCGTTCACCACTGGATCCGCATGCCATGACCGCCGCCCGGGACCTTGATGGTCTCACCCTGATGTGCGACGTACTCAGCGCCTACCGGCGCGACCTTGAGCGCACACCCGACGTCATCACGTTCGGCACGCAGGACGAGCGCTGGTTGCGTGAGGCGCTCCGCGTCGAGCGTCTCGTAAGTCAGTCGGACGCGCGGCATCCGCGCCAACTGTCTCGGCTCAGCACCCAGCCTCTGTTTCGTGGTCCGCGCCTGCTGGCTCTGGCCGAGCAAATGGAGGCCGCCGGTGCCCTGACTCTCGCGTTCGCGACGCTCGCGAGCGCCCGGCGCGTCTGGGAGCGAAGCGACGTCGAGAGTTGCGGGATTGCGATCTTCCGCCAGGCGCGGATCTGCCGAACGTCCGGAGCAACGCACGCCGCGGCGCACCACTACGCATTTCTGTATTCGTACGCCACGCGACACCGGCTCCCCGAGCTTCGCGGCCGAGCGCTGGTCGGCCAAGGCTTGCTCGTGGCGCTCGAAGGGAATCCGGCGGCCGGCTGCCGCTGGTATGCGAAGGCGCGCAGCGTGTCGGGCGGTCATCCCGTAGCTTCCGCCGTCGCGTATCACGCGGAGATGAACGCCGCGCTCAGCATGGGCGATCACTCCGCCGCGCTGGTGGCCGGCTGGCACGCGCTCGAGACTGGCGCGCTCGGGCGTTACGATGAGGCAGGTGTTCTCGTGAACCTGGCCTCTCTTGCGCTGCGCGCGGGGCACGCTGGCGCCGCGCTGATGACGTGCCGTCGCGCCATCCGCCGGTGCTCGCACCCGCGCGTCCGGCTCGGGGCGTTCGCCAAGGGCGCGATGGCGGCCGCAGCGCTCGGTCGCGCGAGGCAGGTGGAACGGTTCGCCTCACAGCTCATCGGTGTGGCGGCGCGCGTCAGCGTGCCGTTCGAGGAGCTCGAGGCGCGCAGTGAACTGGCCGAAGCGTTTGTCCTCGTCGGCGCCGAAGAACGGGCGCGTCGGTTGGCGCGCAGCGCCAAGGCCGACGCGCAGAACCACGGGTTCGCAACCGTCATCCAGCGTTGCGACCGGGTCCTGCGCGCCACGCAACCGGCCGTGCCACTGCTTACGCTGTCTACCGCCGCGCAGCGGGTCGTTGCGGAGCTCGCGGCGGCCTGATGCAAGACTACACGAGGCTCAGTTCCAGGGAATGGTGTCGTGCGTGCGGCTGTGGTCGGACGGCGCGGTCGGCAGCGTGTGGCAGGCAGACAAGGTTCCGAGCAGCAGGGCGACGAGCAGGACACGGGCGATGAACGGGCGTGACATGATCGAGTCTCCGGAAGAAGGGGTCTCCTTCACGAGTAGCCGCCCGGTGCCCTGCCTGCTAACACGCCATGTCACGAACTATTACGCTATGTAACGTGGACCGCGATTTTCGCTCAATTCTGCTCATCGGCACCGCCGGCGATCCTCCGGGCTGGCTCGCGCAGGGCGCGCCTGTCGGCACGTCGATCGTATGCCGCGCGAGCGTCGCCGAGGCGCGCGCCGAGCTTGAGCGCCGGGAGGTGCGGTTGCTCCTCTCGCCGCTGCGGGATGACGAGGGCAGCGACCTCGCGCTCCTGATTGAAGGCGTGGTTCGGCAGCGCTACGGCGTGGGGGTCGTCGGCCTCGCGTCGCGTCTGCGCGGCCACCCCGACGACTTGCTGCGCCTCGCGCGGAGCGGCGTGCATGCGCTGCTCTTCGACGAAGATCGGCGCGCGTCGATCGTGGTGCGCCGCACGCTAATCGAAGCGTCGACGCGTTGCCGCAGCCAGACCTTCTGGGGCGACGTCGCACCGGTCACACCCGAACGGGTACGACCAATCGTCGCGTACGGATTGCGGCATTCACATGAACCGCTCACGGTCGACGCTGTTGCTCGAGCGTTGGGGCTGCACCGCAAGACCCTCGCCGAGCGTTGCTCATTGTCGGGCAGCCTCCCGCCACAGCTAATGCTCGGGTGGTGCCGGCTGCTCGCCGCCGCCGTGCTGCTGGAGGATCGCGGTCGCTTGGTGGATCATGTCGCGCTGGAGCTCTACTTCGCGAGCGGAACGGCGTTTCGCAACATGCTCAAGCGCTACACGGGCCTCTCACCGGCCGAACTACGCGCCAAGGGAGCGATCACCGAGTTGAGTCGCCGGTTCCGCCGCGCTCTGGCACGCGTGGGTTGACGAGCGGAGACCATCGGCGCCCGCTGTCCACACGCGGTCGCGCACAATGATTCAGTCCAAGGGCACCGCACCCTGATCGCACGCGGACGCCGCGTGCCTTGTACCCCGGGGGCTGGCCCCCTAGCTTTCCCTTCCCCGCCCGTGCGGGGCGCGCGCGAGTAGCTCAGCTGGATAGAGCGTCGGCCTCCGGAGCCGAAGGTCGTGGGTTCGAATCCCGCCTCGCGCATCCCCTCCCTTCCCGTCGGCCCGAGCCCATGCGCTCGCCCGGGACCAGCCGTGAATCCGCTCCCTCCTCGCTTCGGGAGCTTTCCCCCGCACCCCGCACGCGTTCCTCATTCCCTCGTTCGTGAACATCTCCGAGCTCCGGCGCCAGCCGCTTCCTGAACTCCTCGCCCTCGGCGAGTCGCTCGGCATTGCCGAAGCGGCCGCACTGCGCCGCACCGACCTCATCTTCCGCCTCGAGCACGCATTACTCGCGCGCGGCGACACGCTCAACGCCGAGGGCGTGCTCGAGATCGTGAAGGAAGGGCACGGCTTCCTGCGCAGCCCCGACAACAGCTATCTCGCGGGCGTCGCCGATGTCTACGTTTCGCAGACGCAGATCCGCCGCTTCAACGTGCGCACGGGCGACACCCTGCGCGGTCGCGTCCGTCCACCCAAGCCGTGGGAGAAGTACCTCGCGCTCCTGCAGGTGGAGAGCATCAACGGCCGGGAGCCCGAGGCGGTGCAGTCGCGCATCGCATTCGACAGCCTGCGGCCGGCGTACCCGAAGTCTCGCCTGCGCCTCGAGCGCGCCGATGGCGACCTCGCCATGCGCATCGTGGATATCATCGCGCCACTTGGCAAGGGACAGCGCGGGCTCATCGTCGCCGCGCCGCGCGCCGGCAAGACGATCCTCCTGCAGAAGATGGCGCTCGCGATCTCGGAGAATCACCCCGAAGTCACGCTCATCGTCCTTCTGATTGACGAGCGTCCGGAGGAAGTCACCGATTTTGTCGCCTCGGTGCCCGGCGCCGAGGTCGTCGCTAGCACCTTCGATGAGAAGGCCGCGCGCCACGTGCAGGTGGCAGAAATGACCATCGAGCGCGCCAAGCGACTCGTCGAGGACGGCCGCGACGTCGTCATCCTGCTCGACTCCATCACGCGGCTCGCGCGCGCGCACAACACCGTCCTCCCGATGTCGGGACGCCTGCTCTCGGGCGGTGTGGACGCCAAGGCCCTCGAGCGGCCCAAGAAGTTCTTCGGCGCCGCTCGCTCCATGGACAGCGGCGGCACGTTGACGATTGTCGCCACCGCACTCGTCGGCACCGGCTCGCGCATGGACGAGGTCATCTTCGAGGAGTTCAAAGGCACCGGCAACATGGAGCTCGTGCTCGACCGCGACATCGCGAACCGGCGCATCTATCCCGCGGTGGACATCCAGAAGTCGGGCACGCGCAAGGAAGAACTGCTCCTGACGCCCGAAGAGAAGAACCGCATCTTCCTCATCAGGCATTTTCTCGGTGACATGCCACCGGAGGAGCAGGTGTTGTTCCTCGCCAAGCGGATGGTGCGCACGAAGTCGAACGCGGAGTTCTTCAAGAAGATGGCGGAGGGCGATGTCTAGCCTCCCCGGCCGCATTCTCGCCATTGACCTCGGCGACCGCCGCGTCGGGCTCGCGATGAGCGACCCGACACGTCTGATCGCGCAGCCCGCGGGTTTCCTCGAGCGGCGTGCCGGCAAGCGACCGCCGCTCACGGCGCTGCTCGCCAAGGCCACGGAGATCGGCGCGACCGCGTTCGTCGTCGGGCTGCCGCTCGACGAGACCGGCGACGACACACCGCGTGCGCTCGAAGCGCGGCGTCTGGCCCACGAACTCGAGACGCGCACCGGACATCCCGCACGATTACTCGACGAGCGCTTCACGACGGCGGCCGCGCTCCGCGCCGTCCAGGCGATGGAGGGCTCCACGCGCGGACGCCGAGGCGATGTCGATGCACTCGCCGCGACCGTGCTGCTCGAGCAGGCGTTGGCGCACGGCGCGCGGCTCTGGGCGCGCGAGAACGACGTGCATGAGGACGGCCGGCTGATGGCCGATGACGGCGCATCCGGCACGGGCAGCCGCGGGGGCAGCAATGCGCCGTAGCGCACCTCGTGCCTTCGTCACGGCGCTGCTGAGCGTCGCCGCCGCGTGCGCAACGCCGACGGGGCCCCTGCAGAAGGTCACGATCCCCAAGGGCGTTCCGTTCCGCGTCGCCGCCGAGTCGCTGGCCGCGCATGGACTAGTGAGTAACGTGCGGCTCTTCGGCTTCTACGCCAAGCTGCGCGGCCGCGACCGCTCGATGCGCTACGGCACGTACCTGCTCGCTCGCGCCGTCAGCTGGAATGAGCTGTTGGACGACCTGCGCCGCGGACGCGGCATCGTGCACACCGTGACGATCCCCGAGGGGTACGATCTCTCGCAGATCGTGCCGCTGGTCGCCGAGGCGCTCGACGTGTCGCGCGATTCCATCGAGATGGCGGTGCGCGACTCGTCGCTGCGCCGTCAGCTCGACGTTCCGACGCCGTCACTCGAAGGCTATCTATTCCCCGACACGTACACGTTTCCCGACAACGTCACGGCGCACGAGGCGGTGACGGCGATGGTGCGCCGCTTTCAGTCGCTCTGGCGGGCTGAGTGGGACTTCGCCCTCGACAGCCTGAAGCTCAGCCGGCACGATGCGGTGACGCTGGCGTCCATCGTGGAACGTGAAGTGCGGCGCCGGGAGGAAGGGCCGGTGGTCGCGGCCGTCTATCTCAACCGCCTGCGCGCGCACATTCCGCTGCAGGCCGATCCGACGGTGACGTACGCGCTCGGCAAGCGGCCAGGGCGAGTGTACTTCAAGGATCTCAGGATCAACTCGCCGTACAACACGTACAAGGTGCTCGGCCTTCCGCCGGGACCCATCGGCTCACCGGGTCTGGCGAGCCTCGTCGCCGCGCTGCATCCGGCCAAGGTGCCGTACCGATACTTCGTCGCACATCCGGACGGCCATCACGAGTTTCGCGCGACGTATAGCGAGCACCTCGAGGCGATTCGCCTCGTGCGCGCAGCGGCAGCTCCCGACTCGGCGACGCGTGAATTCCGTGCGCAGCGCGCCGCGCGCGACTCCGCCGCACGCGCTGCAGGCGCGCCCGTCGAATCGCTGCCGCCTATCGTCGCACCCAAGAAGAAGCGGCCGTAGAACTCACCGCATGCCCTCGCCGACTGCGATCGTCACTGTCCGAGGCGCGAAGCGCCTTGCCGCGGGGCACCCGTGGGTCTTCCGCAGCGACCTTGCCACGGCGCCCGACGCCGTCGCGGGCCCGGTGCGCATCGCCGATCCGCGGGGACACGCGCTCGGTTGGGCGTGGTGGAGCCCGGTGTCGGAGATCGTGCTGCGCCGCGTCGAACGTGACCCCGATATCGCGATCAACCGTGCGTGGTGGCGCGCGCGGCTCGCGCACGCGATCGAACGTCGCTCGCCGCTCGCGGCACTGACGAATGCGTGCCGGCTGGTTCATGGGGAGGGCGACGGCCTGCCTGCGCTCGTGGTGGATCGCTACGATTGCTGGCTCGTCGTGCAGGTTCTCTCAGCCGCCGTCGAGGCGCAGCGCGCGGTGGTCGTGGACGTGCTACTGGAACTCCTCGCGCCGGCCGGCATCCTCGCGCGCAACGACGCACCCGTTCGCGCGCGTGAGGGATTGCCGAAGGCGGTCGAGTTGCTCGCCGGCGCGGTGCCGGAGGAGATTCAGGTCAACGAACACGGCGTCGTCTACCTCGCCGCCCCGTGGACCGGACAGAAGACCGGAGCCTTTCTCGACCAACGCGAGAACCGCGTGATGCTGCGCGCCTACGCGCGCGGCCGCGCGCTCGACGTCTTCAGCTACCACGGGAGCTTCGCGCTGCATCTCGCGCGCGGTGCCGAATCGGTGACCGCGGTGGACGCCTCGGCGCACGCGCTCGAGCGGGCCCGCGTCAACGCGGCGCGTAACGGCATCGCCACCCTGTCGTGCGTGGAGGCCGACGCATTCGACTTCCTGCGCGACGCGGCGGCGCGCGGCGAACGCTACGATGTCATCGCGCTCGATCCACCAGCATTGGCGAAGAACCGGGGGAGCATCGCCGGCGCGCTGCGCGGCTACAAGGAGTTGAACCTGCGTGCCATGCGCCTGCTTGCACCCGGCGGCGTGCTGTTCACCGCGAGCTGCAGTTATCATGTCACGAAGCCCATGTTCCTCGACGTCGTGCGCGAAGCGGCCGCCGACAGCCAGCGCCCGATGATCCTGCGCGCTCTCACGGGGCAGCCGCTTGACCATCCTGAAGTCGTGACGATCCCGGAAACCGGCTACCTCAAGGGCGTTCTGCTCGAGAACGGCGATTGACCGCGAGGCGCGCACGACGCGCGCTTGCCGATTTTCGCAGAGCGCTGACACTCCGGACAGAAGTAGGTGCTGCGCCCCGCCTGAGTCACGCGCTGCACGGGCGTGCTGCAACGCCGGCAGGCGCGTCCTTCGCGGTCGTAGACCTTGAACGGCCACTGGCGCGCGCCGTTGCGGTAGCGTCCCTGCCGCGCGAAACCATCGGCGATCGCCGTCTTGATGCCGCGCACGAGCGCGCGCAGCGGCGCCTCGCCGAGTGATTGTGCCGGCGCCGCCGGATCAATGCGCGCGCGCCACAGCGCCTCGGCGGCGTAGATGTTGCCCAAGCCGGCAACGATGCGCTGGTCGAGGAGCGCGGGCTTGATGGCGCCTGACCGCCGGCTGAGCGCGGCGCGCAGGTGATCCGCGGTCAAGACATTCGGCTCTGGCCCGAGCACGAGACGCGGCGGATCACCGGGCGCGTGATAGGTCACGGTACACAAGGCACGTGAATCGACGAGGCACAGCCGCACGCCGTCGTTCGTCGTGAAGGCGACGCGCGTGTGTCGGGGGAGCGGATCCACCGACCCGGTGACTTCCCAGTCGCCATTCATGCGGAAGTGAACGGCGACAACGGCCCCGTCGTCTAGTATGACGTGTTGGTGCTTGGCGCGCCGTTCCACACGCACGACGCGTCGCCCCGCCACGCGACGCGCCGCCCGCGTCGGTAGCGCGCGCTGTTGCGATGCATGATGGGTCGTGACCGCGGCGATCGTGCGGCCGACGAGTGCGTGCCGCGCGACGGCGGCGGCCGCTTCCACTTCAGGGAGTTCGGGCATTCGGTGATTGCTTTGCGGACGCCGGAACTTACCTTGTGAGCAGCCTTCCAGCGTCGGCATGTCTTCCCACCATCCCCGCTCACTCCGCCACGAATACGAGCTGTACGTCGAACGCGAGATCGAGGATTACAAGAACTCGGTCCCTCGTTCGGCGCTGTTGTCGCTAGCGGATGAGGCGATGCGCCGCTTGGGCGCCGGAACCCAGATGGGGATGACCGAGCTGCTGCTCGCCGCGGAGGTGGACAAGCTCATCGCCCGCCGCCTGCGGCTGCCGATGTATGACACCTGGCGCAAGCGGCGTCAGCGCAACGCCACGGAGATGCAGCGCCCAGAGCACTGGGGGCTGCGCGGCGACACGCCGCTCAAGGCGGTGATTCCCTCGCTGTCGGGATCTGGCTCGGTGCTCGTCACGGGGGCACGCGTTGAGGGATCGGCGCTCTATCTCGCGGCGAACGGCTGCGCGGTCACGGCCGTGGAGCCCGAACGGGAAGTGGTGGAGCGCATGATGGAAGCCGCGCGCGATGCGGGCCTCGATGAGAAGGTGCGCGGAAACGTGGGTGAGTTGCACACGTACCTGCACGGCTGGACGCCAACCAATCCGCTTACGGCGGTGGTGTGCACGCCAGCCGCGTTCGCGGGCTTGTCGGCAGAGGAGCGCACGCGTGTCATCGAAGTGTTGAAGAGCGTGACTACCGATGGTGGTATGCATCTCGTTGAAACGATCGTCGCCGGCTCGTCCATGATGGACGAAGAGGAGTTGCGGCAGCAGTACGACGGCTGGACGATTTCCATCGTGCCCGACAAGGGAGCATCGAAGACCTTCGTGGCGAAGAAGGCGGTTGCGTAACGAATTGACACGTACGCCGAAACTGCGTCGTGTCCGAACGAAACAACCGCCCTTCATTGGGGCGGTTTTCTTGTTCCTAAGCCATTGCATTACACCGTGTTAGATAGCCGAGGAAACTGGCATCTCTCGTGCAACGTCAAACCATTGTACTTCCATATGAAAGAACGAGCCCTGCCGCTCCTCGGCAGTGACCCCCCTTAGTTGGGACGCAGTCATGGATCAGATTCGTCAGGCGGAAATCAGCGAGCAGGAACCCCTCGGCATCATCATCTCGCGCGGTTCGCGCGCTGAGGAGACGCCGCGACTGTCCGCGTACATTTGGGGTCCGGTCCCGATACCTGAACCGGCGGAGCCACCAAAGCCCGTCGCCGCATAGCGGCAAGATCACGGCACAGGACGCGGTGAGGCTTTGACACAATGTCGACGGCCGACGGGGAAACCCGCCGGCCTTTTTCGTTTCCTTCGGTGTCGCCGACTATTCACATTTGGAACCGGCGTCATGCCGGCGTTCATACAAACGCACAGGGGAGCCGGCCAAAGCCAGCTCCCCTGTTTGCTCCGAAGAGCGAAGCTTACTTCTTCTTCGCGGCCTTCTTCGCGGGCTTCTTCGCCTTTTTCGCCTTCTTCTTGGCAGCCATTGTGCTAACTCCTTTCAAGGAGGGTCTTTCCCTGGCGATTCCCCGGTGAATCGCTGGGTTATGCCGCCATGTCGACACGACGGCAACTCGTGCACGGCCCCGAAGGGCGCGTAGTCAGTCAGTGTTTCAGCATTCGGAAACAGCACGCGCGACGTCATCGAACTGCATTGCATCGAATTCGCCGCGCATCAATCGTGCATACACGATTGTATGAGGATTGAAATCGCGCAAGTACCGCCGACACAATTCTTTTTCGGCGTCGTTGATGATTCAACGCGCGTTGATTGTACGTGCAACAGCTGCATCAACTGAACGAAGCAACGCGTGCGTCACGATCATCACGCATTCGCCACACTGCGCATTCGACGATTCTCCTCTGGAGAATTTCACGCGCGCCGTGAGGCGCACGCGGCGAGTGAACGCGCCGCGACCCGATTGCGATTCGCCGTCACGCCCTCGAACTTTAGGGCGGTCGCGTAATCGCCGAGGTTGCCCGAGTGCCTACGTTGACGATCAATGGCCAGTCCGTGCACGTCGCCGAGGGAAGGACGATCCTCGACGCGGCGCGTGCGGCGTCCGTCGACATCCCGACGCTGTGCTGGTATCCGAAGCTGACGACGGCCGGCAACTGCCGCATTTGCCTCGTCTCCGTTGCAGGATCGGCGAAGCTGCTCCCTGCGTGCGCGACGGCCGCCGTCGAGGGGATGTCGATCACGACGGAGTCCGACGCGGCGGTCGCAAACCGGCGCAGCGTACTCTCGATGCTGCTTGAGCGCTATCCGGGCGAGCAGATCCCCGCGGGCGGCGCGCGCAACGAATTCGAGGCGTTGGTGCGCCGCTACGAGGTGCCGACCGCGCGGCGCAGCACGCTGACGGCGCGCACCGGCGACGATCGGCATAACGACCCGGCCATTCGACACAGCATGGACACGTGCATCCTCTGCACGCGGTGCGTGCGGGCGTGCGAGGACATCCAGGTGGTGGGCGTGCTCGACGTAGCGAAGCGCGGCGAGCACGCGCAGATCATCGTCGGCGCCGACGGCAACCCTGAACACGCGGGCTGCACGTGGTGCGGCGAGTGCGTGCGCGTCTGCCCGACCGGTGCCATCTACGATCTGCTGCCGTACGCGAAGTTTCGGCATGTCGCGGCCACGCATCGCGAGGAACGGGTGGTGCGATCGGTGTGCCCTTACTGCGGCGTCGGCTGCCAGGTGAACCTGCATGCGCGCGGCCACGATGTGGTGCGGGTCACGAGTCCGTGGATCGAGGAGCCGACGGCCAACGAGGGCTCGCTCTGCGTCAAGGGACGATTCGGCACTGACTTCGTGCTGCATCGCGATCGTTTGACCATGCCGCTCATTCGCCGCGGATGGACGCGCGACGCGGCAGGGATGTGGACGTTTGATTCATCGCATCCGGAGGCCGTGCCGTTCCCGCGGCGCGGCGGGCCGTGGGCGAGCGTGCGCGATGAGGGCCCGAGTGCCAAGCGCGGACCGAGGACGAACCCGCTGCGGCGCGGTGCTGTGGAACACAGCCCGCTTGGCGACCCGCGCGACCGCGTGGCGACGCCCGTCGAGTGGTACGCGCCGTTCCGCGAAGCGACGTGGGAGGAGGCGCTTACACTCACGGCGCAGCAACTCATGCGGCTGCGCGGCGCGCACGGCCCGGACGCGTTGGCGACGTTTCAGTCGGCTAAGTGCAGCAACGAGGAGAACTACGTCCTCCAGAAGCTGTTCCGCGCCGGCATTGGCACGAACAACGTGGACCACTGCACGCGCCTCTGCCACTCGTCGTCGGTGAGCGCGATGCAGCGCGCGCTTGCGACGAGCGCGGCGTCGGGCTCCATGCGCGAGGTGGAGCATGAATCCGACGTGATCTTCATCCTTGGCGCCAACACGACCGAGAGCCATCCGGTCTTCGGCGCAGCGATCAAGCGCGCCGTGAAGCGCGGCGCCACGCTGATCGTCGCCGACCCGCGCCGCATCGAGCTCGCGGCGCGCGCGCACATCCATCTCCAGATGGTGCCCGGCACGGACGTGGCGCTCCTGAACGCGATGCTCCACCACGTGATCGCGATCGGGCTCGCCGACACGGCATTCATCGCCACGCGCACGTATGGCTTCGAGGCGGTGCGCACCGCGGTGGAGCCGTACACGCCCGCGATGGCGGAGGGCATCACGGGGGTGCCGGCCACACTCATCCAGCGCGCGGCGGAGCTGTACGCCACGGGGCCGCGGTCGAGCACGCTGTGGGCGATGGGCCTCACGCAGCACCATACGGGCACCGACATCGTGACGTCGCTGCTCAACCTCATGCTGTCATGCGGGATGATCGGCGCGTGGGGCAAGGCGATGATCCCGATCCGCGGCCAGAACAACGTGCAAGGTGCCAGCGACATGGGCGCGGTGCCCTTTGCGTACACCGACTATCAGCGCGTGGACGACCCGGAGGTGCGCGCGATGTACGCAGCCGAGTGGGGCGTGGCTCCGGATACGCTGTCGCTGAAGGTCGGGCGTAAGGTTACGCAGATCGTCGGTGCCGACTCGCCGGTGCGCGGCATGTACATCATGGGCGAGAACCCGATCATTTCCGACCCCGACGTGTCGCACGCCGAGGAGTGGTTCCGCGGCCTCGAGTTCCTCGCGGTGCACGACATCTTCCTCACCGAGACGGCACGGTACGCGGACGTTGTGCTGCCGGGCGCGTCGTTCGCGGAGAAGACGGGGACCTTCGCGAACACCGAGCGGCGCGTGCAGCTCTTCGAACAGGCTGTGCGTCCACCGGGAGAGGCGCGCGAGGATCTTGATATCCTGCTCGACCTCTCGCGCCGCCTCGGCGTGGCGACGCCGTACACCGACAGCGCCGGTGTGCACGAGGAGATATCGCGCGTGACGCCAACGCTCCGCGGCGTCTCGCACGCTCGGCTCCGCGAGCATCGCGCGGGCCTGCAGTATCCCGTGCCGCACGACA
This sequence comes from Gemmatimonadota bacterium, assembly GCA_023249305.1. Taxonomy (GTDB): domain Bacteria; phylum Gemmatimonadota; class Gemmatimonadetes; order Gemmatimonadales; family Gemmatimonadaceae; genus PNKL01. The sequence continues at coordinate 25,536 of JAHFCU010000022.1, forward strand.
CGCACATGGGCACCCACTTCCTGTTCGCCGACCGCTTCCCGACGGCTGACGGCCGCGCGACCATGGTGCCCGTGACGTACCTGCCGTCCGCCGAGCTGCCTGACGCCGAGTATCCCTACTTCCTCAACACCGGACGCCAGATGTATCACTGGCACACGGGAACGATGACGCGGCGTTCCACTGTGCTTGACGCACGCGAGAGCGCGCCGACCGTCGAGCTGAACCCGGCGGACGCGGTAGCACTCGGCGTGCATGATGGCGATGAAGTGCTGGTGACGTCGCGGCGCGCACAGATCCGCATCGCCGTGCGGCTGAGCGAACGCGTCGCGCACCATATGGTTTTCGTTCCGATGCACTACCGAGAAGCGGCGGCGAACCTTCTGACGAATCCGGCGCTCGACCCGCACGCCCATATCCCCGAGTTCAAGGTATGCGCGGTGCGCGTCGAGCCGGCGATGGCGGGCGCAACCGCCGCGAGGGTGTGACGATGGACTTCGGATTGCGCGGGAAGGTGGCGCTCGTCGGTGGCGCGTCGGCCGGACTGGGGCGCGCCATCGCCGAGGAGCTGGCCGCTGAAGGATGTGACGTCGCGCTCGTGGCGCGTCGCCGCGATGTGCTTCAGCAAGTCGCTGACGACCTCGCGGCGCGTTACGGCGTGCGCACGTTGGCGATCGCGGCTGACCTCGCCGCGCCGGAGGCGCCCGCGGCGTGCGTACAGGAGGCAGAGGCGGCGTTTGGGCGCGTGGACATTCTTGTCGCCAACGCGGGCGGGCCGCCGGCGACGAAGGTGGTCGACGCGACCACGGCGCAGTTCGAGCGCGCCCTACGGCTGAACCTGGTGGCCTCCATCGAACTCGCGCAGGCCGTGCTGCCCGGTATGCGCGCGCGCCGCTGGGGACGCGTGATCTTCATGACCTCGTTTGCGGCGAAGCAGCCGCAGCCTGACCTGCTGCTCTCGAACACCGCGCGCGCCGGCCTGCTCGGCTTCGCAAAATCCATGGCGAACGAAGTGGCTGCTGACGGCGTGCTGGTGAATACAGTGCTGCCCGGGCACTTCGACACGGCCCGCGCCGCAGAGCTCGCGCGCATGCGCGCGGAACGCGACGGCAAGACGATAGAAGAACTGCTCGAGCGTCGTGCCGCCAACGTGCCACTCAAGCGCGTGGGCGAGCCGCGCGAGCTGGCCGCGGTGGTGGCTTTTCTCGCATCCGAGCGTGCGAGTTTTCTCACCGGGACGGCTACGCAAGTGGACGGCGGGCAGACCGCATCGCTGCTGTAGAAGTTGCCGGTGCATGGCGGTTCGCGCGCCACACCCAAGCCACGATTGGCCGGCTACTGCGTGGCGCTGAGCAGGGCGCGGATCTTGGCTACGAGCCGCTCGGGCGTGAACGGCTTCTGCAGGAAGTTCACGCCCTCGTCGAGTACGCCGTGATGTGACACCGCATCTTCGGTGTAACCGGAAACGAAGAGGACAATGAGGTGCGGCACGCGTGCGCGCAGCCGGTCGGCAAGATCGCGGCCGTGCATGCCCGGGAGGACCACGTCGGTGACGAGGATCGCAGCGCGACGCAGCGTGGCATCGGCGGCGGCGAGCGCTGTTTCACCATCCTCATACGCGTCGACCGAGAAGCCGGCGTGCTCGAGGATGCGCCGCGCGAGCGGACGGAGCGCCGCGTCGTCCTCCACGAGAATGATGTGCTCGTGGTCTTGCCTCGCTGACGGCGCGGGCGCCTCGGCGGACACCGCGCTTGACGCGGGCGCCTCGTCGCGGGGAAGCAGGAGGCGCAGCGTCGTGCCGACGCCAATGGCGCTCTCGGCGCTGATGGCGCCGCCAAACTGCTGCACGATGCCGTCCACCGTCGCGAGGCCAAGGCCAGTCCCCTGCCCCTGCAGCTTCGTGGTGTAAAAGGGCTCGAAGACGCGCTCAAGCACTTCGGGGGCCATGCCTGCACCTGTGTCCGCCACCGCGATGGCGACGTACTCGCCCGGCGCCAGGTCACGCACATTCTCGTGGCCGGCGCCCACCGTCGTGTTCTCGCACTCGATGAGCAGCCGGCCGCCAGACGGCATGGCGTCGCGGGCGTTCACGGCGAGGTTCATGATCACTTGCTCGAGCTGTCCCGGGTCGGCGCGTACGGGCCACAACTCGCCGTGCGCCTCGACTGTCAGGTCGATGCCTTCGCCGATGACACGCCGCAGGAGACCTGTGAGCCCGTTGAGCAACTCAAGCACATGCACTTGGCGCGGCTCGATCATCTGGCGACGCGCGTACGCTAGTAGCTGCCGCGTCAGGTTCGCGGCCCGGTCGCCCGCCTTGCGAATCTCATCGAGGTCACGGCGGCCTGGATGCGCCGGCGGGATGGAATCCGCGAGGAGTTGTGCGTAGCCCTGAATGCCCATCACGATGTTATTGAAATCATGCGCCACGCCCCCGGCGAGCCGACCGACTGTCTCGAGCCGCCGCGCGCGCGACTCGGCCTCTTGCCGTTCACGCAAGTCAGCGACATCGCGCACCGACATGTACGCTCCGACGACGCGACCAGCCGGGTCGCTCAACGGTGCAAGCGACATTTCGTACGTGCTCGTCGAGCCATCCTGCCGCGACACCGACCACGGGGCGGCAATTGACTCGCCGTTGAGCGCGCGGCGCCACCATTCAACAGTGGCGGCCGCCTGTTCACCGGCAAACGCGGCGAGCGCCTCGACGTGGAGCCCTATGACATCTGCCTGATTGTAGAAAGCGGAGAACTCCTCCATCCAGCGCCTGTTTGCGAGCACCACGCGGCCATTGCGATCAACCGCGGCCAGCATTTCGGGCGTGCCGTCGAAGAACGACCGCAGGCGGGCGGCCGCCTCCTCCGTGTCGTTGAGGGCGTGTCGCAAGTTGGCGCGCATCGCGCGCTGCTGCCGGGTGAGTACGCCCAGCGTGAGCGCTGATCCGGCGAGCAGCCCGACAAAACCCTGAGCAATCAACTGCCGCGCGAACTCGCTCAGGCCGAGGGCGGCGATGGGGCCGAGCCCGAGCTCGGTGAGCAGGCCGATCAGGATCGAGAGCAGCACCGACGCCGTGGCCGCGCCGACGACGGAGAAGGTCAGTGCGGCCCAGATGAGCGGCGGAAACAGCAGGAACGTCAGCGCCACCAGCGGCGAATTGTGCGCGACCTCGCGACCGAACAGCAGCGTCACTCCGCCGACCAGCGTCACGAGGAGGGCCAGCGCGTGCCATTGGCGGCCACGGAGCCGCACCTCGCGGATGTCGCGTGCCGCGAGCACGAGCGGAGTGAGCACGATGAAGGCCACGAAGTCGGCCTGCATCCACGTCAGCTCCGCGGTGGCGTACGACTCGTCGGGGAAGTAGTGAACCTCGGCAATCGCCGCCAGGACTCCTGCGGCGAAGGTGGCGGCGGCCGACGCGAGCAGGAAGGCGCGCAGTTCGCCGAGCGTGTCGAGCCCAAGGTCACGCTTGTGGTTCAATCGGATCGCGATGACAGCGGCGGCACATGATTCGAGCGATGCGGCGGCCGAATATGCAAGGTGCAGCGGCAGTGACTTGAAGGTGCCGAGACCCTGTTCGAGGGCCAGTTCGATGACAAACTGTGCCAACGCAATAGGTAGACGCTGGCGCGGTGCGGCACGCAGTTGGAGCGCAAACGAGATGCCCACGGGCAACCAGACCGGCATGACCGCCGACACCGACTTCCGGAGCACTACGAACGACAGCACGCCGACAAGCGCATACACCCCGAACCACGCGACGATGGCGCGGGAGGTAAGCGGCGGCGCGGCGATCCTGACCGGCTGAGAAGCGCGCATGCTCGGGAAATTCGGTCTGACGCAGAGAACTGGCGGGGCAATCGCCGGTTGCGTCCGTCAATGTCGCCTTCGCCGGCGCCGGACGCCAGCATGCGCTCCTCGCACTGCATTGCCCTTCCTTCAGACGGCGTGGAGCGCGACGTTTCAGTGTCCGGCGTTCGTGAGAATGCCGGCTGCCGAGCGCCGGCGGCCTGATCCCGGCGGCGATCACCCCGTTTCCGGAGCTCTCGCGCGTGAAAGCGCTCGTTAAGGAATCCCCCGCGGCGGGATTCGTTCTGAAGGACGTCCCGGTTCCCACGATCCGTGACAATGAAGTCTTGATCAAGGTTGCCCGTGCCGGTGTCTGCGGTACGGATGTGCATATCCACGAGTGGGACGACTGGGCGCGAGGACGTTGCAAGCCGCCGTTTGTTGTCGGCCATGAATTCGCCGGAACGGTGGTGGGCGTTGGCAAGCTTGTCACCGACGTGCATCTCAACGACCGCGTGACGGCCGAGGGGCACATCGTCTGCGGACGCTGCCACCTTTGCCGCACGGGCAACTCGCACGTCTGTCCCAACACGCGCATCATCGGCGTGGATCGCGACGGCTGCTTCGCCGAGTACATCGCGATGCCGGCGGGAAACGTCTGGCACCTTGATGACAACATCCCGTTTGAGATCGGCGGCATCCACGATCCGATGGGCAACGCATTTCACACCGCGCTGACGGCAGAGATTCCCGGAAACACGGTGCTCATCACCGGGTGCGGCCCGATTGGGATCTTCGCCGTCGGGATCTGCGTGGCCGCAGGCGCGAGCTGCGTCATTGCGAGCGACGTAAACCCGCGCCGCCTCGAGCTCGCCCGCGCGATGGGTGCGCACCACGCCGTTCGTCCCGAGCAGGTGGAGGAGACGGTGCGCACGGAGACGGACGGTCTCGGCGTGGACGTGGTGCTCGAGATGGCAGGCGTGCCCGCGGCGGTGCACCAGGCATTCAAGGAAGTGCGCGTAGGCGGCCGCGTGCAGATGCTCGGCATCCCGGCCAAGCCGATGGAGATCAACCTCGCGACCGAGATCATCTTCAAGGGCCTCACCGTGTACGGGGTCATCGGCCGCCGGATGTACGACACGTGGATCCAGATGTCGCAGTTCCTCCGCTCGGGCAAGTTCGACCCGACGCCGGTGATCACGCATCGGTTCCCGCTCGAGCAGCACGCCGAGGTGATTGCGGTGATCAAGAGTGGCGAGGCGGGGAAGGTGGTTTTCGAGATTTCCTGACGCCGGAGGCGTCCGGAGATTTCGAAGGCAGAAAACACCAGAAGGCAACGGAAGTCGACTTAGAACAACAGACACCGCCGGTACGCCGGCTGAGCATACCATGTCACTGAACGCGGCATTCAATGCGTCCATGGAAGGCGCCATTTCCCAGTTGAAGGCGGACGGCGTGTACAAGCGGCTCAACTACCTTGTCTCCCCGCAGGCAGCGCACGTCCGGATGGAAGGGCGCGGCGAGGTCCTGATCCTGTCTTCCAACAACTACCTCGGACTCTGCGATGAGCCATCGGTCGTGCAAGCCGGATTGGAAGGACTGCACACGTATGGCGCCGGCACGGGAAGTGTGCGGTTCATCTGCGGCACGTTTGCCGTGCACCGTGAACTCGAGACCGCGCTGGCACGGTTCGTCGGCACGCCGTCTGCACTCTCGTACGTCAGCTGCTGGAATGCCAACGAGGGGTTGACCGCAATGATCGCTGAGGAGGGCGACTTTGTGGTGAGCGACGCGCTGAACCACGCGTCGATTATTGACTCTGTTCGGCTGGCGAAGGCGATCACGAAGTGCACGACCGCCGTGTACAAGCACGGCGACCTCGACGACCTGCGCGAGAAGCTGACGACTAACAAGGGTGCGCGCCGGCGCATCGTGTGGACGGACGGCGTCTTCTCGATGGAAGGGAGCATCGCCAAGCTGCCCGACATCCTGCAGATCGCCCGCGAGCACGATGCCATCGTCGTGGTGGATGACTCGCACGCCACTGGAGTACTCGGCGCGACGGGGCACGGCACGGCCGAGCATTACGGCGTGCTCGGCGAGGTGGACATCATCACGTCGACGCTCGGCAAGGCACTGGGCGGCGCGGCGGGCGGGTTTGTCGCGGGGAGCGCGGCGCTGTGCGACATGCTGACACAGCGGTCGCGGCCGCAGTTGTTCTCGAATGCGCTGCCACCCACGGTAGCGGCCAGCGCCCTGGCCTCGGTGCAGTTCGTCGAGGCGCATCCGGAGCGCGTCCAGCGGCTGCGCGAGAACGCCCAGTACTTCCGGCAGGCGATCATCGAGGCCGGGTTCAACCCGCTCCCGGGCGACACGCCGATCGTGCCGATCATCATTGGCGAGACGGCGCACGCCATCCGGATGAGCGAACTGCTGCTGGAGGAAGGGATCTTCGTCACGGGATTCGGCTTTCCCGTGGTGCCGCAGGGGACGGCGCGGCTGCGCTGCCAGATTTCGGCGTCGCACACGAAGGACGACCTAGACCATGCCGTGCGCGCAATTGCGGGTGTGGCACGCCGGGTGGGGCTTTCGAAGCAACCGCCCCCGAGTCCGTGACCATGGGGCGGCACGCATCGTCTTCATCCGGTACTACTGGCTGCGCCGGTCACCGAGCGGCAAGTTTTGTCGCGTCGGTGTGCGGGTGGGCCGGCGATCCTCCTATTCGAGGGGTCTAGCATGCGTACGATCTCACGCCTTGGCCGCGCGCTCACGCTGGCGGCGCTTCTGCCGGCCGCCGCAGCGGCACAGCAGGCCGGTGCGCCGATCGAGAACTCATGGTTCTGGGGACTGGGGGGCGGACGGCTGTCGTTCCCCACGTACTTCCACCGCGTTGACGCGCCAATGATCTCGGCCGACTGGCTGATCACGCGCGACCGGTGGGCCCTGCAAGTGTACGGGTCGCAGGCCTACTTCACCGACTCGTCCACGGTCACGGACCCCAACTCGTCGGGACTGCGCAAGGTGAAGATGACCGACCTGCGCCGTATCGGCTTCCAGGGAATCCTGTTCCTGCCCAACTGGACCTGGTTCCGGCCGTATGCGGGCGTTGGTTATTCGTTCAACTACGTGAAGCAAGCGGAGCCGATCGGCACGCAGTTCAATAGCGCGGCCGCCCGCGATTCCGCCGTTTCCCGCGTGAATGACGCCCGCGCGATGGCGAAGGCGACCTTCAGCGGCGGCTTCATGATCACGTGGAAGCATTTCGCGCCGTACGCGCAGTACACGTTCATGCCGACCAAGGGGACAGGCGACTGGCTCGTGAACGGCAACGGCTCGACCGCCTTCTGGGAGGCCGGACTGCGGTACAACTTCGGGTCGGCCATGGAGAAGATGCGATAGAACGACAGAGGGTAGACGGTAGATGGTTGAGGGCGGGCTCCGAGTCGGAGCCCGCCCTCTTCGTTCTGTCTCCTCCGGTGTGCACCGGCTCTCGCCGTCCGCCGCTTACCGCCCGCCGAAGCGGCGATCCGCCGTACGCAACACCCACCGCAGCGGCCACTCCCTCGCCTTGCTGATGCCGATGCGCGGCGTCACGGCGATGTGCGCGTCGTCAGCCGGTGCGCCGTGGAGGATGCGCAACGATGCGCCCCGCACCAGGTCAGCGCCGTGGTGTGTGGGGCCGTCGATGCCAAGGGCCGCGCAGAGCTTGCCCGGCCCGTCGGTGAGGGAATGCGCGGCGAGTTGACGCCCGCGACGACGGCGCTGACGCATGGCCTCGATTCCCTCGATCGGCCGCAGCCCTCTGATGAGCACCGCGCTCGGCAGCCCTTCGGCGCGCGTCACCGCGTTCACGCACCAATACATGCCGTAAATGAAGTAGACGTACGCCGTGCCGGGTGGTCCATACAAACCCGCAGTGCGTCGGGTGCGGCCGGCGGCGGCGTGGCACGCGGGGTCGTGCTCGCCGAGGTAGGCCTCGGTTTCGGAGATGATGCCGCGGCACCTGATGCCATCGCGCGTGCACTCGAGAATGCGTCCGATGAGGTCGCGCGCCACGAGTTCGGTGGCACGGTCGTAAAACGTTCGGGGCAGGACCCGCAACGAAAGACGCCGCGCCCCGACTGGGGGCGCGGCGTTCTTCGATCGGTCAGGCCGCGAGTGCCTCACGGCAGAGGGGCCGGCGCCTTCTTGCCGTGCGGCTTGCGACCGCGCTTCGGCTTCGGCGCGCTGTCTGTCTTCGATCCCTCAGCCGCTGGTGCGTTCTCGGCCTTCACAGACGGCTTGCGCCCGCGTCGGCGCTGCTTCGACACCGCCTCGTCCTGCGGCGCCGTATCGGCGGTCGATGACGCCGCTACCGCCGCGTCATCAACGACGCCGAGCAGAAGCAACGACGGCGGCACCTTGGCGGCACGCGCGCCCTTCGCGGGGATCCCACGACTGGCGCCGACACCACGCGGTGCGGCGGGGGCCGCCGGCGCCGGTGGTGCTTCCGCCTTCGCCTGTGCCTCAGCGGCGTGCAGTTGGTCGGCGACGCTGGCCGCGCCCTCGACGCGTGAAACCTCGAACGAATCGCCGCGACGGCGCACGTCCACCGCGCCCGCGTCGTGCGTGTCGCGAAGGATGCGCGTGAAGTTGCGTTCGCTCAGTGACTCGCTGTCGCGGCCCAGCAGTTCCCGCGCCTTGACGCGCACCGCCTCGGCCATCACGGGCGTGTCACCCTTGGCAAGCGCCTCAACGGCGCGGCGCACGAGCGAGAACGCCTCGTCGCGCGTCAGGCGAACGCCGGCGACGCCGACGGTCGCGTCAACCGTGTGCGCGGCGTGCACAGCGTGCGTAGCGTGCGCGGCGTGCACAGCGTGCGTAGCGTGCGTAGCGTGCGCAGCGTGCGTAGCGTGCGCAGCGTGCGCAGCGTGTGCGCGCTCGTGCCGAGGGGCATGCGCCGGTGCTACGGGCGTCGGCGCTGGAGCGGCAGTGGGCGTCTCGACGGTCTCCGCGCGCGGCTCGCCGCGGTCACGGCCACGGCCACGCCCGCCGCGGCGGCCACGGCGGCCGCGGCCATCCTCTTCTTCACGGGCCACGGCAGCGGCCGACGTCGCGTCCGCTGGCTTCGGCGCTTCTTTGCGCGGCGCACTCGGCAGGCCGACTTCGAGTTGGCCATTCTCAAGTTTGGTGACTTGCACAAGTCCCTTGTGCGACGCCTCCTGACAGAAGCGAGAGAACTTGGACATGCCAAGGTTCTTCTCGTCGAACGTCGGGTCGATCTCCTGCATCACCTGCTTGAGCCGATCGGAACGCATGACGTCGCCATTGCGCGACATGCGCGTGATCGCCTCGGTGACCAGTTCCCACGGGTCCCATTTCTGGGCTGTGGCTTCGTCGCCGGCTTTCACGAGGCCCGCAAGCGCGTTGTAGCTGTAGTACTCGTCGCAGTTCTGCACGAGCAGGTCGCTCGACGACTCGCGAATGCCGACGCCGATGACGTACTTGCCGTACTCCTTGAGCTTGAGCACGAGCGACGAGAAGTCCGAGTCGCCCGAGAGCAGGATGTACGTGCCGATCTCGGGGCGGGTGAAGACGAGTTCCATGGCATCCACCGCGAGGCGAATGTCAGTGGCGTTCTTCTTCGACGAGCCGTACGCCGGCGCGAAGATCAGGTCAATGGATGATTCCGACAGCGGCACAATGTACTGTGGATAGCGGCGCCAGTCGGCGTAGGCCCGCTGCACGGCGACCTTGCCGCTGATGATGTCGGAGGAGAGGAGGTTGCGCAGTTCGGTCTGGAGGTCGGACCGGATGCCCATCGTGACGTTGTCGAAATCGATGAGGAGGGCGGCGTTCGGTGCGCCCTGCGGGGTGGCGAGGCCGGCGGCGGCGTGCGCGGCCGCCTGCGGTCCGCGATGCAACGGAGCGACGGGAGCGCGGAGCGGTGTGCTCCGCTGGTGACGATTGTTCATGCCTTCTCGCGTTGGCCGGGCACCAAGGCCCGGGGGCGAACCGACGGGTGCGGCTCCCGACATGGAAGCAGACACAGCGGCTGCCCGTGATTGACGTGCTCTGCGGGGTCTCGTCGGGAGCGCCATGGGCGGCCGGCCGGTGAACGTCCGCAGGTGCGGAAGGGGCCGCGAGCACGCCTGCGCGCTGCACCGGCGGTGCCGGGAGACGCGGGCAGCGCGAACGCTGGTTGGCCCCGGAAGACACGGGCCAAGCTGATGATCACGCGATCATCGGCAACGTCCGGGACTTCTGGAGCAGTAATGTAACTGGTTGCGGGGCCGGGCGGCACCCGTCCGGCAAGGGACGGTGGCCGCAACCCCGCATCAGTAGCAAGTTTCCGTGGGCGTGTCTTAACGAAACTCCCCCATTCCCTTCCCCGTACCAACGGTCGTGGCCCTCGGTTTTCGCGCGCGGCTCTTCATCATCCTGGCGCTTTTTGCCTTCGTGCCCTCCATCGTATTGACGGTGGCATGGGGCAGCGCCACGAACCGCGTGCTCCCGCGCATGAGCGGAGCGGCGGCGTGGGACAGCGTGGCCGCGTCTGGATCGCGTGCAGCAACGCTCGCGCGAGAGGTACCTGGCTCGCCGGCGGCGAACGCTGCGCTCGCGCGCCACGAGCAGGAACTCTCGATCTCCGTCACGCAAGCGCGGCGGTTTGAGTATCTCGCGCGCCAGACCGGTCCCGCGCTGCTCGCCCTCGGCCTGACGCTCCTCGCGCTCCTCACGTACCTCGCATCGCGCATTGCCGGACATCTCAGCCGTCAGCTCAGCCGGCCGCTCGATGAGGTAGTGGGCTGGACCGATCGCATTGCTCGCGGCGAGCCGTTGCCGGAGCGAAGCGCGCAGCGCGGCGCGCCGGAGTTTGGCATGCTGCGCGACCGGATGCGCGTGATGGCGGACGAACTCGAGCGCGGGCGCGAGTCGGCGATCGCCGCTGAACGCCTCGAGGCGTTTCGCGAGTCGGCCCGGCAGGTGGCGCACGAGCTGAAGAACCCGCTCACACCGATTCGATTCGCGATTTCCCGCCTACGACGCGATGCCGCGCCGGAGCTTCAGGACACACTCGACGTCCTCTCAACCGAGAGTGAGCGGCTCGAAGCGATGGCCCGCAGCTTCAGCCAGTTCGGCCGCCTCCCCGAGGGACCGATGGCCGCGCTCGATCTTGGCGACGTGGCGCGCGAAGCGGCGCGCACCACCGTGCCCGATTCCGCCGCGTTGCACATCGAAACCGAGGCGCATCTGCCGCTCGTACAGGGTCAGCACGATGCGCTGCACCGCGCCGTCGCCAACGTGCTGATCAATGCGGTCGAGGCGGGGGGCGCGAACGCGCGCATCGAAGTGCGCGTCAGCCGGCGTGGTCACGACGTGGTCGTGGCGGTGCGCGACCACGGGTGCGGCATTGCGGCGGACCGCCTGCCGCGCATCTGGGATCCGTACGTGACGGACAAGACGACGGGAACCGGGCTCGGCCTGGCGATCGTGAAGCAGACGGTGGTCGCGCACGGAGGACGTGTGGAGGCCGAGAGCGCGGCCAGCGAAGGAACGGAGATTCGCATGGTATTCCCGACTATGAGTGAACACTTAGGAGAGCGACACCATGAACGGTCCTGAAGTCCTGGTTCCGATTGCGTTCTTCGCGATGGTTTTGGGCATCGTGCTCGGCGTGCCGCTGGTGCGCGCGCGCATTCGGGAGCGCGAGCGTCAGGCCGCGGGACTGTTACCCGACTCGCAGTCCGCCGACCGGCTGGCGCGGATCGAAGCGGCGGTGGAGTCCATCGCGATTGAGGTCGAGCGTATCAGTGAGGCACAACGTTTCACGACGAGGCTGCTGGCGGATCGTACCACAGCGTCCCCGCCTCCGGCTCGGGAGGGGCTGTGATGTCAATTTCCCTCCTAATGTCCGGCTTTGCGCCACCGCTCGGCGCCGCGCCTGGCGCGGTCGTGCATGCCGGCATGGAAGACATCGCGATCGTCGCCATCATTTTCGGCACGGTCAGCGGCGTCTTCTATCCGATCGTGCGCGCCTGGGCGCGGCGCCTCGAAGGCGGGCATGTGCGAGCCATGCCGCTAGCCGGCGTCGAGGAGCGGCTCGACCGGATCGAACGCGGCGTCGAAGCGATGGCGCTCGAAGTCGAGCGCATCTCCGAGGGCCAGCGTTTCGTCACCAAGCTGCTCACCGAGAGGTCGCCGATGCATCTCTCCCCACCGACGCCGTGAGCGTGTAGATGCCGTCTGTCCTCATCATTGACGACGAGCCCAACATTCGGCGGATGGTGGGCGCGCTGCTTGAGGCCGAGGGCTTCGAGGTGCGCGACGCCAGCGACGGACAGTCGGGAATTGCGCGTGCACTCGAGTGGGAGCCCGACCTGGTGCTGCTCGACCTCATGATGCCGGGCACGATTGACGGGATGGCAACGCTGGAGCAGTTGCGCGAGCGCTTTCCCGAGCTGCCCGTCGTCATGATGAGCGGGCGCGCGGGTTTGGCCGACGCGGTGAAGGCGACCCGGCTGGGTGCGGTGAACTTCCTCGAGAAGCCGCTGACGCCCGAGGGCGTGCTGCTGGCGCTTTCCGGTGCCCTCGAACTGCGCATGGCGCGCCGCGAGCGCAGCGCACTGCGCGCCGATCTTGGCCTGGCGGGCGAGTTCGTTGGTGACAGCCACGCCCTGCGCACG
>JAHFCU010000063.1 GCA_023249305.1 Gemmatimonadota bacterium
CGCGCCAAGCACCTGCTGGAAGAGAACGACGGCGCCGGCAACACGTTCAAGGCGACCGCAAAGCCGGTGCTTATCGGCACGGCGGTAGTTGGCGCGACGACGATGATCTTCTCGATCATTATGGCGCTGACGCAGGGCCTCACCGTCAACACCGAGAAGCTGTCGCTGCTGCACGCGCCCTTTGTGCTTGGCCTGATCACCGGCGGCGCGATGATCTACTGGTTCACCGGCGCCTCGATGCAGGCGGTGACCACCGGCGCCCACCGCGCCGTGGAGTTCATCAAGAAGAACATCAAGCTCGAGGGCGCCGAGAAGGCGTCGGTTGAGGACAGCAAGACGGTGGTGCGCATCTGCACGGAATACGCGCAGAAGGGCATGTTCAACATCTTCCTCGCCGTCTTCTTCGCGACGCTCGCGTTCGCCTTCGCGCAGCCGTTCCTGTTCATCGGCTACCTGATCTCGATCGCCATTTTCGGCCTGTACCAGGCGATCTTCATGGCCAACGCTGGCGGCGCGTGGGACAATGCTAAGAAAGTCGTCGAGACCACGATGAAAGCGAAGGGCACGCCGCTGCACGACGCCACGGTGGTGGGCGACACCGTCGGCGACCCGTTCAAGGACACCTCCTCGGTGGCGCTGAATCCAGTCATCAAGTTCACGACGCTGTTCGGCCTGCTCGCGGTGGAGCTGGCGGTGTCGTTGGCGGCGGACCAGGGCAAGACGGTCACGCGTTCGCTCGCGGTGCTGTTCTTCCTGATCTCGGCCAGTTTCGTGTATCGGTCGTTTTACAGCATGCGGATCGGCCAGGGGAAGGACTGAGTTCGCCAATATCGCGTCGCGATGCGAGGAGGCCCGCCAAGTTCGGAGGGCCTTCTTGTTGCGCGGTCGGGTCCGAGTCGGTTCATTTGGGCGAACCGATGAACGGCCGGAAACCTCCATTCCGGACGGTGGTGATGCAGCGTATCCTGCTCCGACGCGTCGTCTACGTCACGCTGGTGGCGTTCGCCATCAGCGCGAGTCTCGGCGTTGGCGTGAACCGGTGGTACGCGCATGATCGAATCGAGGTGGAGCGCAGCCACGTGCGCGCTCAGTTGCTGCTGCTGGCAAACTCTGTCGCGGCGGCAGTCGGTCGGCATGTCTCGCGGATGTCGGGGCTGGCGGCCTTTGTGCATTCACGCACCGACATGGCGCAGCTCGATCGCGAGTTCGCGCTGTTCAGTGCCGGGCTTATGGCAAACACCCCGGGAATCCGGGCGGTTCAGATGGTGCGGAATGGGCGCATCGAAAAGGTGTATCCGCTCGAAGGGAACGCGCGGGTGGTCGGACTGAACCTGCGCGAAAGCCCGAGCGCCGCGACCCGGGCCGGGTACCAGCGCGCGCTCGCGTCCGACGGCGTCACCGTGTTTGGTCCGGCGACTCTCGTGCAGGGCGGCACGGCCCTCGTCATCGACCAGCGACTGCACGCGTCGTACGATCGGCAACTCGACTTCGTGGCGATGCTGGTGGACATGCGCTCCATCGTCCAGGACCTCCGACTCGAGGAGACGCCCTCCGAGTACGTCGTCGCGGTGCTGGACGCGAGCGGGGGACTTGTTGGCTCGTCTTCCATCGCACTGCCCGACGCCGCCGAGCGCGTGGTCGCCGAGGTGCGCGACGGCAACTGGACGGTCGTCGGCGCGCCGGCCGTTGGATGGAATGCCGCCGTCGCCGGTCAGGTCTTCGCCGTGCGCATCGCAACCCTCGTGATCGTCCTGCTGCTCACCGCGCTCGCCTGGCAGATGGCCGACCGCGATACGCGCCTGACGCGGAAAGTCGAGGCGCGGACGGCCTCGCTGATGCAACTGGCCGAAGAACGCCGCGAGACCATCCGGCGCCAGGAGCAGACCGAAACGGCGCTGGCCGCCAGTGAAGATCGCCTGCGTCGGGCGCTCTCGGCATCGCACACGGCGACGTACGAGCTCGATCTTGCCACAGGGCGAATGACGTGGTCGGAGGGCGTCGGGCCGGTCGTCGGCCGGCCGGCGGGGACGCAGCCTGATTCGCTGGATGAAGCGCTGGACTATGTAGACCCGGCGTATCGGTCGCGCGTGACCTCGGCGTTCGCCGCGGCCGGCGTGGGGCCCGCCCAGGGGGCCTTCGAGGTGCGCGCCCCGCGCGAAGACGGTGGCGTCACGTGGCTTGCGCTGACCTGGGCGTCCGACGCCGACAAGGATGGCGTCGTGCGCCGCGTCGTCGGCACCATGACAGACATCTCCGAACGGAAGCACCTCGAAGAGCAGTTCCTGCACGCGCAGAAGATGCAGGCGATGGGGGCGCTCGCCGGCGGCGTTGCGCACGACTTCAACAACTTGCTCACCATCATTCTGGGCGCCGGACACATGGCGCGCGCCACAGCGAATGCGCCGGGTGTGGTGGAGAGCCTGCGCACTGACCTTGACGAGGTGCTCGCGGCAGGCGAGCGCGCCTCGGTGCTCACCGGCCAATTGCTGGCGTTCAGCCGCCGTCAGGTGGTCCAGCCCCGTCACTTCGATGCCTGCGATCTCGTGAGCGGCATGAGCACGATGCTGCGCCGGCTCGTCGGTGAGCGCATTCGCGTGGAGACGGCGCTTCCGGGCGTCAGGGTGCCGCTTTTCGCCGACCAGGGCCAGATCACGCAGGTCGTGATGAATCTCGCCGTGAACGCCCGTGACGCCATGCCGCAGGGCGGCGTGCTCCGCATCAACCTGCGCGTGGACGGGCCCCCTTCGGGTACGCCGCTCCCCGACGAGGTGCTCACCGCCGATCGGTATGCAGTGCTTTCGGTGAGCGACACGGGCTCAGGCATCGAGATGGCGATTCGCCACCTGATCTTCGATCCGTTCTTCACGACCAAGCCGGTCGGGCAGGGAACGGGACTCGGATTGTCGACGGTCTACGGCATCGTCATGCAGTGTGGTGGTACGCTGCGGTTGACGTCGGAACCAGGCGAAGGCACGGTGTTCGAGGTGTACCTGCCATTGGTCACGAAGGGCGACGACGCGGCGCCGGTCGTGAGGGCCGCGTCCACACAGAGCGACGGGACTGGCCGCTCCGTGCTCCTGGTCGAGGACGAGGCCGGACTCAGGCGCCTGATCGAACGCGTCCTCGCCGACGCCGGCTATGTGGTGATGGTCGCGCAGGACGGGCTGGCGGCCCTCGCATTGTCGCGGGCGCACGCCGCCGGTATCGACCTGCTCGTGAGCGATGTCGTCATGCCCGGGCTGAGCGGACTCGAACTCGCGAGGGTCCTCCAGGCGGAGCGGCCCGAGATGCGTATTCTGCTGATGTCGGGCTACCCGCGAGAAGGCGGCCGGCCGAGTGAAGTCTTGCTGAGCGACGTGCCGTTCATCGCGAAGCCGTTCAAGCCTTCCGAGTTGCTGGTCGCCTGCCGGCGCGCGCTCGCCGAAGCCTGACCATTCAGCGGCACAGCCAAGCCGTTCCTTCCACGCGCTGCTTCGCCTTGCGGTCCGTCGTCGAGTCGGTCACGGTGACGAAGACGGGGCGCACGGCATCCTCCTGCACGGGCGTCGAGCACTCGAGGTCGTCCCGCTTAAGCGAGATCTTGCCGTCCTTGTCGGCCACGATGCGCCCGAGGTCGAGTTCCGTGGCCGTTCCCGGCAGGTAGGTCGTGTTGATGAGCACGGTTCCGTTGGGTGTGAACTTCTTGCCTGTGATGGTGATCCTCACCCGGTTGCGTCCCAGCTGCTCGGCCTCGACGCCGATCGAGAGCTTGTCCTGACGCGGCGGAGTGCGGGCGGCGGACACGGTATGCACCACGGCCACGCCGGCGAGTGCGGCAACGGCGACGGTCGCGAAGCGGGCGGTCAGGGGATGCTTCATCAGGATGCTCCAGCGCGAGAGTATTAGCTCGGGCCCACGCCGCTCATACTATATTCCTTGCCACGATGGGCAAGGGCGAAATCCGGAACTTGGCCCTCAAAAATACCCCACACCCGAGCCGCCTGATCCTGACCCGGGCCCGACGCCCGCTCCCGCATCAGCTACCAAGGGATGTAATCGCGTGACCCAGACGTTCTCCCGCATTGACCAGCTGTCGCAGTTCACCGGCCGATCCGTGACCGTGCGCGGATGGGTGAGCCACCTCCGCTCGTCGGGCAAGGTGGCGTTCATCGTGATGCGTGACGGCAGCGGCCTCCTGCAGTGCGTGCTCGTGAAGAAGCAGATGCCGGAGGAGGACTGGGCGCGCTTTGCGGCGCTGACGCTCGAGGCGAGCATCGCCGTCACCGGCGAGGTGCGCGGCGACGACCGCGCGCCGGGCGGCTATGAACTGGGTGTCAGCGCGCTCGAGATCGTCGGGGCGAGCCCGCTCGACTACCCGATTCAGCCGAAGGAGCACGGGGTGGATTTCCTGCTCGACAACCGGCACCTGTGGCTGCGGTCGCCCAAGCAAGTGGCGATCGCGCGCGTTCGCCACGAGGTCGAGCAGGCGATTCACGACTTCTTCTATGATCGCGGCTTCGTTCACGTGGACACGCCGATTCTCACGGCGGCCATCGGCGAGCGATCCGGGCTGTTCCAGACCGAGTATTTCGACGAAGGCACCGCCTACCTCGCGCAGACGGGCCAGCTCTACGGCGAAGCGGCCGCCGCGGCGTTCGGGCGCATCTACACCTTCGGCCCGACGTTCCGCGCCGAGAAGAGCAAGACCCGCCGCCATCTCACCGAGTTCTGGATGATCGAGCCGGAGATGGCGTGGTACGACGAGGCGATGAATGAGGAGCTGCAGGAGCAGTTTGTTTCGTACCTGGTCGAGCGCTGCCTCACGCGGCGTGCCGCGGAGCTCAAGGAACTCGCGCGCGACGTCTCGAAGCTCGCGACGGTGAAGCCGCCGTTCCCGCGCATCCCGTACACCGAGGCGGTGGAAATCCTTCGCAAGAAGGGAAGCGCCATCAAGTGGGGCGACGACCTCGGCGCCGAGGATGAGGCGCTGCTCGTCGCCGACTACGATCGCCCCGTGTTCGTCTGCAACTATCCGAAGGATACGAAGGCCTTCTATATGAAGGAGAACCCGGCCGATCCGCGCACCGTGCTCTGCGCCGACCTGCTCGCGCACGAAGGGTACGGCGAGATGATCGGCGGGTCGCAGCGCGAAGACGACCACGACAAGCTCGTCGCGCGCATCAAGCACGAGGGGCTGCCGCTCGATGCGTACGACTGGTATCTCGACCTGCGCAAGTACGGCACGTTCGTGCACGCAGGCTTCGGGCTCGGCCTCGAGCGCACCGTAGCCTGGATCTGCGGCGTCCCCCACATTCGCGAGTGCATCGCGTTCCCGCGCATGATGCATAGGGTGAGACCTTGAGCGAGGGGTGCGGGGTGCGGAGAACAGCGAGCGAGGCCGTGGCATCGTGAGCTCTATGCCGCGCAATCCGGGCGAGCCGCTCGACCTCGAGCGGGTGCGCGCGATTCGCGTGAATCGCAGCGCCGCCGAGCGCCGCGCCGCGACCATCGGCACGCGCCGGACGGTGAAGAAACAGTGGCAGGCGGCATGGCTCCTGCGCGCCATGACGCTCATTGACCTGACGACGCTGAGCGGTGACGACACCCCGGGGAACGTGCGGCGGCTCTGCGCCAAGGCGCGACATCCGCTGCGCGCGGACCTCGAGGAGGCGCTCGGCGTCGCGCAGCTGCATCCGACGGTCGCCGCGGTGTGCGTGTACCACGCCATGGTGCCGACCGCGGTCGCGGCGCTTGAGGGAAGCGGCATTCCGGTGGCGGCGGTGAGCACCGGTTTTCCGGCCGGGCTGTCGCCGTTTGCGCAGCGCGTCGAGGAGATCGGCGCGTCGGTGCAGGCCGGTGCGCGCGAGATTGACGTCGTCATCACACGCGGCCATGTGCTCACCGGGCAGTGGGAAGCGCTGTACGACGAAGTGCGCGCGTTCCGCGCGGCGTGCGGCGATGCGCATTTGAAGGTGATCCTCGCCACGGGCGAGCTCGCGACGCTCACGAACGTTGCGCGCGCCAGCTGGGTGGCGATGCAGGCCGGCGCCGACTTCATCAAGACGTCCACGGGGAAGGAGAGCGTGAACGCCACGCTCCCTGTGTCGCTCGCGATGGTGCGGCAGATTCGCGAGTACCGCGAGCGCACAGGCTGCTGCGTCGGCTACAAGCCGGCGGGCGGCATTCGCACGGCCAAGCAGGCGCTGGAGTTCCTGATGCTCATGAATGAAGAGCTCGGCCGCGAGTGGCTCGAGCCGCACCTCTTCCGCTTCGGCGCGAGCAGCCTGCTCACGGACCTCGAGCGCCAGCTCGAGATGTTTGTGACCGGGCGCTACGCCGCGGCGTACCACCACCCGATGCCCTGACGACCATGGCGACCGTTGCCGAGTTGTTCCAGTCGATGGAGTACGGCCCCGCGCCCGAGGCCGACGCGCCGGCGCGCGCGTGGCTGGCCGCACACGACGCGACGTTCGGGCACTTCATCGGCGGCCGGTGGACGAGAGCCCGCAAGACGTTTGCGACGCACGATCCCTCGACCGGCGTCGCGCTCGCGCGCATCACGCAAGGGACCGTCAAGGACGTGGACGCGGCCGTCGCGGCGGCACGCAAGGCGTATCCGGCTTGGAGCAAGCTCGCACCGCATGCGCGCGCCCGGCATCTGTACGCGCTGGCTCGCATGGTGCAGAAACACTCGCGGCTCTTCGCGGTGCTCGAGACGCTCGACAACGGCAAGCCGATCCGTGAAACACGCGACGTGGACGTGCCGCTCGTCGCGCGGCACTTCTACCATCACGCGGGCTGGGCGCAACTCGCCGACAGCGAGTTCGCGGGCTACGGTCCCGTCGGCGTCGTCGGACAGATCATCCCGTGGAACTTCCCGCTGCTCATGCTGTCGTGGAAAGTCGCGCCGGCGCTGGCCGCGGGAAACACCGTCGTGCTCAAGCCGGCGGAGTTCACGTCGCTGACGGCGCTGCTCTTCGCCGAGTTCGCGCATCAGGCCGGCCTGCCCGCTGGCGTGCTGAACGTCGTGACGGGCGACGGCG
Source organism: Gemmatimonadota bacterium (assembly GCA_023249305.1). Classification (GTDB taxonomy): domain Bacteria; phylum Gemmatimonadota; class Gemmatimonadetes; order Gemmatimonadales; family Gemmatimonadaceae; genus PNKL01. The sequence goes on from JAHFCU010000063.1 coordinate 7,023, forward strand.
AGACGGGCGCGGCGCTCGTGAACCACCCGAAGGTAGACAAGATCGCATTCACGGGCTCCACCGAGGTTGGGAAGATCATTCGCAAGGCGACGGCCGGCAGCGGCAAGAAGCTGTCGCTCGAGCTGGGCGGCAAGAGCCCGTTCATCGTGTTCGACGATGCCGATCTCGACGGCGTGGTCGAAGGCGTGGTGGACGCCATCTGGTTCAACCAGGGGCAGGTCTGCTGCGCCGGTTCGCGACTGCTCGTGCAGGAGGGAATCGCTGACAAGCTTCACGCCAAGCTGAAGGCGCGGATGGAAAAGCTGCGCCTCGGACCGCCGCTCGACAAAGCGGTGGACATGGGTGCGGTGGTAGCGCCCGTGCAGCTCGAGCGCATTCGCACGCTTGTTGAGCAGGGCAAGGCCGAGGGCGCGACCGTGTGGCAACCGACGAAGCCGGTTCCCGCGCACGGTTCGTACTATCCGCCGACGTTGTGCACGGACGTCTTTCCGTCGAGCACGATCGCTCAGGTGGAGATCTTCGGCCCCGTGCTGGTTTCCATGACGTTTCGCACGCCGGAAGAGTCGGTGGCGCTCGCGAACAACACGCCGTTTGGCCTCGCCGCCTCGGTGTGGACCGAGAACATCAATCTTGCGCTCGACATCGCGCCCAAGATCAAGGCCGGCGTGGTCTGGGTGAACGCGACGAACTTGTTTGACGCCGCGAGCGGTTTTGGCGGCTATCGCGAGAGCGGATTCGGTCGGGAGGGCGGGCGCGAGGGGATGTGGGAATACTTGCAGAAGGGAGAACGGAGACAGGAGAAGGGAGAGAAAGCCCGTCGCTTGAAGTCTCCTATCTCCCACCTCCCATCTCCCATCTCTCACGCCGCAGGCGGGATAGACCGCACCGCCAAGCTCTTCATCGCCGGCAAGCAGGTCCGTCCCGACAGCGGATACTCGAGGGTCGTGACCTCACCGAAAGGTCGCATCCTCGGCGAAGTCGGCGATGGCAATCGCAAGGACATTCGCAACGCGGTAGAAGCCGCGCACGCGGCGGCCAGGGGCTGGGGCGCGAGCACGGGACATCTCCGCGCGCAGATTCTCTACTACATCGGCGAGAATCTGGATGCGCGGCGCGGCGAGTTTGCTGCGCGTATCGCGGCGATGTCGGGCGCGACCAGTTCGGCTGGTACTCGCGAAGTGGACGGCGCCGTGCGGCGGCTCTTCACGTACGCGGCGTGGGCCGACAAGTGGGACGGCGCCGTACATGGCGTTCCGCTGCGTGGCGTTGCAATGGCGATGCACGAGCCCATTGGCGTGGTCGGCGTCGCCGCGCCATCAGAAGCGCCGCTCCTCGGTTTTGTCTCGCTCGTCGCGCCGCTGATCGCCGTGGGCAACACCGTGGTGACCGTCCCGAGCGAGCCGCATCCGCTCGCCGCCACGGACCTGTATCAAGTCTTCGAGACGTCGGACCTTCCTGGCGGCGTGGTGAACATCGTGACCGGCGAGCGCGACACGCTGGCCAAGGTGCTTGCCGAGCACGAGGATGTAGACGCCGTCTGGTACTGCGGAACCGCCGCCGGCGTGACGTCCGTGGAGTACGCCTCAGCGGCGAACATGAAGCGCACATGGTGCACGAGCCACGCACCCGACTGGTTCGACGCCGCCGAGGGCGGGGGGCGTGCATTTCTGCGCGAAGCGGTGCAGGTGAAGAACATCTGGATTCCGTATGGTGAGTGATTCCGTCGTCGGTGAGCTGCTCGCGCTGCTCGAGCTCGAACCGCTCGAGGTGAACATCTATCGCGGCCTCAACCGCGACATCGGCTCTGGGCGCGTGTTCGGCGGGCAGGTGTTCGCGCAGGCGCTCGTCGCCGCGCAACGCACCGTGGCCGCGGGGCGCGACGCGCACTCGGTGCACGGCTACTTCCTGCGCGCCGGCGACCTGAAGACGCCCATCATCTTCTTCGTGGACCGGCCGCGCGACGGCGGGAGCTTCACGAGCCGGCGCGTCACTGCGATCCAGCATGGCGAGGCGATCTTTCACCTCTCGGCGTCGTTCCACGTCAATGAGGCCGGGCTCGAGCACCAGGCCACCATGCCCGAGGTGCCGCCGCCCGAGTCGCTCGCGCCTGAACTGCGGCTGATTCGTGAGATGGCTGATCGCATTCCGGAGTCGCTGCGCTCGGTCCTCACGCAGGACCGCCCCATTGACTTCCGCCCCGTGGCGCCGGTCGATCCGTTTGTGGCGGAAACGCGCGAACCCGTGCGGCACCTCTGGTTCAAGGTTGTCTCGTCGCTCCCGGACGAGCGGATCATTCACCAGGCGGTGCTCGCCTACGCGTCGGACTACGGCCTGCTGCCCACGGCGCTCTATCCGCACGCGGTTTCCATGCGCGATCGGCGCCTGCAGATCGCGTCGCTCGACCACTCACTGTGGCTGCATCGCCCGTTCCGGGCTGACGACTGGCTGCTCTACGCGATGGACAGTCCCGTGGCCGCGGGGGCCCGCGGCTTCGTGCGCGGCAGCGTCTTCACGCGTGCGGGCGAGCTGGTGGCCTCGGTGGCGCAGGAAGGGCTGATGCGCCTGCGGGGCGATGCGGGGCAGGGGTAGGCCGGCGTGTTCTTCCTTGCTCGTCCACTGCACGGTTCCTAGTATTGGCGCAGTCCCACGCCGACGGCGCCGCGCCCCGGCTGGGCCCTTCCGGAGTCGTCCTCTTCACGGGTATTCCCGATGCGACGTCTGCTCATTGCCAGCCTACTGACCGCCGTGTGTGCCGCGCCGTCGTCGGCGCAGTTCTTCGGGTCGCCGACGCTCAACATCGTCGCCGACCCGGCCACCGCCAACATCTATAAGCTCAAGGTGCAGGACAACTCACTTGTTCAAATCGGCGTGGGCAATGCCAAGCTCAAGCTTGAGAAGGACGACCCGAACACCATCGTCGTCCGGCAGGAAGGGTTCCGCGACGTCAAGCGCAGCTTCCCGCGCGACGCGGAGTACAAGGACAAGACGTTCACCGTCTTCCTCACCAAGCGCGTGGTGCAACTCACGGCGCTCCCCTACGACGCGCGCATCCTCGTGAACGGCGAGTTCAAGGGGACGCGGTCGCTCGAAGTGGAAGTGGACCAGGGCCAGACGACGACCATCGAGGTGACGAAGCCCGGGCTGGCCACGATCAAGCGCACGTACCGGTGGGAGAAGGGCGGCGAGATGCCGCCGGTGCAAGACCGCTATGAACTCCTCGATCGGCGCGTCTCGGTCACCACGGCTCCTGATCGCGTCGAGCTCGTCAGCGACGAGGCGAAGATCGGGGATGGCGACGCGGACTTCATCATCAAGCGCGGCACGTGTGCGCGACTCACCGCGCGCAAGACCGGATGGATGCCGGAGACGCACGAGTACTGCAACAAGGACGGGCAACCAGAGCCGATGTCGACGGACCGGTTCGTGCTCACCGGCCGCGTGGTGAAGGTGACCGCGCCCGAGGAGGCGCGCATCAGCGTCAATGAAAAGGTCGTTGGCGCGAGCATGTACCTCGTGCAGATCCCCTTCAACACCTGCACATCGGTGAAGGTCGCGCAGCCGGGCTTCCTCTCGTTCGTGCAGGAGTACTGCAACAAGCAAAGCGAGGAGCCGCCGCTCGCCGAGAACGTGACGCTGCGCCTCGACGGATCCTACTCGGCGTCCACCGCGAGCGACCAGGCCAACGTGAACGTCACCATCGAGGGGGCAAAGAACTTCAAGGAAGAGCAGGCGTGGAAGCTGCTGTCGTCGATCGTGCTCACCTACTTC
>JAHFCU010000023.1 GCA_023249305.1 Gemmatimonadota bacterium
GAAGTAGGCGCTGCGGCCTTCGGCATCGAAGGGCGGCCCCCATCCTTTGGTGTCATCGCCCGTGAGCGGACGTTCAATCTTGATGACGTCGGCGCCAAGATCGCCGAGCATCATGGTACATAGTGGTCCGGCGAGGACTCTGCTCAGATCGAGGATCCTGAGTCGCGAAAGCGGAAGTGGCGTCATTATGGCTGATATTTGTCGATATGATGGCTTTAGAAATAGTGCATGATTGTGATTATGCTACTCAATCAGCAACTCAAGATGTTCCTTCGCATCACCTTGATTATCTCTACGAAAATCATATACTTGGCCCCGATCAATAGGCGAGCGCTCTGATGTAAGGTCCGCGGGCGCCCCGTTTCCCCTTCGCGTACTGCTCGATGCGATGGGGCCTGACGCTGGCCTAAGCGGCCGGCGGCTCGAGCAAGGAGCTTCGACATGACCGACAAAGCCCCGGCCAAGCCAGAAGGGAGCGGCACCGTTCTGCCGCGCCGCCATCCCGGCCACCGCGGCCAGGACGTCCGCGACGCGGTTGCGGAGATGGCCGCGAAGGCCGCCGAGATCTCGATGGAGGCCGGCAGCAAGATGGCGGCCGCGATGAAGGATGTCATCAATGCCGCCGCAGGACTCAGTGGCTTTGCGATCGAGAGCGCGCGCGACGTCGTGCAGTTTATGGTGCGTCGTGGCCAGATGACGCAGGACGAGGCTGACAAGCTGATGCACGGTGTTGAGGAGGCGTGGAGTAAGAAGCACAAAGGGGCGAAGCCCGCGTCACGCGCTGTGGAGTCTGTCGCGAATCCGTCGCACAAGCCCGTGCTGAAGGCTGCGCACAAGCCGGCACAGAAACCAGTCGCGAAGAAGTCGCTTGCGAAGAAGTCAGCGGCCAAGAAGAGGGCTGCGAAGAAGCCGGCGCACAAGAAGGCGCCGGCGAAGAAACCGGCCGCGAAGAAGCGGGCGCCTAAGAAGACAGCCCCGAAGAAGACAGCGGCGAAGAGGCCGGCGGCCAAGAAGTTGGCGCACAAGAAGGCGCCGGCGAAGAAGCCCGCCGCCAAGAAGCCCGCGGCCAAGAAGCCCGCGGCCAAGAAGCCCGCGGCCAAGAAGCCCGCGGCCAAGAAGTAGCGCCGGGCGGCTTCCACGTGAGACAGCGGGCGCGCACCTTTTGGGTACGCGCCCGTTCTTTCTTTTCTTCCATTGCCCGTGACCTCCTCTCCAGCACCTCGCGGTGATGCCATCGCGCTGGCCAGCGCGCTGATCGCGATGGACAGCCGCAATCCGCGGTTGGTTCCCGGTGCGCCCGGTGAAGGAGAATGCGCGCGCATGCTGGCCGCGACGCTCGATACATGGGGCTTCCGTGTTGCACTCGTCGACAGCGCACCGAACCGTCCGAATGTCGTGGCGCGGATCGGCCGTCCCGGCGGTCGCACGCTCATGTTCAACGGTCACGTTGACACGGTGGGCGTTGAAGGCATGACACACGCGCCCTTTGATCCCGTCATCACCGATGGCCACCTGTTTGGGCGCGGCAGTTGTGACATGAAGGGCGGTGTTGCCGCGATGTGCGCCGCGGCGGTGCACGCCGCCGATGCGGGCCTCACTGGTGAGATCATCGTGGCCGCGGTGACCGACGAAGAGTGGCAGTCGGCGGGCACGGCCTCACTCATCGCAACCGGGGTGCGTGCTGACGCTGCCATCGTCACCGAACCCACGCGCCTAGCGATCGGCCCGGCGCATCGTGGCTTTGCCTGGGTGGTGGTCACCGTGCATGGGATCGCGGCACACGGGTCGCGTTACGACATCGGCGTGGATGCCAACACGATGGCCGGCCTTCTGCTCTCGGAACTCGACGAGTACCAGCGAACGGTGCTGCCGCAGCGCACGCACCCGCTGCTCGGGCGCGGGTCGTTCCACGCGGCCCGCATCAGCGGCGGCCAAGGTTTGTCTACGTATGCCGATGTGTGCCGCGTGGAGTTTGAGCGCCGCACGCTTCCCGGAGACACGGGTGAGGGATTCGCCGCCGAAGTGCGGGCTGCCTGCGCACGCGTTGCGGCGCGCGCGTCGCGCTTTCGCGCGGACGTCGAAGTCACGTTTGTGCAGGCGCCCAACGACATCGCAGTGGACGCGCCGATCATGCAGTCCCTTGGCTGCGCCATCGAGGATGTGGAGGAAACCGCGCCGGTCATCGAGGGTCTCTCCTACTGGACGGATGCCGCGCTGCTGTCGGCAGCGGGCATCCCGGCGATCTGCTACGGTCCGGGTGACATCCGCCTCGCGCATAGCGCCACCGAGTGGGTGCCGGTGAGTGAGGTGCGGCGCGCCACGGCGGTACTCGCCCAAGCGGCCATCACCTGGTGCGGAGTGCGGTAGGTGCAACTGACCGTGAAGCAATACGACGCGCTGGAGCATGCCATCACCCGCGGGCAGCGCATCGCGGTGTATCGCCGCGGCACTGAGTTTGTGGTGGTTCCGGAACGGTTGGTGTTGCGCAACCGCCGCGAGTGCATCGAGGCTCGACATCCGACCACGGGCGATCACATCGCGCTCTGGCTGGACGAAGCGGAGACGCTGGAGGTCGTGCGGTGAGCGGCCAACTCGTAGCGATCTACGCCGATGAATCGTGCCTGGGAAATGGCCAGGCCGGCGACCATCCCGGCGCCGCGGGCGTGCTTGTTGAGTTCCAGCGGGCAGGCGGCGAACTGGTGCGGCGCGATGTGTGGGTCAGCGAACCGGCGACGACGAACAATCGCATGGCATTGCGTTCGGTCACCGAGGCGATGCAGGCGATCGGCGCCAAGGGCGCCCGGTTCCGCGTCTGTTTCACGTCTGACTCGCGCTACATTGTGGACGGGATGACGAGTTGGGTGCACGCGTGGGCGCGCAACGGCTGGAAGCGCAAGACGGGTGCGATCGAAAACCTCGAACTGTGGCGGGCCGCGCTCGTGGCGTGCGAGGGGCACGCGATTGCGTGGCGCTGGGTACGTGGTCATGTGGGCCACGCGCAGAACGAATACGCCAACCACCTCGCGACGCGGGCCGCTGCCGACCAAACGGCGAGCGGAGGGCTCGTGGAATCGGGCTTCGACGAATGGCTCGCCGCGTATCGCGCGCGCGGCGGACGCGCGGGCGAGCCAGACGCCTTCCCCGATGGCGCGACCTTCTCGCCGAGCGCATCTTTGCCTCGGGTCGTTTGACGCGGCGGAGGGACTCGGATGCGCATCCTCGTGGGACTCCTGCTTGGGCTCGCGGCGGGCTACAGCTATGGCTTTTACGACGGCCGCCATCACACGGAACCAAGCGTGCTGCGGTTCGCGAAGACTCTTCGGAATCCGGCGTCGTCTGCTGTGCAGCGCGCGGAATCGCTCAAGACCGACGCAGAGGCCAAGTTGCAGCAGAACGCAGATGAGAAGATGAAGGCGGGACGGTAGATGGTTGACCAACTCGAGCGCCTCTTCCAAGTCCTGGTTCGCCGCGTCCGCGACGTGCGACCGGAGAATCTGTCGCGTCCGTTTGAGGTCGCCGATATCCTGCGGACCTTCGTGCCGTACCGCGCCACGCGGGCGGATGTCGGTGTGGAAGCGGCGGAGGACTACGAAGTGCTCGTGCTGCGCCTGCTCTCTGGCGAACGCGGCTTCGTATTCGCCGACGACGCGATGCAGGAGGATCTGCGGCGCGAACTGGACACGGGGAATCCGGACCTGCGCGCGCTGCACGCGTACGGCACGGCGCAGGTCACGCTGGCCCAGCACGCGATGCGGCAGGTGCTGGAGGCCGCGTCGGCGACCGTTGTGCCTGCAGCGAGCGCTGAGGCCCCGCCTCGCACCGCCGCGCAGGAGGGCGATCATCGTGGGGTGGGCGCGTTCGGGCATGAAGCCCCATCGCGCGCACCCGGCGTTTCTGAAATGGCGGCAGCACTCGACGCACTACAGCGGCAGATGCCGCCGACACTGGCCGAGCTGGGTGAGGCGGTGAGAACGGTCGCTGATGGGCGCGCGCACGCGCCGTACCAACCGCGCGGAACGCACATTCCCGACCCGACCGCCGACGCGGCGGTCCGCACGCCGCGGCCGGGCTGTCGCTTCTGCGGCCAGATGCTCCCGGAGGGCCGCGAGGTGACGTTCTGCCCTCACTGCGGACAGAACCTCAAGGTGCGGCGGTGCCCGGGATGCAGCGCCGAGATGGACCCGGCGTGGAAGTTCTGCGTGTCGTGCGGACGCGCGACGGTCGCCACCAGCTGAGGGCCGCGGCCGTCGCGGAACCGCGGCGCATCTCCCATCGTAGAGTGAACGAGATATCCTTGCCACTATCTTCGGCTGACGCCGCAGGGCGCTGGCGTTCTGCATTGCCGCCGATGCCGTTCACCCCATGATGAATTCCCTCTCCCCGCTGCCTGACGACCGATCGCTGGATCGCGCCGCGCTCGAACGCGTGCTGGCGCGCGCCATGGAGTTGCACGTGCGGGGTGATGACGCCGCGGACGCGAGCACCGACGCCCTGAGCGAGGCGCGTGTGATCGAAATTGCACGCGAGGTGGGCATCGCGCCGGAAGCCGTGCGGCAGGCGATCGCCGAGGAGCGGGCACGCGAACCACTCGCGGCGTCGCAACGCGAGAGCGACGCGATGCTCGGCGACCCAACCGTTTCGGCCGCGCGGGTGCTCCCTGGCACACCGCCGGAACTGCTGGGCCGACTCGAGGCGTTGCTGGCACGCGACGAGTCGCTCGGGGTGATCCGCCGCTACCCTGACCGGCTGGCGCTCGAGCCCAAGCGGGGCATCTTCGACCAGCTCGCGCGCTCCATGGACTTTGGCGGGAAGGGCTACTACCTGTCGCGCGCGAGCGAGGTGGTGGCGAGCGTCGGCGCGGTGGATGCGCAGCGCACGCACGTGGCGCTCGCCGCGGACCTGCGTCGCGCCCGCAGCAGTCAGGTCGTGACGACCGCATTCATGGTGCTCATCGGCGCGCTCATCGGACTGCCGGCGGCGATTCTCACGGTGTTCCCCTGGCTCGCGGTGATTCCGCCGCTCGTGCTGGGCTGGATTGGCTGGAGGTGGACGCGGAGCGCGTGGCGGTCGCTGCGACGGCAGGCGCTAGTCTCGATGGAACGCGTGCTCGACAAGCTCGAGTACCCCGACAAGCCCTCGCCGGCTCTGCAGCTGCTCGACGGACTGACACGGAGTCTGCTGCCGCCGAAGTAGTACCCTCAGCGATGCGGCGGTAGATTTGCCCCCATGGCCGCCGCTGACACGCCCGAGCGCATTCAGGAAGCTGAACGGTTCAGCCGCGAGGTCCTCCCGGCGGTGTCGCGGACGTTCGCACTGTCGGTGCAACTGCTGCGCGGCGAATTGGGACGGGCGGTGCTCTGCGCATACCTGCTCTGCCGCATTGCCGACACGATCGAAGACGACGGCCATGCGGCGCCTGAAGACAAGGCGCGGCTGCTTGCCGAGTTCGTCGCCTGCCTGGATGATGCGGCGGCTGCCGATGCCTTCCCGGCGCGGGCGGCGGGCATCCGGGGTGACGCCGCACACGTGCGGCTGCTCCAGCACACGGACCTCGTGTGCGCGTTGTTCAGGTCGCTGACGCCCGGCTCGCGCGATCGTGTGGCGCACTGGGTGCGCGAGATGGGACGCGGGATGGCGGCGTTCACGCTGCGGCACCCGCTCGGCCTGCGGATCCAGACGGTCGAGGAATATCGCGAGTATTGCTACTATGTGGCGGGCACGGTGGGCTGCCTGCTGACGGAGTTATGGCGCGAGCACGGGCAGGTGCCGGCGGCGCGCTACGACGCGCTCTGGGCGCGGTGCACGCGTTTTGGCGAGGCGTTGCAGACGGTGAACATTCTCAAGGACATCGCGGTCGATGTCGAACGTGAGAACGCGATCTACGTCCCGGAGTGTACGCTGCAGGCGCACGGTGGTTCGCAGGCGACGCTGCTCGACCCGTCGCACATCGCGGCGAACCGTGCGGCGGTGGGCGAGTTCATCACCCTCGCGTGGGCGGATCTCGACGAGGCATTCGAGTACCTGCTGCTGCTTCCGCGGCGCGCCCTATCGGTGCGCGCGTTCTGCGTGCTGCCGCTGCTCTACGCCTATGCGACGCTGCGCGAACTCACGCGCACGGATGCGATGCTGCGATCGGGCGATGCGGTGAAGATCTCGCGCGCCGAGGTGAAGTCACTGATGGTCGCGGGACTTGGCGCGCTCTCGAGCAACGCGCTACTGCGGCGTCTCGTGGCCTCGGTCCGCGAGCGCCCTTTTACGCCGCTCGCGGCGCTGGTAAGATGAGCGTATGACGTTCGGCACTTCGTGGCCGGGCGCCCTCGAGGCGCTGGCGGGATTCCGCGGCGTCTTCCGCACCGACGAGCGTGCGCGCGCGGTGTACAGCGAGAGTGCCGGCGTTGCGCGGATCATCCCCGACGCGGTTGCGGTGCCTGCCGATGCCGATGACGTGGTGACGCTCGTGCGCTGGGCGGCGGAGCATCAGGTGCCGCTGGTGCCGCGTGGTTCGGCGAGTTCGATGGCGAACGGCGCGCTCGGACGCGGCGTGGCGCTCGACGTCTCACGCCTCGATTGGATCGATCCGGTGGACCCCGCGCGCGCGACCGTGACGTGCGGCCCCGGCGCGCTGCGTGACGCGGTGGATGCCGCGGCGCAGGCGTACGGTTTGCGCATAGCCGTGGATCCGTCGTCCGGCGCCTACTGCACAATCGGCGGCATGACCGGTACGAACGCGGCGGGCGCGCACACTGTGAAGCTTGGTGCGATGCGCGCATGGGTGCGCGGCCTCGACTGTGTGTTCGCCGACGGCTCGCGTGCTTGGGTGCGGCGCAACGAGCCGCGCCCCAGGGTAGAGGCGTTGCGGTCCTTCTATCACGACGTGTCACGCGACGTGCTCGAGCGGGGCGCGGCGTTGGCGCGCTCGGGCGTTCGCCGGGAGTCAAGCGGGTACGGGCTGGCTGCGTATGCGCGCAGCGGCGACGTGGTGGACGTGCTCGTGGGCAGTGAAGGGACCCTGGCCGTGTTCGTGGGGATTGAACTCGCACTCGCTCCGGTGCCCGCGGCGCGCGCGTCGCTGCTCGCGTCGTTCCTCACGCTTGAGTTTGCCACCACGGCAGCAGGGCGCGCCACGGCTCTTGGGGCCAGCACCGTGGACTTCCTTGACCGCACGTTCCTAGATGTCGTGCGCGCCGAAGCGTCGTCGCTCTCGATTCCGGCCGGCGCCGAGGCGGTGCTGCTGATCGAAGCGGAAGGCGATACGCCGGCCGACGCCGACACGCTGGCCCTGCGGCTGGCTGATGCGTGTCGGCAGGCGCACGCGGCGCAGGTGGTCACCGCCCCTGATGCGCAGACGGCAGCGCGGATCTGGCACATCCGGCACGCGGCGAGTCCTATGCTCAACGCGCTCGACCCCCACTTGTCGTCCATGCCACTTATTGACGACGTCGCAGTGCCACCCGACGCCTTCCCCGACTATGTGCGCGGCGTGCGCGCCGCGCTCGATCGCCATCACATACGCGGCGTGATCTTCGGGCATGCGGGCGACGCGTATGCACGCGTCACCACGCTGCACGACGTGCGCGACCCGGATTGGCGTGAGCGGGCGCGCGCGCTGGTGGACGACGTGACGGGGCTCGTGGCGATGCTGGGCGGCACGCTGGCTGCAGCGCACGGCGACGGGCGGCTGCGCACGCCGCTGATGTTCCGCGTGTGGGACGTGCGCGCCATGGCCCTCTTCGCGCGGGTGAAGCAAGCCTTCGACCCGTCGGGCATCCTGAACCCCGGCGTGAAGGTCCCGTGCCCGGGCGAGGATCCGCTCGCGTCCGTGAAGTACGACCCGGCACTGCCGCCGCTGAGCGCCGACGTGCGCGCCGCGCTCGACAAGGTGATACGCGACAATGCGTGGGCCTCGTACCGCCTCGGCTTGCTGCAGGACGAGTAGCCCGTGAGCGACAACCCTCACGTCGCGCCGGTGCCCGTCATAAATTCCGCGCAACCCTCACACGAATCCGATGCCGTACTTCTACACCGAGCCCAAGATCACCGTCCTCGCGCGACCGTCATTTGCCGAACCCGCGCATCTGCCGGTGCAGTGGCAGGGTGAAAGCACCGACGGCGAGCGGCTCGCCGAGTTCGCCGGGCGGCTTTGCTACATGAGCCAGAAGAATCCCGCCAGCCGGGCAACGCGCGACTACCTGGAGAACATCAAGAAGCAGGGGCACGGGTCGGTGCTCGAGCACGCCAACTATTCGCTGCTGCTCGAGGGCATCAGCCGGTCGCTGACGCATGAGCTCGTGCGGCACCGCGCGGGCTTCGCCTACTCCCAGCTGTCGCAGCGCTACGTGGACGAGAGCGACGCGGCGTTCGTGATCCCGCCGGCGATCCTCGGCGACGCAGCCCTGGTGGCGCAGTGGAAGGCGCAGGTGGAAGGCGCACAGGCAACGTACGTGGCGCTTGTGGAGAAGCTGATGGAGCGCTACGGCTGGGTGGCCGACAAGGTGCATCGCCGCAAGATGGCGCGCGAAGCGGCGCGCGGCGTGCTGCCCAACTCCACGGAGACGAAGATCGTGGTGACGGCCAATGCGCGTGCGTGGCGCACGATGCTCGAGTTGCGCGCGGGCGAGGGCGCCGAGCAAGAGATCCGTCGGCTGGCCGTGCTGGTGCTGCGCACGCTGCAGGCGGAGGCGCCGGGGTTCTTCTCAGACTTCGAGGTGTACACGGCGGCGGACCGCGTGGAGTCGGCGCGGATTTCGTACCACAAGGTGTAGCGCGCCGCCGGCGCGCCGCGCGAGGAACCGGACCCACGAAACGAAACCGGGGGGAGCTGCGAAGCGACGCAGCCCCCCCAGTCGTACCTTCACCACACGTTGCCGAGCGGTCGCGGTTATTCCTCCGCGTCTTCCTTCTTCTCCTTCTCTGCTTCGGCGATCACCTTGAGCGCGGCGTCGTGCGGCATCAGTTCGTACGTGTGGAACCGGTGCTTGAACGTGCCGCGCCCTTGCGTCATGGACTGCAGCTTCGTGGCATATAGGTAGAGTTCTGCCTGCGGCACGATGGCTTTGACGTTCGTGCCGATGCCCTCGATGACGTCGGAGCCCTGGATCTGGCCGCGTCGCCCGGAGATGTCGCCCATCACGTCGCCGAGGTAGATGTCGGGCGTGAGGATCTCGACTTCATGCAACGGTTCGAGGAGGACCGGCCGGCACTTGGGCGCGATGTTCTTGAAGGCGAGAATGCCTGCCATCTTGAACGACGCTTCATTGGAGTCCACCGAGTGCGATGAGCCGTCGAAGCACTCGCAGATGAAATCCACGACTGGATAGCCGGCGAGGATGCCCCGTTCGGCGGCCTCCTGCACGCCCTTGTCGACGGCGGGGATGTACTGCCGTGGGATGACGCCGCCCTTGATGGCGTCCACGTACTCGTAGCCCTTGCCGCGCGCCGCCGGGCGTAGCTTGACCCAGCAATCACCGAACTGGCCGCGGCCGCCCGACTGTTTCTTGTGGCGCCCCTGCCCTTCGGCAACTGCAGTGATCGTCTCGCGGTAGGCAATACGCGGCGTCCGGAGTTCGGCGCCGACGTTGAACTGCCGCTTGAGGCGAGACATCGCCACCTCGATATGGCGCTCGCACATGCCGCTGAGGATCGTCTCGTGCGTCTCGGTGTAGTAGTGCGTCTCGAACGTCGGGTCCTCGTCGTGGATGCGGTGCATGCCGACCTGGAGCTTCTCCTCGTCGGCGCGCGCCGTCGCCCGCACCGCGTACGTGACAAGCGGCGATGGGAACTCGATCTGCGGCAGGCGGACCGGATGCTCCTTGGTGGAGAGCGTGTCGTTGGTGTGCGTGTTCTTGAGCTTGGCGATGCAGCCGATGTCGCCCGGGAAGAGGCGCGTCACCTCGATGCGCTCCTTGCCCTGCGGCACAGCGAGGTGCACGAGTTTCTCGGCGACGTCACGCGTCGCGTTGAAGACCTCGGCGCCGTTTCCGACCATACCGCTGAACATCCGGAAGAACGTCACCTCGCCGACGTGTGGCTCGGCGGTGGTCTTGAAGCTGAGCGCAGTGAACGGAGCGTTCTCGTCGGGATGGATGTCGACCGTCTTGTCCCCTTCGGCACCCTTTAACGCTTTCTGCTCCTCCATGTCATACGCTGACGGCATGAGCTGGACGAGGAAGTCGAGCATCGTGCGCATGCCCCAGGTGAGCTGGGCCGAGCAGCAGAGGAGCGGGAAGAGCTCCTGCCGCTTCATCGCCTGCTTCATGGCAGCCATCTCTTCGTCGCCTGGGATCTCTTCGTCGGCGAAGAAGCGCTCGAGGAGGGCGTCGTCGGTGGCAGCGATCGCTTCGACCATCTCCTTGTGGTACCTCTCGAAGCGCGCCTTCTCCGAATCGGGTATCTCGGTTTCAGTGTACTCGCCTGTCTTCGTCCCCGGTGCGAAAACGTGCGCCTTCTTAGTGAAGAGATTGATGATGCCCTTGAAGCCGAGGCCAGCGCCGATCGGAATCTCGACCGGGACGACCTTGTTCGTGAGCTGTTCCTTGATGGCCGTGTAGGCCGCGTCGAAATCGGCGTGCTCCTTGTCCATCAGGGTGATGGCGAAGAGCACCGGGTCGCGGCGCGTGAGCGCCTCGCGGAACATGCGCTCGGTGCCTACCTCGACGCCGGCGGCGGCGGCGATCGTCACCAAGGCGCCGTCGGCGGCGGTGAGACCAGCGATCGCGTCGCCCTGGAAGTCGAGGAACCCTGGGGTATCGATCAGGTTGATCTTTGCGTCACGCCACTCGGCGAAGGCGCAGCCCATGGAGATCGAAAAACCGCGCTCGACTTCCTCGGGTGAGGTGACAGTCAACGCGGTTCCATCCTTGACTTGGCCATGTCGCTTGCTGCTTCCGGACACGAAGGCGAGGGCGTCTACCAGTGTAGTCTTGCCGCTCGCTCCGTGTCCCACTACCGCGACATTTCTGATGGCCTCACTTCTATACTCTTTCATCCTGCCCTCCGCCGGTCATGACGGCGACGTTTTTGCGGTATGGGAGCTTCCAATTAGTTCACGCCAACGTCAAGGGATGGCGTCCCTGACGATCAGGTAGGGGAACGAGGAGGGAGTGTGGTTTCGCGTGAAGCGGGATGGGGAGGGGTGCGGGGGCTTGGTGAAGGGGGACGAGTACTGCAAGGCGCAGAAATACGATGGGGTCCGCCTCGCGGCGGACCCCATTGGCGCCGGAGCGCCTGCATCTGACGGAACAGAGTTCGTCTAGTTCTCCTCAAGATCGTACGTGAGTCCTTCAGCTTCGCGCAGCACGGCGAGGACTGCTTCAGTAGCGGCCGCGTTTGAGGCCAAGGCCGGAGCCGGCGTGAATGAGAAAGAGACTGCGCGGCGCGTGCCTTCTGGCCAGTCGGCCATCAACAGGCCACCGACGAGGCGCCGGATCACCTGACCGCACTCTAACAGCAGCGCCTGGGCCGTTTCGGCCAGCACCGCCAGTGGAATCTGCAGGTCGCGGGTGACCAGTTGACCGGTCTCTTCATCCCGCCACGCCGCGTCACCAACTGCGCCGCGTTCGGGCCAGACACCCACATGCCGTACGGTGTCAGCTCGATCGTCGGCCGACCGCCGGGACTCAAGAGCGGCGGCAAGCGCCAGCGCCAAGGATTCCGGGCTGGGAATGCCGTAGAGCGTCACGACATCACGCGACGGACGCTCCATCGTCAGCGGCGACGGCACGGAGCTGACATGCGCGAGCACGCTCGAGTGCTCGGGCGGCTGCTCCTCTACCATCACGAGAACATCCATGAAACCTCCAGGGGGGCGATCCTGCATTGATGATTACCTGCAAGGA
This sequence comes from Gemmatimonadota bacterium, assembly GCA_023249305.1. Lineage (GTDB taxonomy): Bacteria > Gemmatimonadota > Gemmatimonadetes > Gemmatimonadales > Gemmatimonadaceae > PNKL01. The sequence continues at coordinate 11,835 of JAHFCU010000023.1, forward strand.
CTGGGCCGCGTCACGCCACGCGTGTCACAAACCAGTCACGTGAGTTCACCTGAGGATGTGTCGCCTCGGAAGCCGCTCATATCACAGACCGAACCAGCTTTCGCAACGTCACACTCCACAGTGCAGACACTCTTCATACACCACCGCACTGTGCGAGGCTCCATGCACAACGCACGGGGTTCGTTGGGAGGCTCGCGCGTGATTTGGGCAACGAGGCGCGCGTGACGCACGTCACCTGCGACGCATGAACCAAACGTCTTGACGCCGGGTAGGTTGCACGTGGCATTAACAGCGGGTACTTGCCGGCGTCTTTCCTCGCAGTCCTTTCACGAGCTCCCCATGCGTCGCTTCGTTCTCGCTGCCGCCCTTGTCGCCGGCTGCGCCAACGCACCAGCGCGGCCGTCGCCGCCAAGTCCCGAACGCTTGGCCCCCGGCCTCCGCACGCAGACGGCCGATCAGCAGGCCGTCCACGCGCTTTCCCGGCTCACGTTCGGCGCGCGACCGGGCGAACTCGAGCAGGTGCGCGCGATGGGCGTTGACCGGTGGATCGAGGCGCAACTGCACCCTGAGCGCATCGATGACGCACGGGCTGAGTCATGGTTGACGCGGTTTGAGGTGCTGCGGAAGACAGCCGCGCAGCTCGAGAGCGAGTACCAGAACCCGGGTGCGCTGCAAACTCAGTTGGCAGCCCGCAACAACGGCATGCTCACCCGTGAGGACTCGGCGACGCTGAGGCAGGCCCGTCAGAACCTGCGCCGGGTCGCCGAAGAAACGCAGGTATCGCACGTGGCGCGGGCGCTGCTCACCGAGCGGCAACTCGAGTCGGTGATGACCGATTTCTGGCTCAATCACTTCACCGTGTTTGCCGGCAAGGGAATTCGCGAGCAGTTCTACCTAGCCGACTACGAGAATCGCGTCATCAGGCCGCGAGCGCTGGGCAAGTTCCGCGATCTGCTCGGCGCGGTGGCCAAGAGTCCCGCGATGCTGTTCTACCTCGACAACTGGGAGAGTGCCGCCGACACCGGACGTCCCCGCTTGGTGGTCGTCAACGAGCAAGCGGCTCAGCGCCGGTTGCAACAGGCGCTGCGCGCCCAGCGGCCGGGACAGCAGCGAAACCTGCCGGGCGCCGTGTCGCCCGAGCTCGCACAGCAGGCACTGCAGCGCCGCCTGCGCGGCGGCCTCAACGAGAACTACGGCCGAGAGTTGCTCGAACTGCACACGCTCGGCGTGGACGGCGGCTACACGCAGCAGGACGTCATCAACGCGGCGCGTGCACTGACCGGCTGGACGATTGCCGGACCGCGGCAGGGCGGCGGGTTCACCTTTGCGGCGTACATGCACGACGCGGGCGAGAAGCACATCCTCGGCCACACGCTCAAGGCTGGCCGTGGCATCGAGGACGGCGAGGAGCTGCTTGACATCGTGGCGCGGCATCCGAGCACCGCCCGCTTCATCGCGTTCAAGCTCGCTCGGCGCTTTGTCAGCGACACGCCGTCCACGGTGCTGGTGGAGCGCGCGACCGCCGTCTTCGCGCGTACCGACGGCGACATTCGCGAAGTCGTTCGAACGATCGTGACGAGCCCGGAGTTCTTCGCACGCGAGGCATATCGCGCCAAGGTGAAGTCGCCGATCGAAGTCGTGCTGAGCGCACTGCGTGCCGTCAACGCCCAGCCCGATTCGACGCCTCGCACGTCGCAATTGATCGCAAGCCTGGGACAGCCAGTCTTCGGGCACCAGACGCCAGACGGCTGGCCAGAGACGGGCGACAAGTGGATGGGCACCGGCGCGATTCTGAATCGCATCAACTTCGGATTGATACTTGCGAGCGGCCGCGTCCCCGGCGCAAATCCCATGGCCATCCCCGGCGTGGAGAATCTCCGTCAGGCGCCGCGCGAGCCGCAGGTGGATGCGATCGTCAGCGCTTTCCTCGGCGGCGACGTGTCGAGCGTCACGCGGTCGGTGCTGCTGACGGGCAAGAACTCCCTGCTCGAGGCGGCAGCGGCGACGGACAACGCGGCGCCGATGACACCGCCACCTGACCCGATGATGGCGCCGCCGATGCCGCAGCCACCGAGTGCGCCGGGTGCCGTGCCCCCCGACATGCGGTTGGCACAGCGGTTGGCGCAGGCGCGCGCGAACGCGCCCTTGCCGACGTTGCGTGGCCTGCCGCAGGTGCTCGGGCTCGCGCTTGGCAGTCCTGAGTTCCAACGGAGGTAGCCCCCATGCAACGCCGAGTGTTCATTCGCGATTCCGCCTTTGCGCTGGTCACGATGGGTTTGAGTCCGACGTTCCTGCGCCGCACGGCGCTGGGCATCGAGCTGCCGCTGGCGGCGAAAGGCAAAGTGCTCATCTGCCTGTTCCAGCGCGGGGCGGCGGATGCGCTCAACGTGGTCGTGCCGCATGGTGATCGCGCGTACTACGCGCTGCGTCCGGCCATTGCGATCGCACCGCCAGCGCGCGCGGCCGGAGAGGCCGGAGCGATTGATCTCGACGGCTTCTTTGGATTACACCCTGCCCTGTCACCGCTCAAGCCGTTGTGGGATCGCGGACTGTTGGCCCCGATCCACGCGGTGGGAAGCCCGAGCGCCACGCGATCGCACTTCGATGCGCAGGATTACATGGAGAGCGCGACGCCCGACAACAAGGGCACGGGCGACGGCTGGTTGAATCGCTATCTGGCAACGTCGGGAACATGTGAGCAGTGCGCACCGACGCCGTTCCGCGCCGTGGCAATGACGCCGCAGACGCCGCGCGCCTTGCAGGGGCGCGCACCGACGGTCGCGATGAATTCCGTGGCCGACTTCACGGTGCGCAGCGGCGGCACACAGGCCGCGCAGCTCGAGGCGTTGTATCGCACCGGGTCTGCCGACCTGATCCACGGCACCGGCAGCGAGATGTTTGAGGCGGTGAAGATGCTCCGCGCCGCCAATCCGCAGCGGTATTTGCCGGAAAATGGGGCCGCATATCCTGCGTCGCAGTTCGGCCAGCGACTTTTGTCGATCGCCCAGTTGATCAAGGCGGGTGTGGGCCTTGAGGTAGCTTTCGCCGACATCGGCGGGTGGGACACGCACGTCAACCAGGGCGGTGCCACGGGGCAACTCGCCCAACGCCTGAGCGACTTTGGCGCGTCCATCGCGGCGCTCGTGACCGACCTTGGCGATCGCATGAAGGACGTGGTGATTCTCACGATGTCAGAGTTCGGGAGAATGGCCCGGCAGAACGGCAACGGCGGCACCGACCACGGGCACGCGGGTGCGATGTTCGCCATTGGCGGCTCGGTGCGCGGGCATAAGGTGCACGGTCTCTGGCCCGGGCTGGCGCCCGAGCAGTTGTACGAGGGACGCGATCTCGCGCTGACAACAGATTTCCGCGCCGTCTTCGCGGAGGTGGTCACGAAGCATCTTGGCGCGACGAAACTCGATGCGCTGTTTCCCGGCTTCACGCCGGCGGCGATGCCGGGAGTGCTTGGCTAGCTTTCGGCATCATGCGTGGCATTCGATTTTTCGCGCTGGCGGCGCTACTTGGGGCGCGGCCTGCGCTGTCGCAAGCAACCGCTCCCGATCTTCCGTTCAGAATTCCAGTGCTCGTGTACCACCTGATCGGCGAGAAGGACAGTCGGTGGGGGCGCTCGCGCGACGGGCTACGCCGCGATCTTGAGCTGCTCTATGAGCGTGGCTACCGGCCGATCACGGTGTCGCAACTCGTGGACCGTCAGTTCGACATTCCGGCGGGCACGTCGCCCGTAGTGATCACGTTCGACGACGCGTCGCCCGGACAGTTCTCATACATCGAGCAGAACGGATTGCTCGAGATTGATCCGAATAGCGGCGTCGGCATCTGGCTGGCCTTCAGCCGCGCTCATCCAGATTGGAGAGACCGAGCGACCTTTTGCCTGCTTCCCGGCGCATCGGCGGGCCACGCGTTCTTCGGCGACAAGGGCATTGACGGGCAGAAGACCGAATGGCGCCTACGCAAGGTGCGCTTCCTCGCCGAGCAGGGCTTCGAGCTCTGCAACCACACCCTGTGGCACGCGAGGTTGAACAAGTACAGCGACGCGGTCGTGCAGGAGCAGGTCGCGCGCGGCCTGCTTGCGATTGATTCGGCGGTTGCGGGCTATCGCGTACGCACGTTCGCATTGCCGCTTGGACTTTGGCCGACGAACCACGCCCTCGCATTGACGGGCCGATGGACCGATCCGCATAGCGGACGGGCCGTGGAGTACCGGTTCGATGCAATCCTCGAGGTCACGGGCGCACTCTCCGGCACGCCTTATGGGCCGGGGTTCAATCCACGGTCGATTCACCGCACGCAGGTGATCGGCGAGAATCTCCGCACCCTGCTCGACGAGATCGAGCCGCACCGCTTTCGGCCTCGCTAGCCAGGGCAGACTCCCAGCGCGTCAGCGGCGGCTGCGCAGCGTCTCAATAGCGCGGTCGAGGGCGTCGCGCTGGGCCGGGTGCTGTGCCGTCCGTCGGAGGTGGGCGAAAGTGTCAATCGCGAGCTTGAGGGCCACGGGATCGTCCTCAGTCGCGCCCACGGAGGCCGCGTTGTCGGCAAGATTGGCGCGCGCGAGGTCATCATCAGGAAAGCGCGCCGTCACCTGAAGCCAGCGCATCATGCGCGCGCGGGGATCGGTCTCGGTGAGCGCCCACAGGTGCCATGCGCCGCGGTGCTGTGGATCGGCCGCGATCGCGCGCGACGCCAGGTCTCCGACCACGTCGGGTCCGCGGCCACTGAGCCAGTAGGCATTCGCGAGACGCACCAAGGCGCGCGCGTGGTTGGGCTCGCGTGCAACGACCACCTCCATGAGCGGTCCCAGCACTTCCGGCATCGCCGCGTGTGCGTCGGCTGCCTCGAACAGCGCCGTCGTGGACGACCGATCGGCAAGCGCGTTCAAGCTCTCGAGTAGATGGGAGACGTTGCCGTGCCCTCGGTACGCCTCGACGATTGCCGTGAGTTCGGTCAGCGTGCGGTCACGCGGTGCAGTCATTTGATTGCAATTTATCGGGTGCCGAAGGCGGGCGGATGGCGGCAGGGTTGCGCGAATGGTCCGTCCCCGCCATACTCCACGGCAGTCGGTCTGCGCCCTGCGCACACCGGTGAATGCATCCCGCCGCCTCTGCCGCCTGTTGCGGCACGCGACTCCGGCGCTGCGCGCCGCGAGTGACGATGCATCCGTTCGATCCTTCCCGGCCTCGTGTCGTTCCGTGGCTTGGGATACCGAGGCGCCTTGGGCGCCGCGTCTCATTCGTTTTCAGCAAGCATCATCAGCGTGGCGCGCTATGGGTGCGCGCAGTCCGTGGAGGTCACGGACCAGTATCCGAGAGAGCAGGCAGTCGGAGTTCCCACTCCCAGTGTACTCGGGCCGTGTGCATGCGGTTCGAGCCCCATCGTTTCGAATCACACCAGCCACAATCGCATGAGCGAGAATCGTCGTCCTCGCCGCCGCGGCCGTCCCGCGCGTTCGCGCGGAGCGTCCGCCCCCGAATCCACGTCGGCCGAGCCCGATCCGTACCTCGACTCCGCCGGTGCCGAGGCACCGGTGAGCAACGAGGGTTCTGCCCCCTCTGTGTCGGAGGCTCCGGCCCCGAACAGCGAGCTGCTGCCGGCTTCCGCCGATTCGCTGACGGACGCCGCGGCGGCGGCGGCGCCCGTTGAGAATGGAGCGCCGGAACCAAACGGCGGACCACGCCAGCAGTTTGAGCATCGTCGTGAAGGCCGCTTTGGGCGCCGCGGACGACGGCATCGCGGACGCAATCGCGGCGGTGGCGAGCCCAACAACAACCAGGGTGGCGGACCGCCGCCTCAGCCGATCGTCGCCGACGGCGACACGCAGGGCTGGTACGATCCGTCGCGCGATGCCGGGTTCATTCGCCGCGCCAACGCGAGTTACCTCGAAGAGCAGGGCGATGCCTACGTGCCGGCGTACCTCGCCCGGCAGTTCGGCCTGCGGAAATCGGACGAGATCCGCGCGACCACGGGGCGTGACCATCGCGGGCGGACCACATGCGTGGATATCCTCTCAATCAACGGGCATGATCCCGCCGATGCAGCGCGCCGGCCCGATTTTGCGTCGCTCACCGCGAGTTATCCCGACCGGCGGCTTACGCTAGAGACCGGACGTCCGGCGAAGGCCGGCCCCGAGCTCACGCGCCGCTGCATCGACCTGATCGCCCCGATAGGCTACGGCCAGCGTGCGCTCATCGTCGCGCCGGCTCGCGCCGGCAAGACGATGCTGCTGCAGGCCATCACTGAGGGCGTGGCGCTCAAGCATCCCGACGCGACGCTGCTCATCCTTCTCGTGGACGAACGCCCCGAGGAAGTGAGCGAGGCGATTTCGTGGGAGGTCGGCGAAGTGATCGCCTCGTCCTTCGACCAGCCAGCCCGCCGACACGTGGAAGTCACCGAGATGGTGCTCGAACGTGCGCGTCGTCTTGTGGAGATGGGCAAAGACGTGGTGATCGTGCTCGACTCGCTCACGCGCATGGCGCGGGCGCACAACACCGCCGAGCGCGGGACCGGACGGACGCTGTCGGGCGGCCTCGACACCTCGGCGATGGCCAAGCCGAAGGCGTTCTTCGGCTCGGCCCGCAACATTCCGGCGGAGTCAGGCGGCGGCTCGTTGACGATCATCGCCACCGCGCTCGTGGAAACGGGCTCGCGTATGGACGACGTGATCTTCGAGGAGTTCAAGGGGACGGGTAACTGCGAGATCAAGCTGGACCGCGGACTCTCCGAGAAGCGCATCTTCCCCGCGTTCGACATTGCGAGCTCCGGCACGCGCCGCGAAGAGAAGCTGTACAAGCCGGGTCAGCTCGACGCGATCTACAGCCTGCGCCGGGGCCTGCAGCAGATGCCGCCGCAGGCCGGGATGGAGTGGCTCGTCAAGCGGATCGCGAGCACGCCTGACAACGACACCTTGCTCGCCGGGCTGCTGTAGGTCCGTTGCGCACCGCGATGCGGGCGAGGGAACACCCCATCTCGTTCGCTTGCCACGTGCAACGGACGGGGAGCATCGCGGCATCGGGTGATGGCCTCCGAGTGCCGTAGCTACTGACCTTCGATCACCGACCGTTGAGCACCAACGACGAGACGGGAATGCCCACGCAGCGCGCCGCGAATCGCAGTCTGCCGTTCTTGTTGGGTTCGGCCGCCGTGATGCTTGTGGCGGCCCTTGGCTGCGTCTTGTTTCTGTCGAACTACCTCAACTACGCCGCTGAGTCCATCTCGCTCGCGTCGCTGCTCCGGATCGCGGAAGGCAAGTCATACGTCGGGTCCCTTGATGGGTTGCCGCAGTACTGGAACCCGTACAGTCCGTACCTGGCGTGGATCCTGACGCCGGTCATTCGACTTCTGCGATTGGCCACGCCGGAGCAGGTCGCCCTCACGGGCCGGCTTATCGTAGTCGCGATTTTCGGCGTCTACAGCCTTCTGGTCCGGCGGTTCTTCCGTGCCCACCACCTGAATGAGTACGACGGGAGATGCCACACCCTGGCGCTTCTCTGGGTCATGCTTCTCTTCCTTTCAAACCTCACGGCGATTCGTCCGGACTTGCTGTCGTTCCTCGCCGAATTTGCGAGTTTCTCGCTTCTCTTCCGCTATCTGTTCAGCCCAGGCAGTCCGAGATTCTCGCTCGTCGTGCTTGCCGGAGTTGCAGCAGGTGTGGCGATCGCCGTGAAACTGAACACCGTGGGTGGCGTGGCTGGTTTGTCTTTGTTCCTGCTCGCCGAGCGGAAGGGCCGCAGTGCGGCGCTCTACGTGACGTGCATTGCACTCACCGCCGCCGCGCTCCTTCTCGTCAACTACGCAATCTACGGCCCGAAGATGATGCTGGACTGGCTCTCCATCCTGACGTCAACCGGCTTCACTGGTGTCGGGTTGGTACGGCGAGGCCTCCAGGTCGTGGACGAGATCGGTGTGGGCAATCTGCTGCTAGTGGCGCTTGCCACCTGGGGTCTGCTGACCATTCACCTCGAACGCCCGCGCGAGGCCAAGTTGTATGCCTGCTTTCTTGGGGGTTCGGTCCTCGTGGCCACCGTGGGGCAGTCGAAAATCGGGGCGGCGTCGAACTACTACATCGGCGCATTCGTGCTGGCGACGATCCCACTTAGCATCGGCCTCAGGCGGCTCTTTGATCCCACATGCGATGGAGCGGCGGCTCGCTCGCTTCGCTTCGTGCTCTATCTGCTGTGGCCGGTGTTGCTGCTCAAGGCGGCCGTGCTTCCGGTCAATATCTTGCTGAACGAACGGCCGTATTACCACTACGATGAAGTCAAGTCGATGATCGCCCGTGACTATCCTGGCGCAACGATTTACACACCCGAAGAGAGTGCGGCGGTCCACTTCCACACTCGCGTGCTGCTCGGTCCGTGGACGGAGCAGATCCTGACGCTGTCAGACGCGTACAGCCGCAAGCTCCCCGCCATTCGGCGCGCGCTGGCCGATCGCGGCTTCACCCTTGCCGTCGTGCCGGGCTCCGGATGCGAGTCGTGGGAGCCGCATGGCTTGTTCAAGGCGGAAACGGAACCGCTTCGTCGTTTGATACACAAGAACGGCAAGATCTGCGTCTTCGCCCGCCGGTGAGCGGACATTGCCAGACGGCGCGGGGGCACGAGCCTGACGGCTCGTGCCCCCGCGTGTCACAACTGACTGCCTGAACGCCCTTCTGCTACCTGGCGCCGAGCTGCTCAAGCAAGGCGGCGATCGCGCGCATGCCCTTGTTGAAGTTCTCCACGCTCATCCACTCGTCCGGCGCGTGCGCGTTCTCTCCCGGCAGGCCAAACCCCATCAGCAGCACGGGCACGCCGAGGATGCGCTCGAAATCGCCCACCACGGGGATCGATCCGCCCTCGCCCGTGACGACGGGCTCGCGACCGAACGCCGCCGAGAGCGCCTTCTTGGCCGCTTCGAAGAGCGGCCCTTCGAGATCGGCGCGCCACGGCTTGCCGCCGTGGAGGTGCTTCACGATCACCGTTACGCCCTTGGGCGTGACCTTGGCGACGTGCGCCTTCATCAGCGCTTCGGTCTTGGCTGGATCCTGATCGGGAACGAGGCGGCAGCTCACCTTGGCCATGCTGACGCCCGGCAGCACGGTCTTGGCGCCTTCGCCGGTGTAGCCGCTGAGGAGGCCGTTGACTTCACACGTGGGACGCGTCCACAGCTTCTCGAGCACGGTGTACTGCGTCTCATAGCCCAACGCGGGCGCGCCGACTTCCTGACGGAAGTGCTCCTCGTCGAACGGGAGCTTGCGCATGCCCGCGATGACCGCGGGCGGAAACGGCTTCACGGCGTCATAGAAGCCGTCGATGGCGACTTTGCCCTTCTCGTCGTGCATCGTGGCGAGAATGCGCGCGAGCGCCATCGCCGGGTTCACCACCGCACCGCCGTAGCTGCCGGAGTGCAGGTCCGACGCCGGGCCGCGTACGGTGATCTCGAAATAGGCCAGACCGCGCAGTGAACTCAGGATGCTCGGGATGCCCGGCGCGAACATCGAGGAATCGGAGATAACAACGCCGTCGCAGGCGAGGCGTTTCTTGTGCTGCTCAATGAACGGCGCGAGGTTCTCGCTCCCCACCTCCTCCTCGCCCTCGGCGATGACGATGACGTTCACCGGGAGCTTGCCTCGAACCTCGAGCACCGTTTCAAGCGCGGCCACGTGCGCGAATAACTGGCCCTTGTCATCCACGCTGCCGCGCGCGAACAGCTTGCCATCGCGAACCGTGGGCTCGAACGCCGGCGAGGTCCATAGCTCGAGCGGCTCGGGCGGCTGTACGTCATAGTGGCCGTAGATGAGGTACGTCGGTGCGCCGGGCCCCGCCTTGCGCCACTCGGCGAGCACCACGGGATGGCCCGGTGTCGGACAGGTCTCGACGGTGAAGCCAATGCGGGCAAAGCGCTCGTGCAGCCAGCCGGCGGCGCGCTGGGTGTCGGCGTTGTGCTCCGACCTCGCGCTGACGCTCGGGATGCGCAGGAAGGCGAAGAGGTCGTCCAGCAATTGCGCTTCTCGTGCAGCAAAGCGCTTTTCAAGGTCAGCCGGGATAGTCATCTGGACTCCGGAATGGACGGTGTGGAATGCCCGGGCCAGCCGCCGCGCCAGTCGCGGAGCAGCCAGGCGCGCTGGCGCCCGAGCAGGAGACCGTGGGCAGTGCGGGCCACGGGTGGACCTTCGTCAATGCGTGAAAAGTACGGCGCCAGCGTCACGATGGGTGCTGGCTCGTCCGTTGATTCGTCAAGGACGAGCACGAGCACATCTCCCCTCATGGCGCGTTGGCGGAAGCCCAGCCACAGGTCGTATTGGTTGGGCCGACCGCCGAGGTTCGTGGAGAAGACGCCGAGCGTGTCGGTGCCAGCGTTTCGTAGCGCCCACCCAAGTTGAGCGGCATCCTGATAGCGATCGGCGGCCACCCATACGTGGCGCGGCAGCGGCTCGCCGCGCGCCGGCACCTGTGCAGAGCGCACGGCCTCCGCGACGCCAGCAGCCACGGCGTCCCAGCCATAGGCCTGGCTCACCGGATCGCGCCCGGGACGCAGCCCGAACCGGGGCGCAAGCAACAGGGCAGCGTCGGCGTAGACGAGCGCGACGAGGGCGACGCCAAGCCACAGACCGCGGCGCAACCACGCCACTTGCCGACCGTGCGACGCCTCGACGGAAAGCAGAATGATGGCGGGGAGCCATGCCGAGGCCGGCCAGTTTGCTTCGACGTTCTTGCGCGTGGCGCTCCACACGAAGAAGAGAATAATGAAGACGCTCGCCGTGGCGAGGAGTCGCAAGACGGCATCCCCACGCTGGCGCAGCGCGCGCGCGACCGCACCGACGAGCAGGATAAAGAGGATGGGCGATGTGAGTCCCGCCTGTCCGCCGAAGAGGTTGAGTTCGCGATTGAACATCGCCGCGAACCCGGTCTTCTTGGGCTCGCCCAGGCCGTGGCCCAACTGAAATGCGAACGAAGTCCACTCGTGCGTGGCGTTCCACCAGAGATTCGGCGCGAGCACGAGCGACGCGATGAGCACAGCGACATACGGACCGGGCTCCCGGAACCGCGCGCGCAACGGCGCGTAGAGCCCGCACGACAGTGCGATGGCCGCCGGCACGAGCACCGCAGTGTACTTCGAGAGCATCGCGACGCCGATCGCGACGCCGGCAACGATCCACCAGCGCAGCGCGCCGCGGGATCCCGCCGACGCCTCGAGCGCCTCGACGACGGCGTGCACCGTCCACGCGAGGGCGCAGAAGAGCGGCGCATCGGGCGTGGCGAGGACGTATCCCGCGGCCGCGAGCGGCGTGCAGGCAAACATCAACGACGCCCACAGCGCGGCGTCGTCCCCGCCGAGCCGACGCGCCGTGCGCAGGAGCGCGATGCCCGCGAAGAAGCTCGCCGCCACGGCGCCCAGCCGCACGCCGAGCGTGCTGTTCGTCCCAAGCGCCACCAGCCACGCGACCGCGGGCGGATGGTCGAAGTAACCCGCGGCGAGGCGCCGGCTCCATTCCCAGTAGTAGGCCTCGTCGTTCGTCAGCGGAACAAGCGCGGCCATGACCAGTCGAAGAATCGTCCCGGCCGCGAGCACCTGCATGGCCCTCGCCCACGGCTCAGCGGGGGCATGGAAGTCGGACGAAGCGCGCGTCATGGGCGTGAGGCTGGTGCGTGCGGAGGTCGTCACTCGAAATCAAGCGCCAGGTTCATCGCCGGCGCGGAGTGTGTGAGTGCGCCCACCGAGATCCGGTCCACGCCTGTCTCGGCGATTGCGTGCACCGTGTCGAGGCGCACCCCGCCGCTCGCCTCGGTCAGCACACGTCCTGCGGCGATGGTGACCGCGTCACGCATCATCTCGAGGCTCATGTTGTCGAGCAGGACGGCATCGGCGCCGGCGGCGACGGCCGCGCGCACCTGATCCAAATGATCACATTCGATCTGCACGAACGTGCCTGGCGCGACAAACTCTCGCGCGCGCCGCACTGCCCTGGCGACGTCGCCATCGAGGGCGGCAAGGTGATTGTCCTTCACCAGCACGGCGTCGGCAAGCGTCTCGCGGTGGTTGGCGCCGCCGCCGCAGCGCACCGCGTATTTCTCGAGGCGCCGCCAACCCGGCGTTGTCTTGCGCGTGTCTACAATGCGCGCGCGCGTACCGCGCACTTCCTCCACGTAGCGCGCCGTGAGCGACGCGACGCCCGACAGGCGCTGCAGGAAGTTCAACGCGGTGCGCTCGGCGGCGAGCAGGCCGCGCGCACGGCCGTTGAGGAAAAGCACGGTCGCGCCGCTCGCCACGCGGCGTCCGTCTTCGATGTCCACGCGAATCTCCACGTGATCATCGCACTGGCAGAACGCCGCGAGCGCGAGCGGAATACCGCATATGGTGCCAGGTTCGCGGGCGACGAGCGCAGCGCGCGCGCGGCGCGTCGGAATCACGGTAGCGAGCGTCGTGACGTCGTTGGCCGCATGGTCCTCGTCGAGCGCGCCCTTGACGAGACGCGCGACTTGCGCCTCCGTGAGCGGAAGATCGCCCTCGCCGCCGGCGAAGGCCGGCGCGTCCATGGCGGAGATTCGCCGAGGGGGAACGCGGCCCGGCGTCATTCGCCTGGATCCACGCCCTCGGCCGCGGGATGCGGCGCGCCGGCGCCGATCGCCACCATGCGCTCGATCGCGAGTCGTGCGCGATCAGCGATGGCAGCGCTCACCGTGATGTGGTGCTGCAGGTGGCGCAGGGCATCGCGCACCTTGGGCAGGGTGGTCACCTTCATGTAGGCGCATGATGCGCGCTCGTTCGCGGCGAAGAACTGCTTGCCGGGATACGCGCGACGCAGGCGATGAAGGATCCCCACCTCGGTGGCAACGATGAACGACGGAGCCGCGCTTTCACCGGGCCGCTTCATCATTCCTTCGGTGGACACGATGTGCACGCCACGCGGGTCCACGTCGCCGGCGGAGACCGCCTCCACCACGCTCGTCGCGCAGCCGCATTCTGGATGAATGAGGAACTCGGCTTCGGGGTGCAGCGCCCGCTGCAACCGAATATTTTCGGGGTCGATGCCCGCGTGCACGTGGCACTCGCCCATCCAGACATGGATGTTGGTGCGGCCCGTGACCCGGCGCACGTGCGCACCGAGGAACATATCGGGGAGGAAGAGAACCTCCCGGTCGGCAGGAATGGCGTTTACGACCTCGATGGCGTTGCCCGAGGTGCAGCAGTAGTCAGTCTCGGCTTTCACTTCGGCGGTCGTGTTCACGTACGAGACGACGATGGCGCCTGGATGCTCGGCCTTCCAGGCGCGCAGCTGCTCCGCATTGATGGTCGCCGCGAGCGAGCAGCCGGCAGCGAGGTCGGGCAGCAACACCGTCTTGGACGGCGAGAGAATGGCCGCCGTTTCGGCCATGAAGTGGACACCGCAAAAGACGATGACCTCGGCGTCGGTGCGCGCGGCTTCGCGTGAGAGCCCAAGGGAATCGCCCACGTAATCGGCGAGATCCTGGATTTCCGGACGCTGGTAGTTGTGCGCGAGGATCACGGCCCGGCGCTCGCGCGCCAGGGAGCGGATTTCGTCGACCAGCGCGACCGTTGCCGCCGCGTCGGGCACTTTGTTCACCATTTGCGTAAGCTAGCCGACCCTTTGTCCTGCGGCGAGGCATGGGGTGCTGGCGCTGGACGCGCTCCCCCGCGATCATCCACAGGTGCCGATTCTCGTTGCACTGACCAATGACCTCGTCGCCGCGCTGTTTCTGGCGGCGATTGTCGTGCTCGTCGGCGCCACGTCCTTTCACTTCCTAATCTGGCGCAAGACCGCGCTGCCGCTTGGGCCTGTGCGCGACGCCACCAACGAGCAGATGTTCGCGATGGTGGTGCAGTGGGGTGTCTGGAGCGCGGCGGCCCTCGTGCTGCTGGCCGGACCGCGGGCGGCGGGCGTCGCTGCGCTGCTGGACGACCGGTTTTCACTCGGCAGCCGCATGGCCGCGCTGCTCTTCCGGTCGGAGTGGGGCATCGGCTTCGGCACGACGCTTGTCGCGGGCGTACTCGCGCTCGCGGGGTACCTGCTCGTCAAGTTCCACCGCAACTTCGGATGGGCGTTGGTGGTGCTCAGCGTCCCGGCGCTGGGGATTGGGTGTGGCCTCATGGGGCACCCCTTCGACGCCTTCGCGACGCTGACGGCCGCGCCAATCTTCGACGGCTTGCACGCGCTTGGCGTTGGTGCGTGGCTGGGGTCGTTCTTCTTCCTCATCCTCGCCGAGCGCCGTGTGCACGCACACACGGCGTCACCGTGGACGGATCCGCTGGGTGCGATGATCGAGCGGTACTTCCGCGCGTCGGGCGCCCTAGCCACCGCGGTGCTGCTCACGGGCCTTTTCAGCTCGGCGACTCACTTGACCGGATTCGACGACATCTCAGGCACGCAGTACGGCCGCCTGCTGGCGGGCAAGGTGGGCATTGTGTGCATCCTGATGGTGTTCAACGAATTCCTTCGCCGCCACGCCGAACGGCAGGCGCGCACGACGGAGCGTCCGCAGTTGGTGCGCACGCTGCGATTTCAGGCCGCGCTCATTCTCCTCGTGATGGCGCTCACGGCGCTGCTAGTCGATGTCCCGCCCCCGGGCGTCAACGAGGTGCGCGGCGACGTGTTCCACAGCGCGTCGCGGGACGCAGTGAACACCGCGATTCCCTAGGGTGTGGATGGGGGGTGCGCGCCGGCTAGAACTCGATGTGACGGCCGCGCCACTTGTGCTTTGGGCGCGGGAAGTCGCGACGGAAGTGTCCACCGCGCGATTCGCGTCGCAGCAATGCCGCCATGGCGATCAACTGCGCGGTCTCGATCATGTTGGCCTCTTCGGTGGCGCCGGCAGGCAGGCGGGCCACGAGTGCATCGAGGCGCTCAACGCACGTCCGCAGACCCTTGGCCGTGCGGTCAATTCCGGCATAGTCCCACATCAGCATGCGCACGGCGTCGGCGGCCACTTGTGCTGCACCGCGGTCGCTCAGCACGGGAACGTGCCACTCGGCCTTGCGGGGCAGGCGCGGCAGGTGAGGGAGGGAGCCGATGTCGCGCGCCACGCGCTCGGCAAAGACGAGCCCCTCGAGTAACGAGTTGGAGGCGAGGCGATTGGCGCCGTGCACGCCGGTGCACGATACCTCTCCGCACGCGTAGAGGCGGTCGAGCGATGAACGGCCCGCCAGATCAGTAACGATGCCGCCCATCATGTAATGCGCGGCCGGCGTCACCGGAATGCGGTCGCGCCGCGGGTCAATGCCGCGCGCGACGCAGAGCGCGAAGATGCCGGGGAAGCGCTTGGGAAACGTGCGCTGAATGGCCCGGGCGTCCAGATAGACACGGTGTCCCGCCTGCTGCTCGCGGAAGATGGCCCTGGCTACCACATCACGCGGCGCAAGTTCCGCGCCGCGGTGGACCTTGGCCATGAAGCGCACGCCGGCGTCGTTCACCAGCGTTGCGCCTTCGCCGCGCACTGCCTCCGAGATGAGCTGCAGCGGCGTCTCGGGCGCGTCGAGTGCCGTGGGATGGAACTGCACGAACTCCATGTCGGCGAGCTTCACGCCCGCTCGGTGCGCGATCGCGTAGCCGTCGCCCGTGGCGACGACGGGATTCGTCGTGTACCGGAAGAGCTGACCGCATCCGCCGGCGGCAAGCACGGTGGCGTCGGCGATGATCTCGACGGCGCGCCCGGTGACGCTGGCGTGCACCCCGCAACAGCGGCCGGCGTGCACGATCAAGTCGAGCACACGCGCCATTTCGAGCACATGGATGTTTGGCGTCTCGCGCACCCGCTGAATCAGGGTGCGGGCCACCTCGGCGCCGGTCTGGTCACCGTGGGCATGCACGATGCGGTGACGCGAGTGCGCCGCTTCCTTCCCGAGCGATAGGCGGCCGCGCAGATCCGTGTCGAACTGTGCCCCGGCGTGCGCGAGCTCCTTGACCCGTGCGGGGCCTTCCGACGTGAGCACCTCGACCGCCGCGGCATCACACAAGGCCGCCCCCGCCGCGAGCGTGTCCTTGCGGTGCAGTTCGGGCGAGTCGCCGGCACCGAGCGCCGCGGCGATGCCACCCTGCGCGTAGGCGGTGGCGGAGTCGAACAGCGAGCGTTTGGTCAGCACGTACACTTCGCCATGCGCTGACGCACGCCAAGCGGTGTGGAGGCCGGCGACGCCTGAGCCGATGACGAGGAAGCGGGTGCGGATGCGCTGGACCATGCCTAATGCTGGCACCCGGACGCGCGCGCGTGAAGAGTGTCGGGTGGTTGGCAGACTTATTCCCGACGGCGAGATTCACCGAATGACCGCACCCCCTAGTTACGCCGTCCGGACGGCCCATGATTGACGCCGCTGGCGGCCTGCTCGCCGTCGCGCTGCGCTTCGCCGCGTACACGGCGACCACCGGCCTTATCGGGGCGTGGGTGTTTGGGCAGGTGGTTCTGGATCGCATGGGATCTGCTGTTGCGCCGCCGGCGCGCGAGGAATGGCGGGCATTTGCGCGTCGCACGGCGACATGGTGCGCGGGTGTGCTGGCACTTTCCGCGCTCGTTCGCCTGTTCGCACCCGTCGTGACTGTTCCTGGCGCCCAGAGCGGCGCGGTCGGCCTCAATGCCATCGCAACGACCTGGGGAGCAACCCTTGTAGTGCAGGGAGTGGCGGCATTCGTCGTCACAGTGGCGCTCATTCGCTTGGGCGCTACGGCCGCGTGGCCGACGGCCGCGCGGGCGGGCGTGATCGTGCTCGTCATCGTTCCGCCATTCCTCGCGCACGCGGGAACGATGGATGATCACCGCGTCATGTCAGTGATCGTGGATGTTGTGCACGGAGCGGCGGCTGGCGCGTGGGCCGGAGCGCTCGCCCTGCTCACGACCACGGTGTTGCGTGAACGGCAGTCGTCGGCCGCGCCGGAGCACGCGGCCGCGCTGATTGTCGCGTTCCACCGGATAGCCGTGATCGCGGCTCCGGCGGTCTTCCTGACGGGACTGGCGACCGCGTGGCTGCGCATGGGCGCGCCGACGGGCATCGCGTCGCCCACCTACAGCGGCCTGTTTGTCGCGAAGCTCCTACTGGTCGGCGTCACCGGCGCCCTTGGCGCGGGGCATTCGAAGCTGGCCACGCGACGCGTGCAGGCGGTTGCGCTCGCCCATGTCGGTCGTACACTCCTCTCGGAAAGCCTGATCGCCGTGCTCGTTCTCATGGTCACGGCTGTCCTCGTCGGCACCGCCCCCATCGGTTGATTCATGACTGCACCAACCGTTTCAGACGACGTGCACGCCAGAAGCAAGCTGGTCGTCCTCATGATCACCGCCTTCATGGACATGGTGGGGATCCTGATGGTCGTGCCGCTGCTCCCGTTCTACGCCAAGGACATGCATCAGACCGGCGTGATGGGACGCGTGCTTGCCTCGTTCGGCATGGGCGGCGAAGGCGCGGCGGTGTCGCTCCTGATCGCGACGTACGCGGTGGTGCAACTCATCAGCGCGCCGCAGTGGGGGCGCGTGTCGGACCGCTTCGGCCGGCGTCCCGCCATGATGATCGGGTTGGCGGGCTCAGCACTGGCGTATCTCGTCTTCGCGTTCGCGCCGACACTCGACTGGCTGTTTCTGAGCCGCATCGTGCAGGGAGCTGGCGGAGGTACCGTAGGTGTGATCCAAGCGTACGTTGCGGATTCGACGAAGCCGGAGGAACGCGCAAAGGCGCTCGGCTGGCTCTCGGCGGCGACAAACGCGGGTGTTGCACTCGGCCCGGTGATCGGCGGCGGCGCGATGCACTTCCTCGGCAAGAGCGGCCCCGGACTGGCCGCCGCGCTGATGTCGTGCATCACAATGCTCTTTGCGTATCACTACCTCACCGAGTCGCACGACGCGGCAGCGGCGAAAGTTGCTGGCAAGAAGGTGAGGACGTCTCGCGACGCCATCCTGCGCGTGGTGTCGCACGGCGCCGAACCGTCCTCGCGCTTGATCTGGATCTATGCCATTACGATGGGGTCATTCCAGGCGCAGACGACGACGCTCGCGCTCTTCCTCTCGTGGCGCTTTGGTGTGACCGCCTCCACTATCGGGTTCTTCTTCACGTACATCGGCGTCATCTCGGTGATCACGCGCGCACTGATCCTCGGCAAGATGGTGGATCACTTTGGCGAGGCGCGACTGTCACGCCTCGGCATGTCGCTGCTTGCGTGCGGGCTGGGCGGCATGCCGTTCGCACCGAACATTCCGATGCTGGCCCTGGCCGTGGCCCTCGTGCCACTCGGCACGGCGTTCACCTTCCCATGCGTGACGGGGCTACTGAGCCGCGTGGTCCCATCACACGAGCGCGGACTCTACATGGGCGTGCAGCAGACATTTGGCGGCATCGCCCGGGTGGCGGGCCCGCTCTACTTCGGGTGGGCGTATGACCAACTCGGCCAGCGAGTGCCGTTTGTCACGGCGGCGGTCGTGGTGCTACTCACGATCTCGCTGGGGCTCGACATGGAGTCGTACGGCAAACAGCCGCCTAAGGTAGCCGTCTGACGAGAGGGTACTCTACCTCAACAAAGTGGTGATGCCAGACGATGCGGCGGTCCCCGCGCGCCCGATGTTGTCGTCTCACGGCAACTGCGTACCGTCGGCCGCCTCGCGGCGCGCCGGATCGGACGACGCGAGCAGGCGCACACCTCGCTGGAAGGTGAAGTAGGCGTACGTCCACTGCAATAGCACGCTGAGCCGGTTCCGGAAACCCACGAGATACATGATGTGCACGAAGAGCCAGAGGAACCATGCCACGCGCCCAGTGGCGGTGACGCGCTCACCGAACACGGCCACTGCCTTGTTGCGGCCAATGGTCGCCATCTCGCCCTTGCTGCGGTAGCGGAACGGCGTTGTTGCCCGTCCGTGAATCCGGCGCACCGCGTTGCGCCCGGCGAGCCGTCCCATCTGCATCGCCGCCGGCGCCACGCCGGGCACCCACCGCTCGGCGTCCCACTTGATGGCGGCGAGGTCTCCGGCCACGAAGATCTCGGGATGCGCGCGCACCGATAGGTCATCGGCCACTAACACGCGGCCGGCGTGATCGAGCGGAGCCCCGAGCGAACGGCCGAGCGCCGAGGCCGCGTTGCCGGCCGCCCAGTAGACGGTGCGCGCCGCCAACCTGTCGCCGTCAATGGCCACGCCGCCCTCCGTCACATCGGTCACCACAGTCCCGGTGCGCACCTGAACGCCAAGCCGTTCAAGATCGCGGCGCGCCGACGTGCTCACGCGCTCTGGAAACGCCGGCAGGAGCCGCGGGCCGCGTTCAATGAGAATCACACGGGCGGCGCCTGCATCATACCGGCGGAAGTCCGGCCGCAGCGCAGCGCGCGCGAACTCGGGCAGGGTTCCCGCCAGTTCCACACCCGTCGGCCCGCCACCGACAATGACGAACGTGAGTAACGCCGCACGTTCGGCCTCGTCGGTCGTCCACTCGGCTCGCTCGAACGCGAGGAGCATTCGCTGTCGCATGTCGAGTGCATCGGCGAGAGTCTTGAGGCCGGGAGCATGCGGCTCCCACTCGTCACGTCCGAAGTAGGCGTGGCGCGACCCCGTGGCGACAATCAGTGCGTCATACGGGATGGCACCGTGACCACTCACCTGCACCGTGCGCACATCCGCGTTCACCGCCGTGACGTCGCCGAGGAGCACAGCGACGTTGCGCTGGGAGCGGAGAATCCACCGTATGGGTGCGGCGATGTCGCTTGGAGCGAGTGACGTATTTGCCACCTGGTACAGCAACGGCTGGAACACATGGTGGTTGGTGCGATCCACCAGCGTCACATCCACCGGCTCGCCCTTGAGGGCGCGCGCCGCATGCAGGCCGGCGAACCCGCCGCCGACAATCACGACACGCGGATGCGCGGTCATGCGATCGTTTCGCGCGGCGAGCGTCCGAAGAGCATGCCGACCGTGACCACCGTCACCGCGCCGATCACGTTGTACCAGAGAAAGGCGACCGATGGCGCCCCGAAGTTCACGACCCCAACCGCGGCCATGCCCGCGAGCAGTCCGTAGAACGCGCCGCTCCCGCGGGTGCGCGGGATCATGGCGAGCAGGAAGACACCAAGGATGGAGCCGTAGAAGTACGACCCGAAACGGTTCACGACCTCAATGAGTGACCCGAGGTTGGCCGCGAAGGTCGCGACCAGGCAAGCGAAAAGTCCCCACGCGCCGGTCGCTGCCCGTGACACCTTCAAGTAGTGCGCATCATCGGCTTCCGGTTTCACCCAGCGCCGATAAAGGTCGATGACGGTGGTGCTCGACAGCGACGCGAGCTCACCGGCGACCGCCGACATGGCCGCAGCGATGACGGCCGCGATGAAGATGCCCGTGAGGCCAATCGGTAGTTCAGTCAGCACGAAGTGCGGAATGATGTAGTTCACGTCGGCGGCCGGTTTGCCATTGGTCGTCGTCGCGGCCATGGCGTCGGCGCGCACGGCGCCAACTTCGCGCTCTCCATCGCGCAGCGCCTGCCGAGCGGAGGCGTCCGCGGCGCGCGGCGCGCGCGCGAGTACTCGGGCCGCCGCCGCGCGGTGTGCGAGCGCCGCATCGTAGCGTTGCGACAGAGCAGCATACGCGGCGGGATTGGCGGATCGCACGTGCGCCGCCTGAGCCGGATTGTAGTACAGCGGCGGCGCCGTAAAGACGTAGAACACGAAGACGAGCACACCGACGAGCAATACCATCGCCTGCAGCGGGATCTTCCAGTACGCGCTGATCAGGTGCGAACTGCGCGCTTCGTCCACCGATTTCGCCGTGAGATAGCGCTGCACCTGGCTCTGGTCGGTGCCGAAGTACGACAGCATCAGGAACGTGCCGCCGATGATCCCGCTCCAGAACGTGTACTGCTTGGTGACCGTGAACGAGAAGTCGAAGACCTGCAGGCGACCGACGGCGCCAGCGATGCGTAGCGCGTCATCGGGATGAACGGGGATGCGAACGAGCAGCACGACGATGACCGACACGATGGCCGTGAGCACGAGGACCATCTGCTTCACGTCGGTCCACGCCACTGCCTGCACGCCACCGATCATTGTGTAGATCACCGTCGGCACGCCGATAAGCGCCACGGCATAGGGAATCGGCAGGCCGAAAATGGACGAGAACACGACCGCCGGCGCCGCGATGATCGTGCCGCACGACAGGCCGCGCGAGAGCAGGAACAGCAGGCTCGTCAGCGATCGCGTGCGCGCGTCGAAGCGCCGCTCAAGGAACTCGTACGCCGTGTACACCTTGGCGCCGTGCAGGAAGGGCACGAGCGTGACGCCGAGGATCACGAGCGCTACGGGCAAGCCAAAGTAGAACTGCACGAAGCGCATGCCGTCGGTGGCGCCCTGCCCCGTCGTGCCGATCATCGTGATCGCCGAGAGCTGGGTGGCCATCACCGACAGCCCGACGACCCACCACGGCAGGCTGCGATTGCCGAGGAAGTAGCCCTCGAGCTTCGCGGTCCCGCGCGAGCGGCGGATGCCGTCCACCGAGATATACGTGAGGTAGCCGACGACAATGACCCAGTTCAGCCAGTGCATGCGCTAGCCCGTATACCGGTGCTGCAGCGCGAGCAGCAGCGCCCACACCAGCAGTTCGACGGCGAGGACGCGCACGAGCACCTGGCGGAACGGCCGACTCACGGCCGCACGCGCGTTGGCGCCTTCGGCTCAGTGCCGCGGCCGGCCGAGAGCAGGTTCACGAAGAGCCGCGCGCTGCCGGGAACGCCCGCCGGGAATTGGCGGAAGAGCGACAGCGTGGTGTACACGTACGTGCCCTTGCCGTACTTGGCCGTGAGGATCGCGCCGAAGTTCGGCGGCTCGCCTGGGTCGTGCATCTCGAGCGGCGCCGAGTACAGCGAGTCAATGGTGCTCGGCATGTAGAGCGAGCGCTCTTGCACCCAGTCGGCCCAGTCGCGGTCGCCGATCGTGTTGGGCCAATTGAGCAGCCGCGACTTGGGATCGCGCACGGTCACCGGCGCCTCCTCGAGCGTGACGCGCTGCGCCGAGCGCGCGAGCGACACCGGGTACGGCATCAGGCCGGGACGCGCCATCTCCTGCTGGCCGTATTGCACGAGCATCGTCCCGCCGCCCTTCACAAATTCGAGAAGGCGGCGGTTGTACGCGCGCAGTTCGGGCGACGCCTGATACGCGCGCGGACCGACGATCACGGTTGTGATGCGCGAGAGATCGAGCAGCGGCAGTTCCTGCGGCGTCACGACGGTGACTGGAATGCCGAGTTGCCGCAGCCCCGCCGCCGAGAGATCGCCAACGCCCTGCACGTACGCCACCTGCAGACCCGCCGGCACCGTGACTTGGACAGCCTGCAACCAGACGCCGGATGAGCGATACAGACGGATGGGGTGAATGTGCGAGTACTCGACCGTGCGGAATCCCTCGGCGTACCTGCCCATCTCGCCCTCGGCGATCACGCCAAACTCGTAACGCCCCTCGGGCAGCGTTCCGCGCAGGTGCACGAACAGCTCGCGCACTTCGAGCGGGTCGAGCGCCACTGGGCGCGTGGCCGAATCCACAGTGATTCCCTTGGGGGCGATCACCTTGAGTGTGTACGTGCGCGCCGTCGTCGAGTACGACTGCATGGTCAGGCGCAGCAGCTTGTCCACTGGCTTGCCGGCCGGCATCCACTCGAGGCCGCGGTCGAACGCGAGCGATACGGCCGGCGCGCCGCCGACAGGACGATTCTGCTCACCCAGCACGGGATCGGCGAATCGGTAGACGATGGGTTCGCGGGGCGTCGCGACGGTGACGCCGGCAATGGCGATGTCCACGCTCGCCTCCGATTCGCGGCGCACGTCTTCGCGAAGCGCTACGCCGCGCAGCATGCCGGTGGACACGGCCGAGACGCGACTCAATCCGTCCGAGGGCGAGCGCCGGTCAGCGAACATGTCGCCCTGCCGTCCACCCACCCACCACGGGCGTGTGTCCACGAGGCCGACGAGCATGCGCGTGGTGCGCCACGCGCTGTCTGGTGTAATGGTCACGGGCGATGGCAGCGGCGTCGTGTAGCCGTTGATGGTCACGGCGGTGACGGTCACCGGCTGCGCGCCGCGGTTGTACACCGTGATGTTGGCTGGCATCGAGTCGCCGAACGCCAGCAGCTCCCGCTCGGCGGTGGCCTCCACCGCAACTCCGGCCGCCGCGAGCAGCGCCTCGGCGCTGCGCCCAGTCATCTGCTCCACGGCCGCGTCCGCGTCGAGCTGAGCGCGCGAGCAGCGCACCGGACGCGGCGCGCGCCAGCGCACCGACGGCACGCAAGCCGGCGTCGCGTCGCGCGCGGTGGTGACATCAGCGGCGACCCGAGCCAGCTGCGGCACCATCCGTTCAGGATGGCTGAAGTCGAGTACGGCGCGCGCCGAGTCGGCATGCGCGCGCGCCGACCGCAATCGCGCCGTTGCGCCGTCGGACAAGCCGGCGTCGAGACGCGCCAGCGTCGTGTCGATGCCGTCAAAGATCGAGCGCTCACTCGTGGCCGGCGTCGCCTCGTTGACGCGCGTTGCCTGCCGGTTGACCGCGTCCACAGCGGCACCGCGCCGCTGGAGGACGCCGAAGCCCTGCGAGCGGTGCTGGCTGCGGCTCTCGCCCGCAATTTCGGCGTAGCTGCGTCCCGCGACGGGATTGTACTCACCGACGTTGAACGAGAGCGTGGCCTGCACGCTCGTGAAGCGCGCGCCGCGATAGAACTTCTGCGCTTCCCACGCCAGACCGTACGGCTCCACTGGGAACCGCACTGTGTCGGCGGAGAGTTCGTACGCCTCGCGCGCCACGATGCCCGCCACCTGGTGATGCCCGTGTCCATCGGACGGCGTTCCAGAGAAGACTGAGACGATCACCTGCGGACGAAAGGCGCGGATCACCGTCACAACGTCACGCAACACCTCTTCGTGGTCCCAGTGCTTGAATGTCTCGTCCGCGGTCTTGGAGAAGCCGAAGTCGTAGGCGCGCGTGAAGTACTGATGGCCACCGTCAATGCGGCGCGCGGCAAGCAACTCCTCGGTGCGGATGGCGCCGAGTGCATCTCCCAGCTCATTGCCGATGAGGTTCTGTCCGCCGTCGCCGCGCGTGAGCGACAAGTACGCGGTCTCGACGTGCCGGCCGCGGCTCAGCCAGGCGATGAGCTGCGTGTCTTCGTCGTCCGGGTGCGCGGCGATCACGAGCACACGCGGCGTGCTGAGCAGGCCGTTCACGAAGTGATCCAATGCGGCCGCGCCGCGCTCCTGCCCGAAGGCGGTGCGCGTCGTAGCAAGCGAGAGTAGCACGGCGCACGCGAGCAGCGCGCGCGGCGGGCGCATCATCATGCGAATTCCTCCAGAGTCTTCCCGCTACTTGGCGAGAGCGGCTGAACGCCGTGTCCCGGCGCCGCCGCGCGGCGGCGGCACCTCGAGCGCTTCCTGCACAATGCGTCCCTGCTCGTCGGCGTGCGCCTTGGGATAGCCCTCGGCGGGACTCGCGCGCTCCGGCCGCCCGATGTACCGGATGACGAGCGCGTTGCCCGCTGCGACACGCAGACGTGGCGTGACGTAGCTCCACGCCCCCATGTTCTTGGGCTCTTCCTGCACCCACGCCACCTCATCGATGCTCGGGTAGCGGTCAACGATTCGCGACACGTCGTCCAGC
The DNA here is from genome assembly GCA_023249305.1 of Gemmatimonadota bacterium. Taxonomy (GTDB): domain Bacteria; phylum Gemmatimonadota; class Gemmatimonadetes; order Gemmatimonadales; family Gemmatimonadaceae; genus PNKL01. Next base: position 36,436 of record JAHFCU010000023.1, read on the forward strand.
GGCCACGGATACAGCGCTTCGACCCGTACGACGGCCACGTGGCTGCCGACCTCCTTGGCGACAAGGTCGTAGTAGACCTTGCCGGTGCAGAAGACTAGGCGGCGCACTTGCTCGTGTTTGTCGTCGCCCGACGGATCGTCAATTACCGGACGAAACGTCCCCGTGGCGAGATCGACGAGCCGCGATGCGGCCTGCGGAAGACGCAGCAGCGACTTGGGCTGCAAGAGCACCAGGGGCCGGCGAGGTTGCCGGCGCGCCTGCCATCGCAACAGGTGGAAGTACTGCGCCGGCGATGACGGATACGCTACCATCATGTTGTTCTCGGCGCAGAGCTGCAGGAATCGCTCGAGGCGTGCGCTTGAGTGCTCGGGCCCCTGCCCTTCGTACCCGTGCGGCAGCAGCAGCACGAGGCCGCTATCCTGCCCCCATTTGGCGCGGTCAGCGACCATGAACTGGTCAATAATCGGCTGGCCGACATTCACGAAGTCGCCGAACTGCCCTTCCCAGAGCGTCAGCGTATCGAGCGCCGCCACGCTGAAGCCGTATTCGAAGCCCATCACCGCCATCTCGCTCAGGGCGGAGTTGTGGATCTCGAGCGTCGCGGTCGCTCCCGGGAGATGCTGCAGCGGTGTGTACGTGCGGCCCGTCTTCACGTCGCTCAGCACCGCGT